>SVQM01000137.1 GCA_015065335.1 Oscillospiraceae bacterium | reverse complement strand
ATATACCGACAGATTGATATTGCGTAAGTTCACTGTTGATGATGCCGAGGATATGTACTCTAACTGGGCAAGTGATGAAAGAGTAACCCGGTTTTTAACGTGGCAACCCCATGAATCCGTAGATTTTACGAGACAAATGTTGGAAGGATGGGTTGGAGCCTATGATAATATAAAAACATATAATTGGGTTATTGAATACGATAAAAAAGCCATTGGTAATATAAGTGTTATAAAAATCAGCGATAAATGCGAGTATGCGGAGCTTGGGTATGTCCTTGGTTATGATTATTGGAACAAAGGTATCATGTCTGAGGCGGCAATAGCAGTTGTTGATTATCTTTTTTCTGAAATTGGTGTTAATCGTGTAGATATATCTCATGCTACAGATAATCCCGGTTCGGGAAAGGTTGCTCAAAAATGCGGCATGACTTATGAAGGAACCAAGCGAGAATTTTTAAAAACTTCAACAGGTGTATTCGTCGATATAGCTTTTCATGGTATTTTGAGAAGTGAATGGGAAATGAGTAAACACGAATAATTTGTTTGAACTATATTTAGATAAGCAAAAGAAAAAAGGCTGTACAATATGCCTTCCCCAGTGGGGGAAGGTGGCAGCCGCTTGTCGGCTGACGGATGAGGTGTTTTGTAACAAAAGGACTCCTCAATCCACCTGTTTCGCAAAGCGAAACTATGTCCCCCTTCTCCCACAGGAGAAGGCTAATGGAGTATTCCAAAACCGCACATCACGGGTTATCGAGGCGCCAACCCCTACAGGGTTGTTCCATATAATTATTTATTTAAAGCTTTTTTGAAGGGGTGCGGGGAAATCTTTTTTTTCGAAAAAAGTTTCCCCGCATAAAGGATGAAATTAAATGTCATATATATGCAGAGCTATTACATCTGACGGTGGAGCGAGGATCATCTTCACCGATTCCACCGACGTGGTGCGTGCCGCCACAGAAATACACAACACATCAAAGACCATGACCGCAGTGCTTGGACGAGCACTCACCGCCGCATCCCTCATGGGATCACTTCTCAAGGATAAGGATAACTCACTCACCCTGCAGTTCAAGGGCGACGGTCCTGCGGGCACGATAGTGTGCGTGTCCGACTATTCGGGCAACGTCCGCGGATATGCAGATAATCCCGATGTGGAGCTTCCCCCCAATTCGCAGGGCAAGCTTGACGTAGGCGGAGCAGTGGGACAGGGAAGTATGTACGTCATCAAGGATATGGGAATGACCGATCCCTATGTTGGCGTGTCTCAGATCGTCACAGGTGAGATCGGTGACGATATCACCGAGTATTTCGCAACAAGTGAGCAAACTCCCTCCGTATGCGCTCTCGGAGTCCGTGTTGATACCGATAAGAACTGCATTGCCGCCGGCGGATTCCTCATCCAGCTTCTTCCCGGTGCAGATCCCGATATCGTACCCATCCTTGAAAAGAATATCGCAGAGATGAAGTCTGTTTCATACCTCATCAAGGAGGGAAAGACAGGCGAGGAGATCATCGCCGAGGCATTCAAGGGCATCGACTACGAGATGTTCGACGAGTTCGATACCGAGTACCGCTGTACCTGCTCCCGTGAGAGATATCTCACCGCCCTTGCAGGACTCAGCGACAAGGATATGGATGATCTCAGGGATGGCAGACCTATCGAGGCGGTGTGCCATTTCTGCGGTGAGAAGTACGCCTTCGATCTTGCTGAGATCGAGGCTAAAAGATCAGAAAAATAATGAAGTATCAAAACATTCTTTTTGATCTTGACGGCACTCTTACCGATCCTGCCGAAGGGATAACCAATGCCGTTGCTCATGCACTCAGGCGAATGGGTATGACACCACCGCCTCGTGAGGAGCTTCTGTGCTTCATCGGACCTCCCCTGACCTACGGATTTACGGAATATGCAGGTATCCCCGAAGCTGATGCGGAACACGCCGTGGAATTATACCGGGAGCATTTTGCCACAAAGGGACTTTTCGAGAATGAGCTGTACGACGGCGTTCCTGAGCTGCTACGATCTCTGAAGACTGCAGGTATCGGTATTTATCTTGCTACGTCAAAGCCTACGGTGTTCTCCGAGAGGATACTTGAGCATTTCGGCATAGCAGGATATTTTGACGCAGTGGTGGGCAGTGAGCTTGACGGACACAGAGTGGATAAGACCGAGGTCATCCGATATGTGCTTGATACTTACGATATTCCACGCAGCACTGCTGTGATGGTGGGGGATCGCAAATTCGATATCGCAGGAGCACTTGCCGAAGGTATCGATGCTGTTGGTGTGACCTACGGTTACGGTACGGCAGATGAACTGAAAGAAGCAGGAGCTGCAGTTATCGCCACATCTCCCTCAGAGCTTGCAGAAATACTATTTCAATGAGAAACAGAGCAATCCTTAATACTACAGGATTGCTCTGTTTGAGTTTTGAAATATTTTTTCGCAAAATCATATTTTCCCATGTTATATAAATAGAAGCGGCTTCAGAATCTTCAGAAAGGATAGGGCATATGGATCACAAAAACGAGATAGACCTTGATCTGTGCATTGGCAAGATCGCAAGGCGTGACAGATTCGCTCTTGAGGAGCTGTACAGAGAATATGCAAGACCTGTGTACAGATTTTCCCTTATGACACTTCAGGATCCCTCCCTTGCGGAGGATGCTATGCAGGACACATTCCTCCGTATCATGGCGTATTCCGGCACGTACAAGATGGGTACGAATGCCCGTGCATGGATATTTGCGATCGCTAAGAATGCCTGCACGGATATCACAAAAAAGCGTATTCCCACCGCAGATGATGAGACAATGAGACAGATCGGTGATGATACCGTGATCGAGGATGCCGTTGATAAAGCGGTGATCAGCGGTGCTATGGCAAAGCTCACTACCGTGGAGAGGGAAGTACTGTCCCTCTACATATATTCCGGACTGAAGCAGACAGAGATCGCAAAGGTCATGGGTATGTCCTACATAAAGGTGCGTTCCCATTACAAATATGCGATCGAAAAGCTGAGAAAGGAGCTTATGGGAAAATGAAGGATACAGAGATAATCGGAAAGGTAAGACCTCTTTACGACGTAAAGGAGCCTGACGTATTGTCGAAACTTAGCTTTGATGATGTCGATATGGTAAAATCCGAGCCACCGAAGCTGAAAGGCAGATATATCTCAGCTGCGGTGATCTATGTAGCGGCTTGTCTTGTTATCGCTTTGGTGATACCGTTTATTATTGCAGGGGTCGGTAACAAAAAGCCAGATCCCACGGCATCTGTGCCGAGTACGGATGAGGTGATCGATAACGGTGATACCGTCTATCCTGCACCCGAGGTGAACATCACGGAGAAGGTTCCTCGGGAGTATCATGAGGTGCTCCGCCGATACCGTTCCGCAGTTGAAGCGATTGTTACCGGTGATGTCATAGTGAAGGACGGCAAAAAATATTCACCCTATGAACCTGTACATGAATTCTCCGAGGGAATGTATACAGCAGAGCTTGCAATGGAAAAGCCCGATGAGGAAAAATTCGGATATGCTCTGCAGGATCTGAACGGGGATAAGATATACGAGCTTATCCTTCTCGGGAAAAATGATGTGCTTCTTGAGATATACGGTATCGTGGACGGTAAGGCTGTGCTTGTAGAATCCTTCAATCCCGAATACAGGGGGGTTATTATGGCTCAAGGATTTATCTACACCCGTACCGAGGCGAGCAATTCCGGGTACTCCTGCATTGGCTACATGTATGACGGTAATGGCGGACTTACATCCTTGTTTGAGCATGGCATATATAAGAAGGATGGGGAAAGATGCTTCTATAGGGCGGAAAACGGCGGTGAGCGTGTGGATATTTCTCAGCCTGACTACCTGAGTCTTTACAAAAAATATCCCGAGATACCCGAGTTCGGATGTACCGAAAATTCTCTTGCTTACAAGCTCAAATATACATCCATAGCTCCTCCTCTGAGGGATAAGATGATGGTGGCGATCGAAAGAGCCATAGAGCAGGGCAGGATTGAGGACAGAAATTACGATAAGGGCCGTTTCGGAATAATAAAGATCAACAGAAAAACGGGACTTTATGTGATAATGGCTGACTATGTGAGTTTCGTACACTGCGACGGTGAGGTGTATCCCATTCCCTCAAATGTTCCCGTATATACTGCGGGATTTGCTGTTGCCTGTGACCTTGATAAAAACGGCAAGGAAGACCTCTTTATCCAAGGCAGGTGGGGTTCGGGTGTAGACGGACACAGTCTGATCTATTTTGATGCGAACACGAAGGAGTTCACAGAGCTGTATGCCGATGCATTCAGATGGGTGAATGTTGTAGAGGAGACAAACGATGACGGCGAGACGATGTGGAGCCTTTACACGGGCCGCAGAGATA
>SVQM01000136.1 GCA_015065335.1 Oscillospiraceae bacterium | reverse complement strand
TCTCTGATCCTTACCGGTGTCGCCGCCGTAGGTGAAACGCTTACCGATAGTCTTGAAGGTATCAAGAATACTCTGTCCGAAGGAGCCTGAAAAGATAGACGGCTCGGAGGAGGTGTCATATGTAAACTCACCGGGCTCGGCACAGAATTCAACGACCTTACCCTGATCTACGATCATCATGCACTGTCCGTCGTTTACGATGATACCGGATCCGTTGGAGATCACGTTATCGCTTCCCTTTGTGTTGGAAGAACGGCTGCCCACCATTTTCTGTCCTTTGACCATAAGAGTGTCGGAGTCAAGGGAGTCGCAGTAGAAAAATTCCTTCCACTGATCCGCAAGTGTTCCGCCAAGCGCTCCAAGTCCTGCTTTTATAAGTCCCATAATAGAACTCCTTTCTAAATTTCTAAATTTCTAAATATAGTAGATTTTATTTGTTTCGGTAACGTACCGATTAGTTTACGAACACGTCAGCCACCTATAAAATATTCACGAAGAAGTGATTCCACCTCGCTTGAGATATCATAAGGAACTGATTTTTTTACAAATGTTCCGTCATCGAAAGTTACAGTGAAGCTTTCCATATCTGCATCAAGGACCATATCGTCAAAGGGACTTTTCCGTTCATCAGGCATCCCCTCAAATCCGTACTCACGAAGTATCTTCACCGTCTCATCGGTAAGTGTAATCCCATCCTCCTCGTGGTCATACTCGTTACCGTCATAGTCACGGCATATTCCCGTGAGGATATAGTCCTCACCTTCCTCAGTTACCGTAAACCAGAAGGATGCACTGTTATCCATTGAGCTTTTTGAGATGGTGAAGCTCTTCCACTCACCGGATGCAGTTACCGTAGGGGAAGTTGTTGTGTTACTGTCAGGCTGTTTTTGTTTATTGCATCCGAACAGACTTGCCAGAAAAGCAAAGCACATGAAAATCACCGCCAATCTTTTAATGTGGTTCACGTCGAACCTCCGTCATATTTGTTTCCTTTGGAATATGGATTCAGATTCTTCTTTGGCGGATCCTTTTCAGAGCCGCACTTCGTCGCCCAGCTCATGATATCCATCCACAGAAGTATGTCAACAAGCCAAATCCCAAGTGCAAGCCAGAACCACCATATTGACCAACCAAGCCAAAAATGGAGTCCGAGCAGGATCCATGCCGGGATAGTCCACTCTATGTTGAGGATCATATTAAAGAGAAGACACAGGAAGAAGTTTCCGCTGCGTTTCGTTTTTCGCATTACCTACTCCTTTACATGGCATATAGGATCAGCCCACCATACTGTTTTTTGCACTGCAACAAAGCTTTACATCGTGATCGGGCATTGTGAATGACAGCTTGATTCCCTTTCCTTTTACGAAAGTACCGTTAAGTCTTTCCCCGTCAAGGTAAAAGGAATAATCCGTATCTGTGGCAATATATTTTTCTTTATAATACACAGTCACATTTTGCCCTGCTTTGTACATACTCCGTGCATCTTTGAATCTGTCACGGCATCCGTCGTAGTCGATCCTGTAAAATACCTCCCGACCGTCACGGCGGTACAGGTAAAGTCCGAAAACTACTATTGCCATGACGATCACCAAGAATATCAGAACGCCAATTATAATCATTTTCCCAATTAAGGGCATCTCTGTCACCTCACCCTATTTCTGTCAGGAGGAGTGAGCCGTCCTCACCGTTCATTGTAATTGCAAAACAAACGGTATCGCCTACAGCATCGGTAACGGACACGCCGTATGTAGGAATGGTTCCGTAAGATGTGAACGTAATAAGGATAGGACGGTCTTTTGTGATGTACTTATGGCTGTGAAGCTCTGTTTTATCAAAGCTCATTCTGCCGTTCTCGTCTACTGAAGGGTTTGTAAGAGAGTAGAACTTCAGATCCTTAACAACGCCGTCTGTGTAAATAACCGCTTTTATTGCGGGATCGGTATCGTCAACGACATACTCGTCGTAATCGTTATAATTTCCGAGTATATTCTCCGCATAGTCGATCATAAAGAGTCCCTCGGTATATTCGGGCTCTGTTTCGGGAGGTTCCGTTGCCTCAGACTCTGTTTCGAGAGGTTCCGTTGCCTCAGACTCTGTTTCGAGAGGTTCCGTTGCCTCAGACTCTGTTGCGGAGGTTTCTGTTGTCACAGACTCTGCTGTAACAGAAGTAACTTCTGTCACAGATGAAGTATCCTCGGGAAGATTTTCCGTCTCGGTACCCGATACAGCTTCTTTTGTTGCAGCTGCAGCCGTTCCAGTAGTACCTTCAGCAGTATCTTTGTTATCATTACATCCGCTGAATGCACCTGCAGCCACTGCAAGAACAAGTCCGAATGTAATAAGCTTCGTACTTATTTTCATCATCCTTTTTCCTTTCCTTGTATTTTATTATCCGGTAACACCGGTATTACTCACGGAGACACCATATCCAT
Source organism: Oscillospiraceae bacterium (assembly GCA_015065335.1). Taxonomy (GTDB): domain Bacteria; phylum Bacillota; class Clostridia; order Oscillospirales; family CAG-272; genus UMGS1312. The sequence goes on along the minus strand of SVQM01000136.1, from coordinate 1,974 downwards.
ATTCACGACAAAGTATTGTGAAAAAATCCACGTATGGCTCTGCCGAAAATCCGTAAGGTATCACCGCATATCCGCCTTTACCGTACATTGTTATCTTTTCACCCGACGCATAATCGGCACAAAGATCAAGATAACTTCCGATAGCGGAATTTCTCATAGAATGTCCGTTAAACTGTGCAAGTTCGTTCTTACGTATGATTCTCTCAAGAGTCTCAAGCACAGTCACGTCAGCAGTAAAGGCAAAGCTTGTTTTATCCTCTCCGAATCTCACCGATACTTCGGATTTTCCGTCCTTGAGAAAAACGGAATATTCAGCGGATAGATACATTTCACTCTCACACGCTTTCACATGATCATTGAGCTTTAGACTGAATGAGATAAGCTCTGTTGAATCAATATGCTTTTTTGCGTTTTTGTCACTGTTATCCTTGGTTTTGCCACAGATAATATCATTCGGCTCCGCGGACTTATTATTTCTGTCTCTCAGGTGTTTCGCAATGAAACCTATAAACACGCCCACAACGGCTGCACCAATGACAGCACACAAAAATATCACATACGGTTTCATATCATTCGGTCTTGTCGTCATCAGACGAAGCCTCATTGTTTTCAGACATACCCATCATGCTCTCTCCGACTTCCTTGAACAGTGCGCCGAAAAGATTTGCAAAGCCGTTTACAATCTGTTCGCCTGCATCGTTCACGGTGGATTTTTCGGTACCGTCGCCATCGGATGAAGTATTTCCGCCGAGATCGTCAAACATTGATCCGAGTTTAACCTCACCAAAGTCGATCTTCTCCATAGTGGATACGGACAGATAACGTAGTTCGATACCTCTCATCATATCCCACTCGAGTGAGAGTGAGCCTCTGACGGCAGAGATCAGCTCAGGAGTGTGCTCAGAAAGATTCAATTGATGAATCCCCTTCACTGCCAGCTTATTAAAGGCAGGCTGCATAGCTTCCTTCACCTCATCCTGCACTGTCTCGGCAATATCGTCATATCTGACGCAGTCTGACAGATACGCCCAAAGACTTCCGAAGAACATCTTTGGATCAGCAACAGCAAAATTGAATCTGCCGTCGCAGTCAATACGGATATCCTTCCCTGCATCGTCAATAAATCTGATATCGGGTACGGAAAATGCTCCTCCGTTTTGTTCCTTCATATTCACGAAATACAGGGAAAGCTCCGCATCATCGGTTTCATAAATATACGAACCGATATCAAAGCATACGTCAACAGCATCAGTGCCATTTGCAAGAACTGCACACTCGCCGAAGGAGATTTCAAACACCTCACCGTTGTACACATCAATTCCTTTTGTCAGGATCCAATCGGGAAAAGAAGGTGTGCATTTTACCGCGCTTTCCCCCTCTATGGGGGTATGTTTTACAAATCCCATAGCTTTTCTCCTTTGAGATAATTACTTAAACTCTACGTCCCACTTTGCGATCTTCTTAAGGATAAGCGAAACGTCTGCAAGATTTGTCTTGCCGTCGCCCGTTACGTCTGCGGCAGCATCGATCATGGTTACGTCCCACTTTGCGATCTTTTTAAGAATGAGTGATACGTCTGCAAGGTTGACCTTGCCGTCACCTGTTACGTCACCCTTGATATAGTCAGGCTTTGCTACGTTTACAATGTAAGTAATAAGCTCATTTGACACGGACGTGCCGTCTTTCTTAAGATCTATACGGACGACCACAATATATGCGCCGTCCTCGGTAAACTTTTGAGTATAAGAGAACGGTGTCTCGGAAGTATCGTCAGTCACCTGATACAGAACGCTCGTGAGTCCTTTTGAAATGGCGAAAGAACGGCTTATGCTGTAACCTTTTTCCTTGAAGTCATCGGAAAGAGTATTCGTACCGAAGCTGAACGTCAGCTCCTCACCCACCTTTGATTCAACAGTTGTGGGGGACGTCGTATTCTCGGGAGTGAGTCCCACGAAGTACAGCGGTGCTTCCGCA
>SVQM01000135.1 GCA_015065335.1 Oscillospiraceae bacterium | reverse complement strand
CCGTCGATTATTTCGACACATTCATCAAGTGCACAAAGGAAGGTCAGGTTCTTCTCCTCACTTCTGAGGAGCATCCCCTTGTATGAAATCGTGATCTCCAGACACTCTTTGTCTCTGAGTCGGCTGAAAGTTACAGTCGCATCTGCCCCTTCAGGGAAGAATTTGTCAAACCTTGCAAGCTTACGTTCGACCTGCATCTTCAGATCATCACTTACAGTCATCTGTCTGCCGATAATGGAAATATTCATACTCAAACCACCTTTTTCTTAGACTTGCAGAAGCTTTCCCTTCTGCATCTTTATTATACCATATATGTGGTTATATGTATATACTGTTTTAAATAAAATTCGAGCATCAGTGCATTTTTGTCTCATATGCACAATAAAATCAATATAATATTGTGAAATCAGCGAATTGAAATTTTGCTGCAAATAGTGTATAATAAATAGTGGAATTGCGAAAACCGAGGCTTTGACAGCCTCGGTTTAAGTTGTCGAAAAACCGTAGGTTTTTCGACATAGGCTTTGTTCACTCGCGTACTCATGCCGACCAAGCTCACAAGCTCACTTGGCGACACTCGCAAAGCCAATATGTGTATGCTTGGTCGCTTCTTCACAGAAGCTTCCGTCGCATACGGATTTATTATATTCGAAACAGTTTTGTGTTATGACAGACTTTTTCGACAGTCTTAACCGAGGCTTTGACAGCCTCGGTTTTTCATTCATAGATTCAGGAACTTCTCAGCGGTAATATGAGCGATCTGTTCCCTCTCCGTATCTGTAAGCGGCAGTGCCATAAAACGCTCCACCTCATCCTCGGGACTACCGAGAGGAAAATCACTACCGAACATCACTCTCTCGACGCCGAAATTCCTTATATATTCAACCGCCTTCTCGGGACTCATAAACATAAGACTTGACGATATATCAACAAGACATTCCGTATCACGGAGATATTCCTGCGCAGTATCGTAAACAGACCATCCGCCCAGATGCGCCGCCACCACCTTCAATTTCGGAAAATCCTCGAGGACACGGCGAAGCCTCCTTGGGTGAGAATAATCATGTCTGTAATCTCCCGTATGAAGATACACGGCAAGCTCTCCCTCTATAGCCTCATACACGGGATAGAGCCTCTCGTCATCAATGTTAAAAAGCTGCGTATCCGGATGCATCTTGATACCTTTTAGTCCGAGAGATCTTATATGATCCACCTCGGAGATAATATCATCCATTCCCGCATGGATCGTTCCGAATCCCACAAATTCACTGTGCGCATCACATTCACCCTTTATGAAGTCGTTTATCCCCGATACATGATCCGGCTTTATCGCAACGGGCAGGATCAGATATTTTTCAACACCGACACGGCTGCCTTTTTCAATAAGCTCTGCAGATGTACCGGTATTATCACTGCCCATCTCATAAAATTCACATACGGAAAGTGTCGCTTTTCTTGCGATCTTCTCCGGATAAACATGAGTGTGTACGTCTATAAATTTCAATGCTATGCCTTCTTTCCTTTGGAAACTTTTCTTGCGAGAGTTGAATTATTGTAATGCCTGTCACCGGTTACCTCTCGTATTACTTTTGCCCATTCGGGGAAACGTATCTCCTCGTTTTCATGCAAAAGCTCGATCTCAAGCACTGCCCTGTCATTCCAGAACGGATACACATCAAGCTCAAAATACTGGCTGTCATAAGAAATACAGTACCTGTCCTTTTCAAGCTTGTTTTTTACACATTCGGTATCGTTCAGAAATCCCAGATACTCCTCCTCCGTAAGGCGTCTCTCTATTTCAATTCGTTTTGCGGGAGTAATGCTCTTTTTTACAGTGTGGAAATACATACATTCTCCGTTCACCGCACGGCTTCTTATACGTGCCTTATGACCGTCTTTCCATTTCAGATAGACCTGTACTATCTCAACTCTACAGCAAGCAGGAAGCTTATGAAGCATTTCAAGATCGGGATATTCGATAAGGAATTTTCTTTCGATCTCAAGAGGCTCAGGCTCACCGAGAAATCTCTTTATCTCATCGATCAGCCTGTCGGTCATTCCATCTCCGATATAACGGCCGCCGATTATACGGAAATGAGGGTGTCCCGTCCATCGAGATATGATCTCCGCATCTTTGTCCGTGGATTCCTCACCTATATAAAACACAGCATCGGGTTCAACACTGCATTCCGTATGAATAACGAGAACCTTATCCGTCTCACAGGGCAGAACTTCTCCATTACCGACAAGTACCGTGTATCCGCTTCTTTCAAAGAATTCCTTAGTATGCTTTAGGGCTTTGTCAACAATGTGTTCAGACACCCCCACTACAGCAATATTCGTGATTTTCATTTATGCAAATCCCCCGATCAAACGTATAAATTTTATCATATCACAAAAAAGCTGTCAACCGAATATGTGAAATTTATCTTTAATATATGAATACCTCCCCTTTTGAGCTAGGGAGGTATTCATACTATGTAAGCTTATTAAACAAATGCACAAAATCGGGATGTTATCAGCCGATCTTCGTTCCGCAATTATTACAGAACGCATCGCCGTGTGATAATGCATTTCCGCAATTGGGGCAGAAGCCGGCACCTGCAGACGGTTGCGGATTCTGACCTATAAAAGCAAGAGGAACATTCGCACCGCATGATGCACAGAACATTGCATCAGGAGCAACCTCTGCATTGCAAGACGGACAAGAACGATAGCCTTGAAGTCTTTTGATCTCCGCATTTATCCTGTTCAATTCATCAAACATTCCCTTGAGCTTACGCATATTATCGGGATCTTCAAATTCCGTATCATTCTTATGACGCTCGTAATAAGCATATCCTGTGTCTATAAGAACCTTTGTAACCTCCTCATCGATCTCCTTACCAATACGATTAAGACGGTTGATCTCCGAGCGATTCTGAGACTGAATGGGCATACCGAAACCTGTAAAAAAAGCCATAATTTCCTCCAAAAGCACACAGTGTATTTTTAACAGTATATCATATATTAACTGAAAACACTATAGTTTTATATATTTTTTATTTTTCTGTAGTCTGAGTTATGTTTTCATACATAAAATCATACACAAGCTCAAACCATATATTCTCACGGACAGCCTCTTCAGACCATCCTGATGCCGCCATATAGCTCACATATTCCGAAGGAGTTGTCATACCGTTCTCCTGTGCAAGAATCGTTGCCTTTTCATCAAACGCAGCATTTGTGAGAGCTATCTGCTCTTTTCTTGCAATAAAGTAGAGAGTCATCTCCATATGCACGACATCCTTGGCATATTCTTCTAATTCCTTATTGTATTCATCAACGCTTACACCAAGCTCTTTCGTGATATACTCATCCACTGAATCATATTCTTTATCTTTGGCAGCTTCCTTGTCGGACTCCTTGAGCGACTCGATCACATAATCAAGCTCTTTTTCGGGATACTTCACAGTCTCAAAATTATCAAGTACCTCTCGCATCGCACGGTCAAGAACATAATCACGGATCTCATTTGAACGATTTCTTTTAAGCTCCATTACAACATTGGATTCAAAACCGTCAATGGTGTCCGCACCGTAATAATTAGCGAAGGCCTCATCATAAGGCTCAAGCTCCGCTGCTCTGATGTTGGTGATCTCAACATCGATCTTCAGAGTCTTTCCTACATAATACGGATACTTAAAGCAAGGATCGGGCACCTTTACCTCAATTGTCTTTTTCTCTCCGATCTTCATACCGATGAGCTTCTCATCCATACCCTCGATCACAAGATCCGACCCGAGAGTCATTGAATAGCCCTCTTCCTTATAAGGAGAATGAGCAACATCAGAAAGCTTTTCCCCGTCAAGATATCCCTGATACCTTACATCTACGATGTCACCTTTTTTGGCAGGGACACCCTCTCCTACGGAATTCCACTCCTTTACGGTGGCAGTATACAAAACACGGTACTCAAGAATACGGGCTTCGATCTCTCTCTTTGTGGGATCCTCGGAGCCGATATTTACAGAAAGCCCTTTATAATCTCCGGGCTTTATATAATCGTAAAGATTGTAGTCATATCTGTATCTGACATCACCTTCAAATTCCTCGAGTGTCTTGTCCGAGCAGGCTGTCATAAGCGACAGCAGCATCACAGCCGCAAACGCAAAGCTGAGTATACGCAGCATTCTATTTTTCATGATCTTTTACCTTTCAAAAAGCAGCTCAGACCGCACCGGCAGTCTGAGCTGTTTGTGCTTTTATAGTATAACTCTTTAACGGAATATTGTCAAGTGCCGTTCTCTGTATGGAATCACGACTCTATGATGGCATGCCATCATAGAGTCGAACTCAGAGTGGTTTGAAATGTCCTTTTCGCCCTGAGCTTCGGGTTGCTCACTTGAAATATACTAATATACCATCGTTCGCATCCCTCGCTCAGAACAAAAATTA
>SVQM01000134.1 GCA_015065335.1 Oscillospiraceae bacterium | reverse complement strand
TCATCATGAGAACCTTTCTTCCATTTCGGAGTACTTGTGTTTTGTGGTGAAACTATTGTACCATATGGATTGACAGGTTCTCAACTTTCATTTAACTTTACAATACGTGGAAATATGGAAGGAGGAATTATATGAAGAAGCTCTCAGCACTTTTTCTGAGTTTTCTTATGGTTGTGAATATTGCAGCATCATCTGTATCTGCAGTTTCCGACTCTGAAGAAGAGGTAGCAGTAACGTATATCAAACAATATGATTCCCAAAAAGCAGTCAAGCACTTAGAGGAAATAGTTGATGTTGCAAAGCTGAAGGAATACATTTTAAAAAACACCTATGAATGCAGTACAAGTATTGATATCTCAAGCTTTAACATCCCTAATTCCGCAGAAAACGCAAACTATTTATTTGACCTAATATTAAATGAAACACCAGAGAATTTTCATCTTGGTAACAAAATGTCGTACAGTTATTCAAGCACTAAGATAAAAGCTATAAAGCTCACATATGATTATACTGCATCGGAGTATCAGAAAATGCTTGAGGAGCTTGTAGCTGCAAAGGATAAGCTTCTGACAGGTATTAAAGGCAATACAAATTTAGATGATGTAGAAAAAGCACTGCTTATCCATGACCGTCTGGCGTTGCTTTGCGAATATGATTATACCGATACTCCAAACAAATACAACAGTTACGGAGCTCTCGTAGTCGGTACTGCTGTATGTCAGGGATATGCCGTAGCATATGATTATCTATTGGAAAATGTGGGGATCGAGAGCTATTATTGCTCTTCCGACGATCTCAATCACGGATGGAATATAGTTTACATAAACGATGTTCCCTATCACGTTGATGTTACATGGGATGATTATGCATGGGGAAACGGTAAACGCGGAGCAGTCGGAGTAGTTGTACACGACAATTTCTTAAGATCCACCGCCGGTATATACTCCACCGGTCATGAGGCTTATGATTACGATTCCTTTCCTACTGATACCACATATGATAATTACTTCTGGCAGAATTCGGAAACCGCTTTTCAACTAATAGATAACGAGATTTACTATATTGATAATACATCCGCTGAATTAAAGCGCTACAGCGATCAAAAAACGCTCTGCAGCGTATCATCCATGTGGGCAAATGACCGTTATTATTGGAACAACCAAGCACGTCTGTCCGGTAACGGATCAGAGCTTTACTATTCGTTATCTGATGCGATATACAAATATGACGTATCGACCAATACCTCATCCAAAATATTTGAACCCGAATTACCTGACTATAACTGTATATACGGCTTTGAGTACTCGGACGGTTATCTGATCTGCGATATAAACAACGGTGCACCGTATTCCGGATACTTAAGCGATCTTTATCAGATAAAAGAAGCATACGATCCCGATTATGAAGAAGCTCCTGCTAACGCACCGGGTGACGCAAACGGTGACGGAGCCGTAAATGCAATCGATGCATTACTTCTCGCCCGAAAGCTCTCCGGAAGCAACGAGACTATATCTGAAAATGCGGATTACAACGGTGACGGTACCGTTTCCGCTGCTGATCTGGCTCTTCTCAGACGTAAGCTTACAGGTGCTGACATTTGATCTCTAAAACTGATTATGTAAAGCTCCGTATTCCATCATAGAATCGAACATAGGTTGCTCGGGCCGGTTATTTCCGACTTAAATTACTCTTTGTCGTTTGACATACATCAGTATGTCTGCACTCCAAAACGAAATTTCATCTCGAAACTACCTCGACCGGGGAAGTTTGAAATAGTAATTTTTGTTCTGAGCGAGGGGGGCGAGCGATGGAATATTAGTATATTTCAAATGAGCAGCCCGAAGCTCGGGGTGAAAAGGACATTTCAAACCACTCTGAGTTCGACTCTATAATGTCATACCGTTGTCAAAGCATGGCAGCGGTATTTTTATCAGATTATTGTTTTAATCAATTATTCTATTGAAAATTGAAGTCTTTTGATGTATAATGATAATATTATAGGTTTTATCAAAAGAAAGGGATTATTATGAAAAAAATAAAATTCGGACGTATATTTTTAGCGGCTGTACTTGCCTTAATAACCGTACTTGGTACAATTCCGATGCACACCGTAGCTTTAAGTACAGGCGATGTAAACGGTGACGGCAAGGTCAACATAACAGATGTATCTCTTATGCTTCAAAGTATTGCGAAATGGGAAAATGTCAATATTGATATGACTGCTGCTGATGTGGTTAAGAATGGTACGGTAAATATTGCAGATGTGTCAATGCTTCTGAAGCATATTGCGAGATGGAGTGGACTTGATCCTCTTCCCGAGCTTGGTGATGTGCTTGATCTTGAAGGAGTAGAGCCCATTGATCATGATGATCTGGGATATGATGATTATTACAAAAACGACTGCAAACGCGAGTATTTCCTGTCATATTATGAGGAGCCCATCGAGTCGTTCCTCGGAGTCTGCAAGTTTCACGAAAATGATGGTTACGAGCTGTACGGCTACAACGTACTTAACGGCAATCATTTTGCTACTTACACAAAAGGCAAAAAACTGGCACATATCTATTGGATAGAGTGTGAGCGTGAACTTAATGTTGCACTCTCCGATAATTGCGGTGAGGCAATGCCTCCCAAAGCACCCTTAGTAACTACGGGAGAATATAAGACCTCCGTTACCCAGCTTCAGTCTCCTGAAGACAATGGAATGGGATACGCAGTACAGCTTGCTGACGGAAGCTTCATCCTCTATGACGGCGGATATGGTCATCGTGCCGATGAGTTATGGGATACACTTGTAACTCTCAACGGTGGGGAAGAAAATATCATTATACGAGCATGGTTGATTACCCATTCTCATAGCGATCACTATAAGTGTTTCAGCGAATTTAGCAATAAATATGCAGATAAAGTTACTCTTGAAAGGCTTATGATAAGCCCGATAAGCAAAGAAGACATGGGTGGAGACACCTACCTCCACGAGGGGGCATCGGAAGATATCCAAAAATACGAAGGTGCGAAGATACTGTACGTTCATACGGGAATGACCTTCAGCTTCTGTAACGTAAAGATGGAGATCCTCTTTGCACCGGAGGAGCTGTATATCGCCGATCCCAGATGGGGTTCGGGACTTGTCAATATTATTGATAACAACAGCTCAAGCGTTGTATCAAGAGTGTATACCGATAATTACAGTGCCATTTTTCTTGGGGATGCAACAAACCACGTTGCAAACAGAATGCTCATTTATTACGGAGATTATTTGAAGAGTGATATGTGCCAGGCTGCACACCATGGTTGGGAAAGCTGGCCCCTTATCGCATACAGACATATACAGGCATCGATCATGTGGTATCCTACGACTCAGGAATGTTATGAATATACCGGCAAAGAAGATGTCTATGACATAAGAGAGGCCCTTCGTAACTCACCGTACACGAAGGAAATGATCGTTCACGATAAATCCCGTGAGACAAGATATTTCCCTGAGTAATATTTAAAAAGTAATATGCACAGACCACCGATTAAAATCGGTGGTCTGTTTGCTTTGTATGATTTCGCCATATGTAACAGCTTTATCAGAGAGCTATTGCAAGTATTACATTATCACGAAATACATGACATTTTTTAAGCGAAAATATTTACAGTCTTCTGTTTACTTCTGTAATTTCTCAAGATCGTTTTTACGGATCTCTACACGTCTTACTTTTCCGCTGATCGTTTTGGGAAGCTCATCCACAAATTCAACGATTCTGGGATATTTATAGGGGGCAGTATGTGTCTTGACATATTCCTGTATATCTTTTTTCAACTCGTCACTACCCTCAGTTCCCTTTACAAGAACGATAGTAGCTTTTACGACCTGTCCGCGCACTTCATCGGGAACAGGAGTGATGGCACATTCAAGAACATAAGGAAGCTCCATGATAACGCTCTCGATCTCGAAGGGTCCGATACGGTAGCCGGATGATTTGATAACATCATCGATACGTCCGACATACCAAAGGTATCCGTCCTCATCCATTGTTGCCTGGTCGCCGGTATGATAGAAACCGTCATACCAAACATCATTTGTCTTTTCTTCATCAAGATAATAACCGATAAAGAGTCCGCAAGGAACAGTGTCTTTTGTACGGATGCAGATCTCACCCACATCACCTGTTTTACACTCATTTCCATCGGGATCAAGAACCACTACATCGTAAAGAGGACTGGGTCTGCCCATAGAGCCGATTTTGGGTGTAGAACCTACAAAGTTTGCGATGGAAAGTGTAGTCTCAGTCTGACCGAAGCCTTCCATGATGGTAAGACCTGTTGCCTTCTTAAACTGATTGAATACCTCGGGATTCAGTGCCTCACCTGCGGTAGTAGCATATTCGATAGAAGAAAGGTCATACTTTGACAGATCCTCCTTGATAAAGAAGCGGTACATAGTAGGCGGTGCACAGAATGTGGTGATATGATATTTAGCAAACATCGGCAGAATATCTTCGGAATGGAATCTGTCGAA
>SVQM01000133.1 GCA_015065335.1 Oscillospiraceae bacterium | reverse complement strand
TGCCACCTTCCCCCACTGGGGAAGGCTTACTTAAGTGGTTACCGCATTTGCGGTAGCAGGGCAAGTGATGCAAGTGATAGAATGCCGGTGCGTCTTTAGATGCTTGCCGGTAATAGCCCCTTATAGGGGCAGAGCAAGCCTACGGCTAAGCCGGAGGTCATGACTCACGGATTCAGTGTGTGTGATGATGTGATTCAGTATCTCTAAAGGGATAAGTTCATTCAACCGGTGTTTTTGAGTCAAGATTCCATATATTTCTGTGACTGCACACGGAACATCTCCGCATACTTGCCACCCATCTCCAGTAGTTCTTCGTGACTGCCTTCTTCGATGAGTGAACCGTTGTCGAACATATAGATCCTGTCAGCTATCCTCGTGGTTGACAGTCTGTGTGAGATGAATACGACTGTCTTACCATCGGTGTTTTTGGCAATGGATCGATTCAGCTTGTATTCAGCCATGGGATCGAGTGCCGACGACGGCTCGTCCATAATAACTATTGGGAACTGTCCGGCGAACACTCTCGCTATTGCGATCTTCTGCGATTCACCTCCGGAGAGATTAGTTCCGCTGTCGTCGAATTCCCTTGTGAGTATCGTGGAGATGCTGCCATCAAGAGAGTTCAGCTTTTCCGTGAAATCCGCTGCCGCAAGTGCGTTAAGTACACTTTGTCGGTCAGAATCGGTGTATTCACCGTTCATTACGTTTTCAGCTATAGTTGTGGCAAAGATCTTGAAGTCCTGAAACACCGTACCGATCATTCGCCTGTATGATACAGGATCGTACTCCCTTATGTTCACACCGTTGTACAGTATCTCCCCCTCTATGGGATCGTACAGTCTCATTATCAGCTTGATAAGTGTAGTCTTGCCTGCACCGTTGTAGCCGACAATAGCGACCTTCTCACCCTTCGTGATCTTCAGATTAACATTCTTTAGAACGTCTTTTCCGTTTTCTTTTGAAGGTGGATTGTAGTCATCATCGTGGTACTTGTACCTCGGATGAGATGAGAACTCATAGGAGAAGCTGACATTTCTGAACTCAAGAATCTCAAATTCGGGAATGTCCGTTATGTCACCCGAAAGCACGGATTCGTAGTTCATAAATTCAAGATATTTCTCAACGTACAGAGAATGCTCGGGATAATTGGAGAGTCTTTGAAGCAGATCAATTAGTATCCACCTGACATTCCATATCAGTCCTATACTTGCGGCAAATCCGCCTACTGTCATAGCACCCGTTTCAAGCATCATCATTGAATATATCACAAGAGCAAAGAACGTTACGTTTGCAACAATAGACCATCCGATTCCGTAAAGCAGGAAATACTTTATACCGTATTTCAGGTCAAGTCCGAGAAGCTTTTCCATGTTCTCGTCATAATCATCCATTACAAGCTCACTTGCGTGATTTGTGCGGATCTCTTTTGCAAAGTCAGCAAGATGATATACACGGTTTATGTAGCCCTTTTTGCGCCACAGCTCGTTTGATTCCTTGTTGTAGTTGAATCTGACTTTGTTGCAAAGCATCCTGCACGCAATGGTTATTGCGGATGAGACTATCAGTATTACGGCGATCAGCGGATCAACTGTGAAAAGAAGTCCGAACATGGTGAAGGATGCCACGATGCGATTTACGAGCTTGCCCGTGTCTTCGATTATTCTGATTGCCCTCGCATCCGATTCATTCATTGCCCACACGAAATCATTGTAAAACTCGGGATCGTCAAAGCAGGCAAGATCAAGGGACAGAGCCTTCTTGAACAGTTCCTCATGCATTTTCAGGTGGAGCTTCTTTTTGATAATGGGGTTAGTGTAATCCCAATACCATTTGTCAAAAGCGAAGGCGAGAAGATAAAATCCTGCCATTACACCGATTATCTTTGCCGCCTGAAGGAAGGAGGAGCCGCTGTCAACAGCGTTCAGAAGATTGTAGTTGAACACAGCCATAGCTGAGTTCATGGCACCCCATATTATGCCTTCGGCAATCATCAGGAAGAAGTATGCGGGAGTATGACGGGCGATCTTTCCCATCATAAAAGCATTGTTCTTTATGACTGCAGTGATGCTTTGCCTGTTCTTTTTCTTATTCATTATCCGTCACCTCCTCACCGAGATAATTCTCAGCCTGACGGTGGAACATTTCTGCATATCTGCCACCCTTAGCCATCAGCTCTGCATGAGTTCCGCATTCGGTGATGGTGCCGTCCTCCATAAGAAGCACCTTGTCCGCAAGTGTTGCAGATGAGAGACGGTGTGAAATAAACAACACGCTCCGACCTTCCGTTGCACGCATCATATTTTCGAACATGGTGTATTCGGCAATGGGATCAAGTGCCGATGACGGCTCATCAAGAAGCACGAAAGGGGTAGGATCTGCAAATACTCTCGCAAGAGACAGCTTTTGTGCCTCTCCCACGGAGAGATTCTCTCCCTTGTCATCAAATTCTCTCGTCAGTACCGTGTCAATACCTTTTTCGAATCTACTGATCTTGTCATAAGCTCCGCTTTCCTTCAGAGCATTTATTACAAGCTCATCGTCACCCTCTCTCGGAGGTCTCAGAAGAACATTGTCTCTGACACTCATTGAGAACATCTTGAAATCCTGGAATACCGTACTAAAGCTGTCACGGTAAGATGAAAGGGAAAATGATTTTATACTTTCACCTCCCATTGTGATCTCTCCGCTTGACGGATCATATAGGCGAAGCAGCAGCTTTACAAGAGTAGTTTTACCGGAGCCGTTACTGCCGACAAGTGCGATCCTTTCACCTTTTTTCCAAGTAAAGCTTACGTTTTTAATTGTATCCTTGTCCGAGCCGTCATAGCGGAAGCTCACATCCGATACAACAAGCTCACCACCGTCCGCGGGAGCGGATTTCTCCCCGTCTTTTATTTTCGGATTATAGTCAAGGAAGAATCGCACGTCTTCAATAAACAGTGCGTGTTCACCGAAATCTGCAAGGTTTTGCACAAGATAATTAAGACAATATGAGATAGTACCAACGGAGCCAAGTACGACGATGCAGTCGCCAACACTCATACCGCCGTTTTCCGCTCCGATAGCGAGGGCACTCCATACAGCGTAAAGCATCGCACCGAGAATGGTCACTACCTCAAGTCCTACGTTCTGGATGTACCTGAGTACGGCACACTTGACACCGTACTTTTTCATAAGTCCTTTGTAGTCTTCAAAGGTCTGTCTGAAATCCCGAAGCATATTCCTGTACATTCCGCCGATACGCATCTCCTTCGCATACTCGCTCAGATAGAATGTACGCTTCGTGTAATTGGCACGGCGGTCTATGGGCTTCATTGAAACTGACAGATCGTGAGATGCTTTGTATTCTGCTTTTCTGAAAAATCCAAGAAGGAGAGGGAAGAGACCGAATACGATCAGCCACGGATCAATTATAAACAGAAGCATCGAATTTGCCGTAAGTGCAATTATTCTTGATATGAGGCTGTCAAGAGTTTCCATTACCCCCGTTATTCTGTTGTATGCTTCATCCATTGCACGTACATATTTGTCGTAGAATTCCGGATTCTCGTAGCAGGCAAGCTCAACCTCGGCGGATTTTCGGTACAACTGCTTTTCGATGTATGCGGTGATACGCCGTTGCTTTCTCGGTGAGACTACGTGCCAGAACCACTCAAGTGCGGCGTAAAATACAATACTTACTGCGCCGAGGATTACAACGAATATGAGTATGTTCTTCATTTTTTCACCGGAATCAAGTCCGTTTACGATTCGCCTGAGAAGGTATGTTTCGCTGAGAAAGTCAAGGAATCCCATAAGCACGGACGATGCAAGATATACGAATATGTATATTGGGGATGCGATCCGGATGGCTTTAAGTGCAAATATGCAGTTTGACACCGTTCTTCCGAGAGGGAGCTTTTTCTTTTCTTTTTCGTCCATTAAAGTATCACTCCTTTCTTTAAGAAACGATCATTTTCTGTTTTTTATTTTAACATATCGATCGAGTGTTGTAAATGAACCAATAGTTGTCACCATTCACCTAACAGTTGATTGACACTGTTCTAAAGTAGTGGTACAATATGGAACACAGCGATAAAAAGGAGATATGACAATGGCAAAGCTTATGGCAGTTTTAGGCAATTTTATGCATCAGAATAACCCTCAGTCCGTGTCTGTGAAATCAAACAGGCAAATTCGGCTTGCGTTGTCATGCTCTTATTACGGTTGACGGAATAGATCTTCATCTTTTCGTCGATCCTATAAGTGATAACTGTGCGAGCTTTTGCCCGCACTTTTTTATTTGTCTTATGCCACTCATATAAATATAAATTCAAAAGAGAAAGAAGGGATGTAAAATGATAGGCAATAAGATCCGTGAATTACGATTGAAGCATAACATTACGCAGTCACAGCTTGCAGAGGTGCTGTCAGTAACTATCCAATCGGTCAGCAAATGGGAGACGGGACGATCCTTTCCGGATATCACGCTGTTGCCTGTCATTGCACGGTATTTTGGGATATCTATGGATGAGTTGTTTGAATATAGGACGGATGAGG
>SVQM01000018.1 GCA_015065335.1 Oscillospiraceae bacterium | reverse complement strand
GGGTGTAGTTCAGTGGTAGAACTCCAGCCTTCCAAGCTGGCCATGTGGGTTCGATTCCCATCACCCGCTCCATTTTTTATTACGTCCTCCGGCAGGATGTAATAAAATGATTTGACCGTACGTACCTTTAGCTCAGCCGGATAGAGCAACTGCCTTCTAAGCAGTAGGTCGAGGGTTCGAATCCCCCAAGGTACGCCAGTCCGGAAGGGCGTACATATAGTATCCCTTCCCAATATGGTGGGTGTAGCTCAGTTGGTTAGAGCGTCAGGTTGTGGCCCTGAAGGCCGTGGGTTCGACTCCCATCACTCACCCCAGAAGAAATTGTGATCACCGTAGGTGGTCACATTTTCTTTTGTGTATGATAAGACGAGGAGAACCCATCATCTTTTTGCGAAGCAAAAAGTGGAGGGTTGGCGAACAGGATCGCTTTATTCATGGGGAAACGAACACGCCAACCGTGGTTCAGACTCCCATCACTCACCCCATGAAAAAACCTCATTGCTATGCAATGAGGTTTTTTCAACTAAATTCGGCTACGCCGAGCTAAATTAGGTAAACCCAGCTAAATTCCCTACGGGAGCTAAATTGGGCTTCGCCCAACTATATGCCGAATTTAATTTAGCTGCACGAAGTGCAATTTCGCTGTGAGCAAAGCGAACAATTTAGCTACCGCTATGCGTTAATTTAGTATGAATATAACCGGAGGTATCACTTTATGGCAGAAAGTATTATGCTTGAAAAAGCAAAAGATTTTGCGGTTAAGATAGTGAATCTTTGTAAAACCATCAAAAGCTCTCAAAAAGAAAGCGTTCTCACAAATCAGCTTCTCCGTTCGGGCACATCTATCGGTGCAAATATTCATGAATCAAAATATGCGCAAAGTACCGCAGATTTCATATCTAAAATGCAGATTGCACTCAAGGAATGCTATGAATCGGAATACTGGCTTGAGCTTCTGAATCGCACAGGGTATATATCCGACGAAAAATACAAACCTCTGCAAAATTCCTGCGGTTCAATCCGCCGCATGCTCATCTCCTCCATCACCACCGCAAAGGAGAGTATAAAATGAACATTCTCATCCGAGCATAGTGAGGATTTCATTGAAGCACGAATATTCAATCAACACTGTATAGGAGGTTGATAATAATATGAAAATTGCAATTATCGGATACAGTGGTTCCGGAAAATCCACTTTAACACGTATACTTGCAGAAAAATTTCACACCGACGTCTTACACTTTGATACAGTGCAGTTTTTACCCAATTGGGAAATTCGTGATGAAGAAGACAAAACAAGAATTACCGAGAAGTTTTTAGACACACACAATGCTTGGGTCATTGACGGCAATTACTCAAAACTGTTTTATGAGCGTCGTATGATGGAAGCTGATTTAATAATCCTAATGCTATTTAACAGATTCTCATGCCTGTACCGTGCATACAGCCGCTATAGGAAATATAAAAATACCACTCGCCCGGATATGGCAGAAGGCTGTCAAGAAAAGTTTGATTTTAAATTTATGAAATGGATACTGTTTGACGGAAGATCAAAACGGGCAAAAAAACGTTACAAAAATGTAGTATCGCAATTTGGAGAAAAAGCTGTAGTAATTAAAAACCAAAAGCAGCTGAATTTGTTTATCGATTCGCTTGATGATTAATTCTTTTATTTTTCCATTTTATAACCCAAAAAGGACTCACCTCACGGTGAGTCCTTTCTCTTATTTCCCGAGGATATCCTTATTCTCCTTTGCAAAAGAGTCGATTATCTCGCTCTGCTTTGCAATGGAGGCACGGATTTCTTCCACAGTATTTATCCGATTTGAGCCATCTGCAAAATCCGCTGTCATAAGTTCTGTTATCTCCCCGCTGTAGTGGCTTATATCTCTGTAATTATCAAGATCCGAAATATACTCCATGCTCTGGAAATCCACCACCTCATGACCGTCTGCGAGAAGTTCTTCTGCCATATACTCCTTTGCTTTCATGAAGTCGTCATAGTACCCGCACTGCTTTGAATCATACCAATAAAGAGCAGAGTACGGTGCAAAGAAAAATGTATATTCGGCACTGTCGCCCTCAATGATATTCATAAGCTCCGAAAACCGTTCGACCATTCTGTCATACAGTCCATTCGTATCTATCACGGAGATCCTGTTTGTACCGTTCGTGTACCCTTTCCAGACTATATCTGCACCATAGACAAAATCATTCGCCCATTCACCTGCACGGTCCACATCAGTTTTCTGCTTCAAAGCTTCGGGATATTCATATCCTATAGTATCAATAAGTACAAGTCCGAGGTCAACGGGAACGAATCTCATCCACGTCTCAAAGCCAAGCAGATACTCGAAATCATTCAGAACATTACCGTCGCAAAGCTCTTCCCTGAATCTGTTTGTATCCTCCTTTGCCGCTTTTGCAAAAAGATGCAGATCAATACAAATATAGTATTTCTCAGCCTTTCCCGTATCCTTTATCAGATCTACATACTCACACATTTCCGTGACGGTAAGTCCTCCGGAATTGACCTTCAGAACATCTCCGCCTACGGCATCACCAAACTTTTCGGCATTGAAGTTTTGTGTCATTGAGGAACCGACTATAACAGTATCATACTCTGCATTCATTATAAGTCCCATGGAGGTATAGTCCGGCTGAAGCCAATATTCACGTTCCGCATTATGTCGGTAAATGAAAAACGGATCAACGATATACGCCACGGTGCTCATCACGATAAAAAGCACGAGCACTATGGAAAGGGTCTTAATAAGCCATTTTATATTCATAATACCCTCTCCTAAAAATTAAAATAAATAAACACTGCTCCACGGCTCATATGAACCACGCAGAGGACGAACATCACCGCAATAAGTATAGCTGATCTTGTTGTAGGCTTTGCACTTTTCGTAAGCTGTGACACATTGCGGCATCCAAATACCACAAAGCCGAGTAAGAGCAGAACACCGTAGATCAAAAGCGATCCGATCTTCACGGGAATTCCGATTATACCGTCAGCCATAAGACCTCCGACCTGCCAGATCCCGAGATCTCCGATATTAACAAGGCCACGGATAATATCGACAGCTTTTCCTACACTGCTTGCGTTGAATATAACGAAAAGCATCGACACAGCAAGAAATGTCATACCCACTCTGAGAATATGCGGTATTTTCGACCACTGCTTTTCAAAGAGCTTCTCCAACGCACAAAGAACACCGTGAAGGAATCCCCAAAGGATAAATGTCCACGCAGCGCCGTGCCAGAATCCGCTGACGATAAAAGAAAATACCAGATTAAGATATGTACGTACCTTTCCCTTACGGCTTCCGCCCATGGGGAAATATATGTATGATCTGATAGCTCTGCCGAGCGTGATGTGCCATCTTCTCCAGAATTCTCCAATACCTGCGGATTTATACGGAGAATCGAAGTTCAGCGGCAGGTTTATATTGAACATACGTCCGAGACCGATAGCCATATCGGAATATCCGCTGAAATCAAAATAGAGCTGGAATGCATATGTAAGCATCGTCACCCATGAAGCGGCTGCAGTATATCCGTTCAGCGCAAATCCCGCCGTACTTACTACCGCAAGACTGTCCGCCACCACGAGCTTTTTGAACAGTCCCAAAGTGAACATATAAAATCCCGTTGCGATATTGTCGGGATTGCAGTGCAGATTATTTTTGTCATTGAACTGAGGTATCATTTCGCTGTAAAGGACGATGGGTCCCGCAACGAGCTGGGGGAAAAACAGCACAAATGATGCGTAGCTCACAAAATCCGAAACCTGCTCCTCTTTCTTATACACAGATATAAGGAACGAGAGCTGTTGGAATGTGAAAAAGCTGATTCCGAGAGGAAGAAGCAGATGCTTCAGCGGGATCTCAAGTCCGAAAACGGTATTGAGATTATCAACAAAGAAATCGTAATACTTGAAATATCCAAGTATTCCTATATTAAAAAGCACACCTATTATACACGATAGCTTGTTCCCGTACTTTTGTATCACGAGAGCGAGCAAATAGTTCACGATAATAGATGAGCATATTATCAGAAGATACTCAACACGGAAATATCCGTAGAAAAACAGCGACGCCGCAACAAGCACCCATTTCTGCAGCGCATACAATCTGAAATGCGCAAGTGAGAAATAGAGGATGAGCGTAAGCGGTAAAAACGCAAAGGCAAAAACATATGATGAAAATACCATACAAGACACCGCATTTCTCTAAAAATTCATTAAGGTGATTATAACACATCGTCAAGTGTTTTTCAATATATTTGAGGAAATACTTACCTGATATGCAAAAAGGACTCACCTCACGGTGAGTTCTTTTTGCGTTATAATATCGTTCTATTTTGCCTTCTCCTGTGGGAGAAGGGGGAAGGCATAGCCGGTACGGATTGAGGAGTTAAATTGTATTATAAAACACCTCATCCACCGCAAGCGGTCCCCCTTCCCCCACTGGGGAAGGCTATTTTACCTAAGCTTTATAATCATCCGACAAATATCCTCGACAGCCATATCTATAAATACAATCTCATCCCCATAGGTTATATACCGCACAGGATTTTTATGTTCACTTTCACCGCTGTCATACCAATGAAGAGTCCTATCACGCCAAGCATCTGCTTCAACGGCGTATATATATCCTTCAACATCAATTCCATGGCTTTGCTCAAGATAACGCCACACCTCATCACGCCACGGCGATTTTAAGTAAATCTCAAAATCCACTATATCCGTGTCGTTATAATACGCCCATTTTTTATCTTGAACGGGAGACAGATCATTTTCATACCGTTCCAAATATTTTTGGTACACGTTCTCATTATATAATTGATCTGTCAGAACATGAACTGTATATCCAAGAATAAAGCTTTCATCTAAGTGCTTATGTTCCTTGTAAAAAGCCAATATTTCATCGATTGTTCGTACCCCATCTTCATTTATGAGATGGTTACGCCATTTTTGTTCTCTCGTAAAGCCCTCACGGGTAAAGATTCCGTCCGGAGCAATAGAGCCTAAATAAAACGCAGGCAAATCCGGAATATGCAGCTTTTCAGCAATTCCTCTTGCAACGCCGAGATGTACCATTGGAAGTGGCATGGTTTTCTCTCCTTTCCGACAAAGTAGGGGAGGCGTTTCGCCTCCCGCTTTTGTTGTTTCGTTTCCGCGGGAGGGGAGACCCCTCCCCTACAACATTATTTTTCGTATTCTTATAGATCATAGGTATAACGAAAATCTTGCACAATTCCGTAGAGGACGGGTTTCCCGTCCCGTTTACGTTATCACAAATCATTCGTTTCCGTGGGAGGGGAAACCCCTCCCCTACGGAAATATTTCTTACAGCTCTACTGTAATCGTGTGCTCTCCGCCGTCTCTCGGACAAGGCACAAGAGCACCGCATTCCTTGCCGTCAAAGGTGAACTTCGTTCCCTCGCCGACACGTGCAAAGCCCTTCTCTTTCTTCACGCAGATCTTGAACTTGGTGCCAAGTCTGTTCAGCTCGTAGTACACCTTCTCGGTATCGAAGGGCAGCACGGGTGAGAGTCTCAGTCCGTCACCCTCGTACTCGATTCCGAGGAACTCGGACACAGTCAGGGACAGCCATGATGCAGTACCCGACAGCATGGGACCGACTCCCTCCATGGTCTCGGAATTATTATACTGTGTACAGAATCTGGGGTTGCCCTTGAATACGTAGGGATCCTTCAGAGTTCTGTAGGGGAATACGAGATCAAGCATCCAGTACGCAAGCTCTGCAAGCTCTGCCGCCAGTGCGGGACACTTCACAGTCTTCGCACCCTTGAACATTGCCGCAGTCGCCATCATGGTAGCATGCTTGAACACCGCACCGTTCTCACGGTCGCCGGGGAAGTAATGCTCTGTCGCAGTCTGTGTGGAGATCTTGTCAAGGTCACAGGGTGAGGACAGCTTGATTCCCGCATCATTCATAAGATGCTCCTTCACCACGGCAAGCATGGTGCGGATCTGATCCTCTGTAGCAACATCGGAGAGGATCGACCATGAGAAACAGTTGAGGAAGTATGAGCCGTCAATGGAGGGATCCGCTGACAGTCTGTCGCCCTTTGCGCCGACGTAGGTATATCCGCCGACTCTCTCGCTGTTTATCATCGCACGTGCGAAGAAGTTCTCTTTCCATGTGTGAGTCTGAATGTTATCGTAAAGCTTTTTGGACATTGCCTCAAGTCTGTCGGCATCCCCTGTTCTGCCGGTACGGCGTGCAAGAACAAGGAGCTCATCCTCGGCGATCTTCAGGAGGAATGCGTTCATAACGCTCTCGCAGAAATGTGACTTGAAGCGAACGCCCCAAGGCTCGCCTGTTTCGGCAAGCTGTGCATTGTAACGCTTCTCCTTCTCGATTCCGTCGATGGAATCGGCGTCAAGCTTCATGCAGTCGTTCCAGTCCGCATTGTCAAGGAGAGGAAGTCCGTGATCACCCACGGAGATCTCACCACTGTAGATGATGGCAGCCATACAGGTGTCAAAGAGAGATCTCTCACCGCCGTCAGCCATGGGGATCATCTGATCGAGGAAGTCCGTATCACCTGTGAGGCTCACGTAGCGGTACACCGCCTGAATGAGCCAGAGCTGGTCATCGGAGCACTTACCGGGCTCCTTGCCCTCCCAGTAGAAATTGTGGTTAGCATATCCCATGCGGTACACGTTCTCCGCCCAGCGGCTGAGCATATCACGAGCAAGGTCGGAGCGTCCCATTGCTGCCATGTAGTACATGGATGCATACATATCCTGGATCTCACGGAAGCCGATCTGACGCTGTGCCTTCTGAGTCCATGCGAATGAACGGGAAACGAAGGACTGATAGAGCACCTGGAAAGGCAGGTTATTATTGATATATGCGTCCATGGTACCGTTGCCCGAGGACATCTTTATGTAGGAGGAATAGTTCTTGTAGAAATCCTTTACGGATGCAAGTGCCGTATCTGCCGCACCGGGTGCCTTAAACTCATCAATGAGAGAGGTCATCTTTGCATCAAAGTCCAGCGGTACGGAATCATCATCCTTAACCCAGCACATACCCACGAGCTCAGAGATCTCCTTTGTCTCACCGGGAGCTACTCTGAAGGTCTTACCCATTGCGAAGAAATACGCCGCCTTACGGGTGGGATGGGAGGTGAGTCTTGCCACATTCTGAGGATGGAGCACATCACCCGTGCCGATGAACTCAGGATAATTCACCGAGTACTCGTCCATAGGCTCGCCGTCGACCACCATTGCGGCAAATCTCTTCTCAAAACGTCTGTATCTGGGATAATCCGCAGGAGATACTGCCCATACCTTGCCGTCCTTCTTCACGACACCGCTCTCGTGAACGATGTTTACGTACACGATGTCGTTTGCAAGTGCATCCGGAGGGAAGATACCGAAAACGCCGGTCATAACGATCTTTATCTCACGGGGAGATGAGGTAAGATTCTCGACAGTCACCTTCTGTACCTCGCACGCCTCGGGCTGACCTGCCTTCTCGGGGAGGATGAAGATGGTACGCTCGATCTTCAGACCGCACTCGGTCTCATATGTAATAACAGTATTATTCTGTGAATGACGGCACACCGCAGTCTTCACATTCTCACGGGGATTGCCGGAGAAGAAGATCTGGCGACCGTTCTCAACAAGGTAGAACTGACGGTTCATGGGATCGCCGTTCTCCTCCTGCTGAAGAAGAGTACGTGTAACGAGCACCTGACGTCCCGCATCCGCACGGAATGAGCCGCAGCCGAGAGCATTTACAGCACTCTTGGGAGTGGTGAGAAGAGGATTCTCAAAGCCGATTCTGTTACCGAGGAGAAGATTTATACGGAAGTGTGTGCTGATCTCGGGAGTGGTGAGATCGATCACATGCTCGCCGTTCTCGTTCAGCTCACCGGGAGCAGCCTCTACCTCACGGATGATGCGGAATACTTCCTTCTCAGCCGCAGGGGTAAGCTCACGCTTTGTTCCGTCGCCGAGGAGCATAGTCGCACATCCATCAGCCATATCGCAGGAGATGAGCACGTCTGTGTCCACTCCGCAAAGGAGACTTGATACCTCGGGCTCGTTCATAACAGAAATTGCAACAGGCGCATTTGCAGAGTATCCCGAAACACCGAAAACGGGAGAATTCTCTCGCCATGCGGAGGTGTATTCCGCATCGTACTGTCCGATGACGGAATCACCGAACACCTCTAAGAGACGCTCCTTCGGGGATTTGTATGCGTCTCTTGATTTTTCTATGGTATAGTTCATATTTTTACTCCTGTAGGAATTATTTACTCCTATTAGTTTACCATAAATCCCTCGGAAAGAAAAGGGGTATGGGAAAATTTGTACATACGCACATAAAAAAGCGTAGCAATACGAATGAGAGGCCCATTTTCTTTCATTTTTTTGAAAAAACATTGCACAAACTTTCGTCGTAAAATTCGGTTGTTTTGCGAATTGATGTGTGTGAAATATTATGGTAGTATAGTGATAGGGAGGTGATACCGATGGGATGTGACAGTAACGACAAAAAATCTGAGACAGTAAACAGTTTGAATTATTAAAAAGAAATACCGCTACAACAATTATAAACTCCCGGGAGAATATTATGAAAAAAACTACTATATTTATGTCACTCGTCTTGTGCTTGTCGTTTCTTCTTGCCTCGACAGCTTCAACATTTTCGGTAACAGAGCATTCGGACCCCTTTACGGGTAAAGTCTATGAAGAAACCGACTTTTATGACAGCGGTGTGATCTTTGTTATACTTAATCATGAGTACAGTATAGAGTGGAGAGAGTATACCACCGCCGACTTTCCCGAGCTTGAGCTTGATGCGGTTAAAACTCATCCTGCACTTTGGGGAAATAAAGAGCAGATACTCGCAGATCCCGAATACAGAAACCTCGTATATCTTACACTGAAAGATAAAAGTATCGAGGCAATGGTAAATGCGATCGATCTTTTGTACGAACGAAATGATACAGATATATACTATGCGTGTCCCGTTTCCGACACGTTTTATACCGGAGACGAGTGGAAGCCCGAAAACGAACCGATCCCCGAACTTGGCACAGCCGGAATCACAGATCTTGCGGGAGTGAGCGTAATTCTCTCCAATGACAGTAGCT
The DNA here is from genome assembly GCA_015065335.1 of Oscillospiraceae bacterium. Lineage (GTDB taxonomy): Bacteria > Bacillota > Clostridia > Oscillospirales > CAG-272 > UMGS1312. The sequence continues at coordinate 18,055 of SVQM01000018.1, read as the reverse complement.
TTACGGGCATCTACGCCGATGTCGAGCAGATCCCTGCAGAAAGCACTGTATATTACAAAATAATTTGCGAGGACGGATATTTCTGTAACAGCATTAAGCTTAACAGCGATACGGTAACCGAAAACAGCTTTACTATGCCTGAGGGCAAGCTTGAGGTTTCTTTAGGTGTTTACCGCTACGGGGATGCAGATAGAAACGATACTGTCAATATCTCAGACGTAAGTTTTGTACTCAAGTATCTGGCAGGATACGGAGAGATAATCCATAAAGTGAACGGAAGCGGATGCGGAAACACTTATCTTGACTTTAACAATGACGGAACAGTCAATCTTTCCGATTGCTCCGAAATGCTCAAATACATCGCAAAATGGGATGGCGTCGGTCCCGTCGCTTCCGAATATGAAGATGATCTCATCATTGAACATATTGCTCCACTGACGGAGGTATTCGGATATTATTCGTATTCTGCAGCACTGCTATCGAATTCCGACGCAAGAAGGATCATTGGCAAATACAATATTTCAACCATAGACAGCTCTTATAGTTGGGAGCTTTTCTGTAAAGATGCTTTTGGCATAACCGATGTATTTCATGAGATCAATGAAAACGGTGAATTTGGCTCAGCAGAGATCAGTGCATCATCTGTTATGGAAAAATTCGACGATGAATTCTTCGAAAACAATGATATCGTGCCGCTGATCGCTCCTATTGATCAAGCTGTAAGTATTACTTCGATATGGAAAAACGGCTCAAAGCTGATCTTAGATTTTTCTGTAGGTGATGATACCACACCCGATGATTTACCCATATATAATGAATGCAGCTTCTTCTTTGTCGCTGTGCCGAAAAACAGCATTGCTGACCGTGGACTGAGAATGGACGGAATAGATATTTCCGCAGATGCGTTTTCGGATGGCGTCCTCTGATTCCGGTTTACCGACAACCATACTGACCAAGGGGGTACCTATGAAAAAACTTATATGCACTGTACTCTCGTTTATTCTTCTCCTCTCCGTCGTATCATGTCAAAAAAATGATGAACCCGTTTCCGTTACAAAGACATACTTTGACGGGATAGAGTTCACCATTACTCTTGACAAGGATAGCTATGATCTCGGAGATACTATTGTGGCAACAGCCGACATCGTTAACAAAACAGAGGGCACTATCAAGCTTTATTCATCGACAAGTGCTCCTTACATCGGCATCGGTTTTTCTGAGGACGGAGCCGGAAAGCTCAGTAATAAAATACTATCCTTCGCCACTGTAATAAGAACTACTGAAATACAGCCGGGCGAAGGTTTCACATTCACCAAAAGCTTTAACACAAGCGCATCCTTCGGCACAGATGAACCTGTGCGATCCGACACTGAATGGAAAATAAAATCTTTGGTATCCGTTATACCTAACGGACACGAAACACACGAGGACATCTCAGTTGAGATAATCGTACCGCATTAAAACGTAAGGGGAGCCGAAGCTCCCCTTTTCTCTTATTCTATAAGCACACCGCTCGTCGTGACCTCGGTCACGGCATTTTTCGGTATACGGTATTTTTTCGTAATATCCCACGGAGTCTCACCTTCAGCGGGATAATAGATCCTGAGCATACTGCCTCTATCCTCCGATTTTGTGGATCTGTCAAGCTCCAGCTTTGTCACATATGTCACAGGCTGTGAAAGTCCTGCAAAAAGACTCACGCACACCTCAGCCGTCACACGGATATTATCTCCCTCGAGACGTGCCGTACTGTCCGTCACCGTCAGATCACATCTGCGAAACAGCTCACCCATACCTGTCTCCGGGCAGTCACATTCATATTTTATCGGAAGCTTTATACATTCCTCTACGACCTCTCCGCCACCGCAAACGAGCACGTGTACCTCTGCTGTGCCCGTAAGAGTGAGATGTGTACCGTCTCTTTCAAGCTTATCCGAAAATGCTTTACCGAATGAACCTATTATATAGTCTCCTGGCGTTCTCTTACCGGAGCCTTTTCCATCTCCCGAGAGGGAGAGACGTCCCGTGTGACATTTGAGCATCGACAGTGAATCTACAGTACCTTTATGATCTTCACATTCGCAAAGAGTTGAGTACATATCTTTTGCCACTCCGATAAATGTGTTCTCAGCCGCTTCGCACTCAAGGTCATATTCCATATCCCACAAAAGTGTACCGTCATCGGAATCCTTCACCGATACTGAGGCACATCTGCCAAAACCTCGTGCACTTCCGCCCGACAGCTTCTCTCCCGTAAGAGGTATTTTTTCCTCAAAGGGTACTTTTGCGGTAGTTTTATAATAAAGTCCGTCATCACCGAAAAGGATGCACCACATCACTGCATCACCTCTCAGTGTAACGGCATTGCCGTCAAGCAGCGCCTCATTTACCATTATCTCGCCGTCGCACATTACGGGACGTGTACCTGCCCGCTCTCTCAGCTCTCCCGACACACTTCCCGTAAGCTTTCCCGTGGATCGGCGCATCGTCTGCACTGCACTCTCAAGGGTCTGAACACTGATCTTTTCAGCAACAGTCGCCTCCTCGCCTGCAGTATCTGTCACCTGAGTTTCCGCTGAGATGAGCCTGTCACCCGTCACGGTAGTACGAAGCCTTGCTCTGAGGGAAAGCTTTCTCGGTCCTGCGCAACGGCAGGTCACATTTTCAGCAGATGTTTCCACCGAGATCACCGTCCCCTCACCGTCTGCATTTCTCAGTGTTTGTACCATTGCCGTAAAATCACAGGTGAGAGGCGCTGCCGTAAGTGATCCGTCATCTCCGAGGTACACAACGGTAAAGCACACTACTCCGCCCTGTTCAACAGTCTCTCCGCTATCATACCATGATTCGGGAAGCACCCGGCAAAGAGTCGATACCACTCGTTTTATCTCGGGATAATAATCAGGCAGAGTAAACTCCTCTCCGCATTCCGTAATGGTGCTTTGGTTTATATGAGGTATGCACAGCCTGCAATCCTCAGTTTTTTGCATATCTTTCTTATCCATAGTAAGGCCATCCTTCCCTGTAGTTTATTTCTCGGTGAAATATATGCAAAAAGGCGGGAGGATATGCAAAAACGGAGGGGCTTCCCTCTCCGTTTGATGTTATTACCGTTCGTCAGTGACCGCTTATTCTGTTACGATATTGCCGTGAACATCGTATATCGTGGTATTGGTTCTCGCACCGTAATCGCCATACTCATATACATAGCGGCGGTATAAGCTGCCGTCAGCATTGCATTTTCTCATTTCGGTTTTGTTGCCGAATTCATCGTAAGTAAACTCTTCCCACAAGTCAACGCCGCCGTTTTTATTGTACTTCATGTGTTTAACGGCACGGTCCAAATCATCGTATTGATAGCGGGTATCCTCAACAAAAATACAGTTTCAAAGCTTTTGGGAAGGGAGCGCGAGGGGAACCCTTTTTCTCGAAAAAGGTTCCCCTCGCATATTCATATTAACTAATTAGCTTATTCAATTAAAGCTCAATGCCGTTCTCAAGGCAGAGTGCACGTGCACTTTCAACGGAGTCGATACCTGTCTTATTCTTGATAGGTGCGAACTCTCTGTTACGCACTACCTCGAAAGGCAGGCAGGAGTCAGCCAGATTGATCATATCAAGCACGAGAGTCTCAAACTTGTATCCGTTGGGAGACTCGGGCTTTACGGTCTCGCCGTTCTCATCCATGTATGAGATCTTCTTCTCAACGATATGGAGAGGCATCTTCTTGTCAGCGATCTCCATAAGCTCGTCAAGTCTGAACAGATAGTTCAGAATAACGCCGAAGGAGTATGCAGGCTCACCCTTCTCGTTCATTGTGTTCATAAGCTCATCGGTAAGCTCATAGTACTCAACGATAGAGGGATGTCCGTTCTCAAGGCAGATAACACCGACCTTCTCATCGGGAGCGTTCTTCTTAACGCCCTTTGCACCAACGGTCTTTCCGGACTTAACGGTAGCACCTACGAATACGGGATCCGCAATTCTCTGAAGCACGTTATCAACAGCAAAGGTGTTCAGCCACTCGATACCAAGCTCTTTAGCCTTAGCTGCAAGTCCTGCCTTCGCCATGGAGGAGAACCAGCCGCCGTTTCCGTTGGGGCTTGTAGACATTTTGCAGGGGGACTCCATGAAGATCTTACCGTCACGGTCAACTGCGGGAGCCATCTCCTGAATGAAGAAATGAACGTACTCGGGATTATAACCGAAGAAATTCTTCTCGGTGAGGAATCCGATTGTTGCATCATTATTCTTGTCACTGGTCATGATGAACAGGTGGACCCATGTGCCTGCCATGTGTACAACGTCCATAAGGTTTTCGATAAGTCTCTGGAATATGTATACTTCCTTTGTGAGCCCGATATCGTACATTCCTTTGGGATTGTCGGAGCCGAGTCTTGTACCCATACCGCCTGCAAGAAGCACTGCCGCCACCTTACCTGCCTTGATGGTGTCGATTCCCGTCGCATAAAACTCAACCTTATTCGCCTCGATCTCGTCAAGCTCCATTGAGGGAAGGGGCTCGATCTTGCCCTTAACTACTTCTTCGTTTCTCTTTGAGTACACCTCAAGCACGGAGAGATCTGTATCCTCTATCTGGAACAAAAGTGCCTCCTTATCAGCATCACTGAGAGTGTCGTAATATGCAAGCACGTGCTCCTGTCCGTATTTTGCAAGCTTTTCCTTTGCTTCTGTGTAAGTCATAGTGTCACCTTTCTATGCCCGGACAACTTTTTCCCCGAGGCTTTGCCCCGAACCCCATTCAAGTACTTTTTTGAAAAAAGCCCCTGAAAACCCCAAAAACTTCTGAACTGTTTCCGAGAATGTATACTTATCCGTGCTGTATATAATTAAATAAATTTCCAATTTTAATTTTATCACAAAGTACAGGGCTGTGTCAACTTATTTTTTCGAAGTATCTGCGTTTTTTTCTTCATTTTTTTCCTTCACCGCATCCTTCACATCAGAGAGAAACTGCTTCCACTCATCCTCATGCTCAACGAAGTAAAGGGGACACATTTTTCCTGATACATCATAATGCCTGATTATATCACTTTCGGGGTCAAGTCCGAAGCCGATACAGATATCACGGCACAGCATCACAAGTGATCTGTATGTGGGATATGTGAACACACCTGTATCATCGGGATGACAGCATTCTATTGACAGAGTATCGCTGTTACGCTTGTTCGATGCATAAGCGACCTCATCTGCAGGGACACACTGGAGCACCTCGCCTTCAAGCCCGATTATGAAGTTACTTGAGGCATATGTAGCCTTCGTCTCCGCAAGTCCCGCAAAATAGCTGCGGTTTGCGGCGGCAGATGTACCGGGATTTGCCACGTAATGCACTACTATTCCTCTTACCTCATCAAGCTTTGTTCCCGGTCTGGAATATTCATTGGGAGCAATAAGCTGTACATCAACATAATCCGGTGTACGCCAGCCCGGATCACCCGATATAACCATTGTGGGATCATCCTTCAGTGCATATTTAATACCTGCGATCGCACCTCCGATTATACACAATGCCAAAACAGCAATAATACCCCAGAATATCTGCTTTTTATAATCGGCAATGATCTGTCCTCTGCGCCTGCGCTTTACCGGTATCGCATCACGCTCAAGCTCATCTATTCTCTCCCCTATTGAAGTTTTTTCAGGGGAAGTCTCATCCCGAGCCTCAACAGGAAAACGTCCGTCGTTCATATTATAATACATCCTTTCATTTTTTAGAGTAGTCTTTTCATCTTATAATGTCCCGATCCATGTCCCAAAGGGACAAATTACTTTGCTGCTTTTTTAGCCTCATGCGCAATTTTTCTGGGAGTAGGAGCCTTAGGTGCGATATTGCCCGCCTTAGTGAGGGCGACCTTTGTCATAAGAGGTCCTACAAGCTCATAGATAAGCACAGAGAACAGTGAAATATTTCTTACCATATCTCCGCCTGCTCCCATAGCCTGCTGTGCAACGATAGACATTCCGAGAGCAACTCCCGCCTGAGGGAGAAGTGTTATACCGATATACTTTGTGACCTCAGCAGGACACTTGGTAGCCTTTGCACTGAAAAATGCACCGACGATCTTACCTGCGGAACGTGCAAGAATATATACGACTCCGATTCCCACGATCGCAATATGTGCAAACAGACCGATCTTAAGCTCAGCGCCACTGAGCACAAAGAACAGCACGAACAGAGGCTGTGTCCATTTGTCGGTCCTGTCGAGAAGTTCTTCAGAAAAATCACAGATATTGCAGAATACGGTACTCATCATCATACAGGTGAGAAGTGTAGAGAAGCCCACATGAACTTCGCCTATATCGAATGTCATCTTAGACAGAGCGACTGCCAGCATAACAAAGGTTATAGCAATACAGAGACGTCTTGTGTTGGACTCAAAAAATCTCTCAACAAGGTTGAATAATATTCCGATAAGTGCACCCAAAGCAAGAGATGCCACGATCTCGATAACGGGCTCCGCCGCAATGGATACCATATCGTAATGTCCCTCGTTCATTGCTCTTGCAATACCGAATGACACAGCAAAGATGATAAGTCCCACAGCATCGTCAAATGCTACTACGGGAAGAAGGATGTCTGTAAGAGCACCCTTTGCCTTATACTGCTTTACTACCATCAGAGTTGCCGCAGGTGCGGTTGCCGCCGCAATAGCACCCATGGTGATCGCAACGGGGAGAGATATTACATCCCCAAGAACGTAATGAGCCACTATAAGTGCCACATCAACGAAAACAGTAGCTACGAGAGCTCCGAATACGGCGATGGCAATAGCTTGACGACCGATCTTTTTAAGTTGGGAGAGTCTGAACTCATTACCCATAGAATAAGCGATAAATCCGAGTGCCACATCAGAGATTATCTTAAAGCTTTCAACATTCTCGGCGCTTGTGAATCCGAGTCCTGCAATGCCGAGTCTTCCAAGACAGTAAGGACCGATAAGAATACCGGCTATAAGATAAGCGGTAACTGCGGGAAGTCCGAGAAGCTTTGTAATTCTCGACATAAGAAGTCCTGCTAACAGAGCAATGGACAGACTGAGTATTGTTTCCATAAAAAGCCTTTCTTTCTTAATTAAAATGACATAATACGACATATTAAATATATCACAAACAGACAATTAAGTCAATAAAGTATTAGCCGAAATACAATGTCCGTAATACGATTTTTTTGTGTATGATGATATATGCGTACACTTGATATTCATGACGATTTATGTTAAAATATCCCGTAAGATAAAGGAAAGGCGGGGATTTTTTGAAAAATCAATTCGTTCGCGGGCTCTGGCATGGTGTACCGATAGCCCTCGGATATCTTTCAGTCTCCTTCGGATTCGGAATAATGGCTGTACGTGCAGGACTGTCAATTCTTGCCGCTGTAGGAATATCAGTGACAAATCTCACCTCAGCGGGACAGGCCGCAGGTGTGGGAATAATCGCCGCAGGCGGTACTATTCTTGAAATGATACTGACTCAGCTCGTCATAAATATCAGATATTCTCTCATGGGCATATCGCTCTCCCAGAAGCTCGACTCCTCCTTTACGCTTCCTCACAAGCTTCTCGTTTCATTCGGTATCACCGATGAGATATTTGCGGTCTCCTCATCACGACGTGAGCCTCTTCGTCCATCATATATGTACGGACTTATCCTCATCTCATTCCTCGGATGGAGCAGCGGTACTCTTCTCGGTGCCGCCGCAGGTCAGCTCCTTCCCGAATCTGTCACAAACGCCATGGGTATCGTGCTTTACGGTATGTTTATAGCTATCGTAGTCCCCGTTGCCCGTGAAAAAAGAAGTGTGCTCGTTGCCTCATCCATAGCTGTGCTCATAAGTGTGATCCTCTTTTTGCTGAAGGATGCACTGCCTTTTCTATCCGACGGTTTTTCCGTAATAATCAGCGCTGTAATTGCCGCCGCTGTTGCCTCCGCCCTGTTCCCCATAGCAGATGAAGGATCTTCTGCAAACGCCGAAAGTGAGACGATCAAATGAGCATAATCATATACATAGCTGTAATGGCAGGAGTAACGTATCTTGTGCGGATGATACCGTTCACACTGTTCACAAAAAAGATCACTTCACCGTACATCCGCAGCTTTCTTTATTATATCCCATACACCGTACTCAGCGCAATGACCTTTCCCGCAATATTTTTCTCAACGGAAAACGTATACACCTCAATCGTGGGCACAGCTGCAGCGCTTGTGCTTGCTTTCTTCAAAAAGCCTCTTATCGTGGTCGCACTTGCCGCCGCAGGAGCGAGCTTTATATGCGGAATGATAATTTAGACAAATGCAAAATCACTATTCTTATTAAAGATTTTTGAAAAGATGGGGATCCGGGGGAAGGAAAACTTTTTGCAAAAGTTTTCCTTCCCCCGGATCTATTATTCAGCATACTCTTACACCGTATCACCGAGAGGCATTGAATAGATCACTACCTCATCGGGAGCACGTCCGAACAGCTTTTCGCATACACGTGCATAATAACCGAGCTGATTCTTATGTCTGTCCCACAGCTTTTTGGATGCTGCTGTCCTGTGAGCAAGCTCATATTCCGTCAGCCTGTCGGTCTTGTAATCCGCAAGCACCAGTTTCCCGTCCTTATCGGTGAACACGATATCGATGACACCCTGTGCTATAACGAGAGTACCGTCATCTTCAAAAAGTGCAGTCTTCTCCGCATCTCCCGTAAGTGCAGATGCAGGTATCGCCGCATTGAATCTGAATTCACGGCGTACCTCCTTTGCCGAAAGGATACGTCGGAAGAAATCGCTTTTTCTGAATGCCTCGATATAATCGAGATCAGCAGCCTCGCCGTCGGCAGGGCTCATAAATCCCTCGGATGTGAGCCTGCATAGCTCAGCTCCCACTCCGAGATCACGCAGCTTCTCAAAATCACAGAACTGCAGGAACAGATGCGCCGCACTTCCTGCATCCGCAGGGGAATATGCAGTTCCTTTAATAAACTTAGGTATGGCAGGCACTATCTCCTCATCCGTCCCAAGCTCTGCGGCACCGTCGTCAAATTCATCGAGGATCTCAGGATACAGGCGTGACACCGTCAACTTCGAGGGGATGTTCTGCAAATGTCTATATTTGTATTCAAAGTCTGTCCTGTTCCCGATCATCTCACATATCTCACGATCCTCGGGGGATCTTTCTTCATTATTGTGAATGTCTGAAAAATATCCGTCCTCATCCGTCAATGAAGTATCGTCCGTGATATAAGGAACATCTGTCACGGTGGCAAATGGACCTCCGTACAGGTGGAGTGCCTCAAGGATCATATCCATATAGTTGTTCTTATGTACGACGGAGAATTCATCGTAGAACCGTGCTCCGCCTGCGGCACCGCCGCGAAGTCCTTCAAGGCTGTTTGTGACACCGGTGATGATAAGTCTTTCACGTGCTCTGGTCATGGCGACATAAAGCACACGCATCTCCTCATAGGCACTCTCCCGCATACTGCGGAATATTGCGAGACGCCTGAGATGATTGTCGCACCTCACAAGCCCTCCCTCATCGGAAAGTTTCAGCGCAACGCCGAAATCCCTGTCAATGAGCATGGACTTTTTCGCATCGCTCGTACTGTATCTGCGTGTAGCATTCATAAGGAAGCACACGGGAAACTCAAGTCCCTTTGAGTGATGTACCGTAATAAGGGACACTCCTTCACCGGCACTCTCCTCCTCATCAAGGCCTGTCTTTTCCAGATGCTCCGCATACCCGAGGAATTCGTAAAGTCCAAGTCCGCGACCTCTTGCAAGCTCATATAGCTTAAGAGCACGCTTTGCGGCTCCTACACCGCCCTCACCCTCAAGGGCATCTGCCACAACGGGATCATGTATAAGTCTGTATATAAAGGTATCTGCCGCAACAGTACAGGAGATCTTTCTGTACTCATTTATTTTATCACAGAATCTGCGACACCTGTCACCGAGTACCCCCTCTGTCTCTGCCTCATTCAATACAGCATCATACAGAGTGCCTGCTCCACCGTTCTTTCTGTAATTATAAGTGATCAGAGCAATGTCACCGAGATCAAATCCGAAAACGGCAGATCTCATTGCACCCGCAAGATAAATGTCACGGAGAGGATTGTCTACAGCTCTCAATACACAGAGGATAAGGACTATCTCGGGACGTTCAAAAAACGGCCTTTCCTCCACGCTTTTCAGTGGTATACCGTACTTTTTAAATGCTCCCGCTATTATCTCCCTTCTGGTTTTGGTCTCTCTGAGCATAAGAGCAATATCCGATGGATTTACCGCCGATCCGTCAGGCAAGGTCTCACTGTCAAGCATATGACGTATGCGCTTTGCCACATATTCAGCCTCAAGCACAGCCGCAGGAGGTATCGTCGGATCATCCGTATCATCCTCGTCATCACTCTTCCCTCCTCGCTGTTTTCCGGGGCGCTCTATAAGGCACACCTCAACAGGAGACGGTGATGTGTTCTTACTCTCATCACGTCCGTGGATCAGCAGATCTCCCTCCTCAAAGGAGATGCCGCCAAATGGGAACATATACCTTGATACCGCATTTACAAATTTCACCACAGGCTCCGCACAGCGGAAATTCTCACTCATAAACACAGTATCGCCCTCGTCTCCGTCCGACCACCGATCTCTGTAGTCCCTGAAGACCTCAGGCTCACCGCCTCGGAAGCGGTAGATGCTCTGCTTTATGTCACCCACCATGAATCTGCCGCATTTTGATGAGACAGCGGCAAATATCCTGTCCTGATAGATACTGGTATCCTGATATTCATCAATAAAGACATAGTCATACCTTGATGCAATACTCTCACCGTACGGTGTAGGTACGCCATTCTCGTCAGCCAGCAGGGATGCCGCCATTCTTGCAACATCGGAATGATCCGTGATGCCCTTCTGACGTTTAAGTTCTCCGTATCTTTCACGGAATTCACCGATGACCATACCTGCAAAGCGGCACACCTCGGCAGTACGCATCATCACATCCGCCGAAGCCTTGCTGTCATCTTTCAGATAGTCAGAGTGCATCTTCGTTACATACTTTTTAAAATCTCCCCTTAAAGCCTTGAATATCTCGGAATCATTTGTGGGAGTTTTCGTGTTTATTCTGTCTGCGGGGACCTCACCCATGAGATGTCGGAGCGTGTCCGTATCACCCGATACCGCCGCAGAGATACATCTCTCGCAATAATCAGCCATGCTTCTCGCCGCAGGGACATATGATCTCAGAAGTCCATCCTCCGATGACATGGCATCAGCCAGCTCTGCCGCCGCATGTCCGTAGTGGCGAAATCCCGATAGGAGCTCATTGAGTATACACTCGCCGAAGGGAGTTCGCAGGATATCGGTATCCTTATATCTCTCAAACTCATCTGCATATGCTGAAAGCTCACGTGCACCGATGCCCACTCGTCCCGTCTCCTCGTCGAGAGTGAGAAGTACATCATCGATACCCTCCTCGGTCCTGGCATTGCCAACAGCCTCGGCAATAACGGTAATTGCTCTTTCCATCTGAGGATCGCCCGAATCAAAGAAATGATTCACCGTATCCTCCATCGCTTCCTCTTTCAGCGCCTCAAGCTCCGCCTTATCACCTATTCGGAAATCAGACGGGAGTCCAACCTCTGCGAACATAGGTCTTACGCAGGAGAGAAAAAAACTGTCCATAGTACAGATCATGGCTCCGCCGATGCGGCAAAGCTGTTCCGTCAGATGTCTGTTTTCGGGATCCTTTGCCGCAGCTACACCAAGTGCTGCAGCAACTCTGTCACGAAGCTCAGCCGCAGCCGCCCTTGTGAATGTGACCACGAGCATTCTCGATATATCGGCACGGATATCCTCATCCGTTATGAGACGGATTATCCTCTCCGTGAGTGTGGCGGTCTTACCCGAACCTGCTGCCGCAGACACGAGGAGATTCTTGCCCCTGTATTCAATCGCAGAAAGCTGAGCGCTTGTCCATTTTCTCTCGCTCACCGTCATCACTCCTTTCCGTCAACACTCGTCTGTTTTCGGCACACGGGAAAATATGCGCAGAATTCACAGGGCATCCGGTCTCCGTTCTTCTTCGGGACTGCCCCTGCAAATCCACCCGACATCCTTTCGCCTATCTCTTTTATCACATCTGCAATATCCACGTACAATTTTCCAAAATGCTCCATGTCCGCAAGGCTGTCGGATGACTTCAGCTCTCCGTCCTTATTAAGTCGCACGGGAGCATACTTTCCCGAGAATTCACGGTCCATTGCCTCGATTATATGTCTGTCGGAAAGCACGAGTCCCGTTCGTGACACATTCTCCACTGCAAGCCTGAATCCCTCGTCCTCGTCAACAAGGCTATCTGCCCCCGTCTCACCGGGTCTTGCGCTGAAATAGAGCGCACCTGCGGGAATGATCTCACCCGAACCGCCTGTGAGAGCATCTCTGAATTCTCCGGGAGGACTCTTCCATACCGTAAACAGATACAAAAGAAGCTGAAGATTCAGTCCCTTGTAGATATCTGAAAGGCTGAATTCCTTTTTACCCGTCTTATAATCCACCACTCTGACATAGGTGCATCCGTCCTCTCGGTACACATCTATCCTGTCGATGACGCCCTTCATCCGTATCTCAGTCCCGTCGGAAAGGCGGAATACAGGTGACGGCACACTTCCCACGTCTCTGTCTCCCACATTCTGCTCAAACCGCCACGGTCTGAAAAGCCCTTGGGTAAATTCCTCATTAAGTGAACGTATGAACACCCCGATGCTTCGTCTGAGCTTCGCAAAAAGGAATCTCTGTCTTCCTGTGGACGCTCCCATATCCCACATACGTCGAAGATTTTTCTCAAATATCCTGTCACAGATCTCCCGTTCCACATCCTCGGGAATGGGGAATTCCATATCCCGTACTGCTTCAAAATACTCCTCAAGGATCTTGTGAACGAAGCTTCCCGTATCGCTGTACTCAAGGCGTCCGTCCCCATCCTCCTCAAGCCTCAGAGTATATGCCGCAGAATAGCTGAAGGGACATTCGGCATATTTTTCTATCTTAGACTGAGTAAAGGTCATGACAGTGCCGTTTATCTGCTTCATTATATCGTGGTCGATCTGCTCGACAGCGGGATCGGTCACACAAGTCTCTTCCCATTCGGGATGAAGCCTTCTTGCATACTCGCCTACGGCATCACTGCGGCGCACAAATTTTTTAAGATCCGGTTTTACCCATACAGACTGTACGGGATCATCGGCATCGTATTCATCTATGGGCATATCTCCGAGAAGACTCTTTATTCTCGAAACTCCCATAGACGGCACACCGACACTCTCCGGTATAAGCACGGTCACACTCTCGGATGCGGCACACACAGATCTGTAGAACCAGAAAAGCTCCATTTCCTCGGGATTCCTGAAATTATCAGAAAGCTCGATCCCACACCCCTCAAGCATTATTCTGTCCGTATCGGTAAGAATATCATCAGACGGCACATTTCCGGGAAATTCACCCTGGGCGGCACCGAGAATTATCACATGACGGGGATTCTCCGTTCTCATCATGTGTGCTGATCCGAGCGCCACCTCGTCGATACCCGTAGGTATGGTTCCGACGTCTGTTGCCGCAATTATCTGTCTGAGCATGGCATGGAAGCTCTCGGCATCTCCCACAGCATCTGGTATCGTCGTTGCAAGGGTATCGAGCACGCTCATGAGCGCATCCCACAGACGGAGAGTTTCCGCCGATTCCGTAGTATATCCAAACTCTCTTAGATTTCCTGCAAGTTCAGAGATCGCCGACGGAACATCAAGTGCACACAGAAGTTTATAAAGTGCCACGGCACATTTATCCGCACGTGTACTGCCGCCATCAAATATCTCACAGAATTCGGACAACGGATCACAAAGTTTCCGCCTTGCACCGTTCACACTGTCAAGTATACAAGACGAAAGCTCCGCCGATGCCTTTCTGTATCCGAACGGGTTCATTCCCCAATCGTCCTCGCAAAATGCCCGACGACCTCTTATGCGCCACATCTTTATGTATTTTTCAAATCGGTCACAATCTGCCGCCTCAATGGGCAAAAGCCCTGTTTTGATGATGGTAAGTATATCCTCACGCCGCCATCCGTATGCCTGTACCCGAAGCACCGCAAGAATAAGCTTTGCCGCCGCAGAGCCCTCAAGAGCTTTACGTCTTGATGTATAGTGCGGTATTCCCCTTGCCTGCATTGCCGCATCGGTAATACCCTCAAGCGACTCAATATTTCTTGCAATTACCGCAATATCCGAATACCTTGCTCCACTCTGTACGAGCTCACATATCTTTGCCGCTGCCGCATCCCCCTCAGCGTATCGGTCCTTGACCGAAAGGAGTGTCACTCCATCGGAGGAAGCATTCGATGATACGGTCTTGAACTTCCACATCTCTCTTTCAAGAAGAGCAAGCGACGGTGTCCTGAATCTTTTCTGTTCATCAAGAGATACGATCTCATATCCGCCATACTCCTTTGCCATGGCACACATTATCTCAAAATATCTGCGGATATGCACAAACTGCGGTTCATCTGTATCATTTGCGGGACAGGCAAAGGTTATCACCACCTCATCCGCATCTCTCATTGCCGCACGGAGAGTATCTCTCTGTGCAGGTGTAACAGAATAAAAACTGTCCGCAAAAACTCGCTTACCTTTGAAAAAACCTTTTTCAAGCACAGTTTCAGCCGTTCGGTCAGGAAGTTCCTCCGAATCATCGAAGCTGTTTCTGAGAAGCTCCTCGTATGCCGCATATATCAATGAGATGTCCGAAAGCTTCTTTGAAAGAAGCACCTCGGTATGCTCACCGCTCTCAAGCTCCTCCGCCACCGACTGAATCTCGGACGGTGAAACTCTGTATGTGCACAGCTCCTTCACCGTCTTTATCATCGATGGCACGAGCTTCTCCGCACGGGCTGCTCCGTAATGCGAAAAACTGCTTCTCACAGATTCAATTGCTGCCCACATGAGAAGCTGTTTTGATGCTCTCGTAGCACAATTGCGGAAAAATCCACCGTACTCACGGCATACACGGTCACACAGTCTCGTGAACGTAAGCACCTCAAGAGACATGAGTGCATCAGCTGAAAGCTCCTTCGCTGTACGGCTCTCCCATGCTACGGCCTGCTGCTCGGGAACGATCAGCAAACAGTCCCCCATATCCCCATGGGTATTCTTAAGTGCATCCATTATATATTCACTTTTTCCGCTGCCCGTTCTTCCGCAAACAAACTTTATCATATAAGGCTCCTCTTATATTGGATAGTCTGTATTTATTTTACCACATATGTCCCAAACTTGCAAAATATTTTTTCGTAAATATGTTCCGTTTATGGGACACTATGTACATATGGAAAGACCGAAGCAGAAGAATTCCGCTTCGGTCCGTTGCTAAATAACATTATATATAAGTATCCGTTCGCTTTACGGCATATTGTTGACCGTTTACGAATACATTTTAGGTGTGTTTATTCCGATCTTCCCTCTCTTATTGACTCAAGGCAATTACGGCATACTCTCTTATCCTTGAAATACACCACATCCTCCGCATCTCCGCAGAAAATGCAACAAGGCTCATATTTTTTGAGAATAACTCTATCCTTCTCAACAAAGATCTCAACCCCGTCCTTAGCCTCCAGCTCGAGACGTCTTCTTACCTCTATGGGAAGAACTATCCTTCCAAGCTCATCGACTTTTCTTACAATACCGAGAGATTTCATTTTTATTCCTCCGTTTGCTACATTTTTCTTTCATTTTGTGACCATTTTTACCATTATCACGTGTTTATGACTAATTTTACCATTTTTCTCTATGCTTGTCAATAGGTAATTGCAGAAAATACTTGTATTTTATTCTACAATTGCATATAATTCAAAATTTAAGGTGATATCATGCTTGGAAAATGCTTTTTTATTATATGCGTAGTCTCTGTAATATGTGCCGCTGCAACCGGAAATTTATCTCAACTTTCCAACGCCGTGATCGACGGTGCCTCATCATCGGTAGAGCTGACTCTTGCCCTTGCGGGTAATATGTGCCTTTGGTGCGGTATTATGGAGGTGCTGCGGCGTGCCGGTGCCGTCGAAAAGCTCTCACTCCTTCTCTCACCCATTCTGCGCCATGTTTTTCCTCACTCCTGGAAAAATAATGTTGCAAAGGGGGAGATCACTGCCGCCATCAGTGCAAATATGCTCGGCATAGGAAATGCCGCAACCCCTTTTGCCATTGATGCCATGAGGAAAATGCAGGAGAATAATCCCGATAAAGATACCGCAACCGACGATATGGTCACACTCGCCGTTCTCGGCACTTCATCTGTGAATATTTTACCCACAACTCTCGTTGCACTCCGCCGAAGCGTCGGTTCCGCAGCTCCCTTTAGGATCATTCTTCCGATATGGATCTGCTCCTCCGCTTGCGCCGTTTTCGGGATGACACTGTCACGCACACTTGCTAAATGCAAAAAAAGTATTTCCAAAAGTCAGCTTCGAAAGGAATAAAATGAGCGAATTTATTTCTTCTCTTATCCTTCCTGCGATAATTCTGTTAGCCGGCTCATTTATGTTTTTCAGTAAAAAGGATTACTTCGGTGCATTCTGCTCGGGCGCAAAAGACGGACTTTCGACATCTGTAAAACTTCTTCCGTCGCTTTGTGCCATTATGGTTGCTTTAAAAATGTTCTCAGTCAGCGGCGCCGTGGAACTTTTTACAGGATTTTTAGCACCGATCGGTGAAAAAATCGGAGTGCCAGCGGAAATATTTCCTCTTCTTATAACACGTCCCGTATCAGGTTCCGCATCAAACGGTGCATTTGCGGAGCTCATTGAAAGATTCGGTCCCGACAGCTTTCCTTCTCTTTGTGCCGCTATCCTGATGGGCAGCTCCGACACAATGATCTATGTTATCGCAGTGTATTTCTCCGGCACAGGTGTGAGACATACTCGCCACACATTTCCCGTAGCCATAGCAGTGATGCTTTTCTGTATTTTCCTTTCTTGTTTTATTTGCAGAGTATTTTTTACTTGACACAAGAAGAATATTTTGATATAATGTGTGAGCGTGGTTAGAATAGCATTTGTATGGCAAGCATTAGGCAGCTGCATAACAATGTTATGCAATTGAATATTTTCGAGATGTGGCGCAGTTGGTAGCGCGCTTGCTTTGGGAGCAAGATGCCGCAGGTTCGAGTCCTGTCATCTCGACCAATGAAAAGGAGCCTTCAGGCTCCTTTTTCGTTGGTATGGATCATAAGCCGACGAGGACCTCACAGATTTGCGAAGCAAATCTGTATAGGTCGGCGAATGAAACTAACGACAATTTTGCTCAACCAACGCCGCCGACCAAGGTTCCGAGTCCTGTCATCTCGACCAATACTCATTAAGGTTGATTCAAAAAGAATCAGCCTTAATTTTTTGTGCTTTTTCACCTGTTATCGGCATTTTTTATTTGTTCAAGGCGCTGTAAAAACGGGGCTTTGTACTAAAATTATATAGGGGATATAAGGTTACCGCATAATCGAAAAATACTAAAAATCAGCATTTCTGCCCTCTCCTTGGCAATGAATATTTGCTCCCGTCAACGAACAGTTCTGCCGTTAACGAACACTTTTGCCGTCAACGAACAACGAATTCATAACATGTTATGAATTCAGAGATGTATTTACTATTGAAGAATTTTATGGTATAATGTTTTAAATGATATTTAAACGAAAAAGCGAGGTGCCAAGGTTATGGCAGAAAAGAAATATATAATTGATAATGCCGAACTGATGGCAGAGTGGAACTGGGCGAAAAACAACGCTTTAGGATTTGACCCACAAATTTTAACACAGGGATGTCACACGAGAGTTTGGTGGATTTGCAAAAAAGGACATTCATACGAAGCCCAAATTAAGAATAGAGTTAGCGGCAGCAGTTGCCCATTTTGTTCAAACAGAAAAGTACAAAGTGGATATAACGATTTAGCTACAACTCATCCAATTGTAGCATCTGAATGGAACTATGAAAAAAATAAAGGTTTATTGCCTACAAT
>SVQM01000132.1 GCA_015065335.1 Oscillospiraceae bacterium | reverse complement strand
TTCGTGGTCCCCCTTCTCCCACAGGAGAAGGCTACTTGCTCCACGCTTCTTTCGAATAAATTATTTTCGTAACGCTGAAAGCTTTTTTCTTCCACCTGCATAGCAGGTGGTTGTCTTTGTTATACAATACGAAATAGCCTTCCGGTCGGAAGGCTATTTCGCTAAATTTCCCTGTTTATAGCCGAAAGCCGCTATCGGCTGAGGCGTCACGGTCGTGGGACTTCTTTAACTTTCAAGTGAAGCTTTGCCGATATATGCCTCCGTGCTCAGCACGGTTATTTTTTTGGTTTACTCTTAAACACAAGAGCCGCTAAAAGTGAAAAAAACAGAGCCGCCGTTATCCCCGCAGCAGATGCAGTTATCCCTCCGGTCAGTACGCCGAGAAGTCCCTTTTCGCCCACCGCTTTTTTCACCCCTTTTGCAATTACGTGGCCAAATCCCGTAAGTGGGACTGTCGCACCCCCACCCGCAAATTTCACAAGAGGCTCGTACAGTCCGACGGCACTCAGTACAACTCCCGCTACGACATATGATACAAGTATCCTCGCCGGTGTCAGCTTTGTCTTATCGATGAGTATCTGCGCTATAACGCATATAAGCCCACCTACAATAAATGCTCTGATGTATTCCATGATCATGCCTTTCAACCAAAATGATTTGCGAAGCAAATCTTCAAATTCTTTTCTCTCTTCATTGTACATCTTGTCAGTCCTCACTGACAAGATGCACCAGATGTCCTATTCCCGGGATAGACTGTCCCTGATTCAGCACGACCGGATTCATAAGCGCACCTGTACCGATGAACAATACGTTATCATATTCACCACGCCTCATCTTTTCAAGAATAAACGCCGCCATGACCACCGCAGAGCATCCGCATCCCGATCCGCCTGCGTGCTTGTCCATTACCTCATCGTAAATAAGAAGTCCGCAATCATTATGGACCGACGATATATCATATCCTTCCGATCGTATGAATTCCAAAAGAATACCGCTTCCCTCACGTCCGAGATCTCCGGTAATTATCAGATCATAGTCCTCGGCAGAAGTATCCGTGTCCCTGAAATACCTCAGTATAGTATCCGCTGCGGCAGGTGCCATTGCCGCACCCATATTATTGATATCAGTGATACCTTTATCAAGTGGGATCCCCGGCATTACATCTGCCACTCTCACATTCCTTCCCTCATGCTTTGTCTCTTCGGGAGCAGTTCCCACGATAAATGCGCCTGCACCTGTTACAGTCCACTGGGATGTGGGAGTTCTCTGACCGCCGTACTCCATGGGAAAGCGAAACTGTCTCTCCGCAGAGCAGTTGTGGGATGATGACACCGCTGCGGCTTTGCGTCCCGTGGCACCGCTGATCAGTGATGCGAGCATTATTCCCTCCGACGCCGTTGAGCAAGCACCGTAAAGTCCAAGGTACGGTATCCCGAAATTCAGCAATCCGTAGTTTGAACCTACGCACTGATTCTGCAGATCTC
The DNA here is from genome assembly GCA_015065335.1 of Oscillospiraceae bacterium. Classification (GTDB taxonomy): domain Bacteria; phylum Bacillota; class Clostridia; order Oscillospirales; family CAG-272; genus UMGS1312. Next base: position 3,077 of record SVQM01000132.1, on the reverse strand, counting down.
CCGCAAAGAGAAAGCCCACATCTGCCTGCGATATCACCGATCCTGCAAATGCTCCGTTCAGCGCAAGGCGTTGCATCTCCGACTCCGCCATCTCCCAGGATTTCATGCCAAAGCTGTCGTCCTTCCCGTCACGCACATCAAAATATTTCCCGAGAGGCCCCTTGTACTCCTCCCTCCCCACTACCGCACTTGATGAAAGAATGTACACATCCCTCTCCGGTCTTATTATACCTTTTACTGCCATATCCACATCTGCCTCCGTATCACAATATATACTTATTATTTACAGCATACATTCGATTATACTAAAAAACTGCCGAGGACTGACCTCAGCAGTTTTTTAGTATTTATAAGTGGTAAAACACACTATAATTTTCCCTCAAGTATTTATCACTTACCAAAAGCCATTCAATCAAAATCAATGCCGTTCGGCATAACAAATTACTTCAGGAAAATATGCAAAAGCTTTTCGTAAAGCTTACTCTTATAAGGCTGATAACGCATGGGAAGATCGATCCACGTTTTTTTATCGACCACCGATTTGTAGTGTGAAAATGTATCAAAGCCTGTTTTGCCGTGATATGCACCCATACCGCTTTCTCCGACTCCGCCAAATCCCATCTCACTTGTTGCAAGGTGGATGATGACATCATTGATGCATCCGCCACCGTAGGACAATTCGGTAGTAACACGCTTGATATGGCTCTTGTCACTTGTGAAAAGATACAGTGCAAGAGGCTTATCCTTATCCTTCAGCCCGTCTACCACCGCATCAAAATCATCAAATGTCAGAATCGGCATAATTGGGCCGAAGATCTCCTCCCCCATGACCGCATCTGCCTCAGTAACATTATCCATAACAGTAGGTGATATCTTACAAGCTTCAGCATTTGTATCACCGCCGAAAACGACTTTGTTTTTATCAATGAGTCCGCATAGACGGTTGAAATGCTTTTCATTTATGATCTTGCCGTAATCTTTATTTTCCAGAGGATCATCGCCGTATTGCTTTTTGATCTGCCGTACAACTTCCTCAACAAAAGCATCCTTTACACTTCTCTCACAAAGAATGTAATCCGGTGCAACACATGTCTGTCCGCAGTTGAGGTATTTACCGAAAACGATACGTTTTGCGGCAAGCTTAATATTTGCACTTGCATCAACGATGCACGGGCTTTTGCCGCCAAGCTCAAGCACAGCAGGTGTCAGGTGCTCTGCAGTGTGACGAAGCACCTCTTTTCCGACCATCTGACTTCCCGTAAAGAAAACAAAATCAAACTTTTGATCGAGGAGTGCGGTGTTCTCAGCTCTGCCGCCTGTTACCACAGCCACATATTCTGACGAGAAGCACTCATCAATGATCTTCTCAATGACCTTACTTGTTGCCGGAGAGTATGCGCTGGGCTTGACTATCGCCGTGTTTCCCGCAGAAATTGCCGTAGCAAGGGGATCTATAGTAAGAAGGAACGGATAATTCCACGGGCTCATGATGAGCGTATTTCCGTAAGGTACAGGCTGTTTGAAGCTGTGTGATGCAAACTGTGCAAGAGGTGTATGTACGGTCTTCCTCTTTGCGAATTTCTTTGTATGACGGATCATATAAGAAATTTCGGAAAGCACAAGACCGCTTTCACACATAAATCCCTCATAATGGCTTTTACCGAGGTCTGCCTTCAAAGCATCATTTACCTCTGTTTCGTATTTCTTTACGGTAGCATACAGCTTTTTTAGCTGTTCGATACGAAATTTGACCGGGATGGTTGCACCGCTTTTATAATATTTTCTCTGTTTTTCAAGAAGATTCTTTATTTGTTCGCATGTCATCTTATTTACTCCAATCTGCTACTTGGTAATAGAATCGTGACAGTTCTTTCTTCGTCATCAGCTTTGGAACGGGATAAAGAGGATTCGCCTCTTTTTCAGCATATCTTGCCATTTCGGGAATATCCTCTTTTTTAATCCCACTTAGCTTATCGGGTATACCCATTCTTTGATTAAGCGCTTTTACTGCGGTAATGAATTTTACAGCACCGACCATATGTGTATCGTTTTCATCAGAAACTCCTGCGGCAATTCCGAGCTTGTGGAGTTCTTTATACGCCTTTTTTCCATATGCCTCTAAAACATAAGGCATGATCACGGCATTTGCAAGTCCGTGAGGTGTACTGTATTTACCGCCGAGTGAATGTGCTACCGCATGAATATATCCCACATATGATTTTGAGAATGATATGCCCGCCTTATACGAGGCATGAAGCATATTTTTTCGTGCAGTATGGTTACTTCCTTCACTGTATGCCGTCTCCACATTCTCAAACACAAGCTTTGTCGCTTCAAGGGCAAGTCTCCGTGTTTCCTTCGTAGTGGATCTGCCTATATATGCCTCTACGGCATGAGTAAGTGCATCCACACCAGTTGATGCGGTAAGATGAGGAGGCAAGGAATATGTGAGAGCAGGATCAAGCACTGCATAGTGTGATATAAGAGGAAAGCTCATCAGCGCATATTTATGCTTTGTCTCAGGATCGGTTATAAGTGCCGCTACTGTCGTTTCACTGCCCGTACCTGCAGTTGTGGGGATAGCGATAAGTGTCGGTAATTTGCGCCACACCTTCAGTATACCGCCGAGACGGTTTACCGATCTTTTGGGATACACTACTCTTGCGCCGACTGCCTTGGCACAGTCCATCGCCGATCCTCCGCCAATTGCTATAATACCGTTACAATTATTTTCCCGATACCTCGCAAGAGCATCCTCCACATTAGTTACCGTCGGATTCGGTTGAGTATCATCATATATTACATATGGTATCCCCGACTCCTCAAGAGCTTTTTCCACAGGTAACACAAGTCCGTTTTTCACTATACCCTTATCCGTAACGATAAGCATGGAATTTATCTTTTCTTTTTTTATTACATCTCCAAGCTCTCCGCAGGAATCGATGATCTCAGGCTCTCTGTACGGAAGTACCGGTAATGCAAGTCTGAATGCCGCCTGAAACACACGACAAAATGCTGCTTTTAAAAAGAACATTAATAACTCCTTATTTCCACCTTACCATGGAGCTATACACAGA
>SVQM01000017.1 GCA_015065335.1 Oscillospiraceae bacterium | reverse complement strand
TGATCCCAACCTTTTTCTGCGTTCGGGCTTGTTTGTGGAAAGAAAGCCTTCAAAGGCAAATCTTCCCGTAGGGAGAGCTGAAAGTGTGAGAGCGCATATTGCCGCACAGGCACCGGGGAGAGTAGTTACGGGAATACCTCTTTCTGCACACAGCCTTACGAGATCCTCACCCGGATCGCTTATTGCAGGAGTGCCTGCATCGGTGACGATGGCACATGATTCTCCGTCCTCAAGGCGGCGGCAGATCACCTCACCTCGCTCACGCTTATTGTGCTCAAAATAGCTTATCATAGGCTTTGAGATACCGAATCTTGATAGAAGGAGTCCCGTGTTTCTGGTATCCTCGGCAGCGACAAAATCCACCTCGGACAGCACCTTTAAGGCTCTTTCCGTGATGTCGGAGAGATTGCCGATGGGAGTGGGCACGATATAGAGAGTTCCGCCTTCCGTGCGGTTTTTTTCATCGCCTGTGTTGGTCCTTTTTATACTGCTCATTTCTACCTCTCAAACAAGTGGTCAAGTGAAAAATCAGCGTAAATTTTCGCAAATTCCGCTGTGTATCCGAGATCCTTCTCACCCTCGGGTATAGTATATCTTGCAGGAGCTTCGGGATCTCTGTAGATTATCAGGGGAGGGGATACCGTAAGTCCCGGTCTTCCGCCTTTTTTGGATTTTAAAAGCACAAGGCATGGTGCGGAATCCTTTCTCGGATAAACAGTGACCATGACCTTCGGCTCAAGGGAATTTTCCCTTAGTGCGCATATAAGATCACAGAGTCTGTCACATCTGTAAACGGTGTAAAAATCGCCGCCGTATCTGAGTATTCTCGACGCTGCCGCACAAAAATCACCGATGCCTCCGCAGATCTCACGGCGTGCGATGTTTTTGACGGTGGAATCGTTACCTTTGCCGCCGTCTGCACTCATATACGGAGGATTGGAGATGACAAAATCCACCTCTCCGTCCGTATCCTTTGCGTAGATCTCTCGAACATCCTTCAGTATAGGTGTTATCTTATCGGAAAGACCATTCAGCTCTGCATTGCGTCGGCAAAGCTCTGCAAATTCCGGCTGTACTTCAACGGAGTACATTTTGTCAGATTTGCCTCTTACGGCACAAAGGAGCGATGCAACACCTGTACCTGCCCCGAGATCTGCAGCAATTCCTCCTCGCCGTGGAGCAAATGCAGACAGAAGATATGCATCTGTACCGAATGTCAGACCGTTCTTTTTCTGTATCAGCGACAGATCCTCGTTTATTATGTCAAGTCTCTCTCCGGGAAGAAGAGTGACATCATTTGTTTTATCCATAAATACCTCATCGGTAAGTATTGTCTGTATATGAAAAATCCGCACACCGTGAGATGTGCGAATTTTCATTTGTAAGTAAAAAGTAATTACTCAGCTACAGGAGCGTCTACAGGGCAAGCGCCTGCACATGCGCCGCAGTCAAGGCACTTATCAGCATCGATCTCAAACTTGGTGTCGCCCTCAGTGATAGCGTCAACAGGACACTCGGAAGCGCAAGCACCGCAGGAGATGCATTCATCAGTAATCTTGTAAGCCATGTCAGATAACCTCCGTTTTTAAGTTTTTATAATTGTATCACAAAAGTTGCCTTTTGAAAATACCTTTTTGAAAAAATTTTTATTGTTTACAGACAGTTAGTTGGCACTACCGTCGGTGTCGGGTGCTTTGTTCTCACTTTTACCCTTGGAATGGTGTGAACGACGGCGTCCGCCTTCGGCTTTTTTTGGAGCATCGGTCTGTTCTTCAACGTGATTCTGCTGCTCTTGATGATGTGCTTTTTCTCTTTTTCCGATAACGGTCACGTTGTCACGGTGGAATTCTTTGACAGTCTCTCCGTCGGAATCCATAACGACTTTGATCTTTCCCGCAAGGGGAGAAGTTTCTTTTACGATTCCTGTACCTTCGGAGGTCTTTACCCTTGAATCAACAGGGGGAGTAAGCTTTATCTCCTCCTCATACACCTCATGCTCATATTTGAGACAGCACATCAGTCTGCCGCAGGTTCCTGAGATCTTTGAGGAGTTCAGAGACATACTTTGCTCTTTTGCCATTTTGATGGATACCTGAACAAAGTCGGAGAGAAATGTCGTGCAGCAGAACGGACGTCCGCAAACACCGAGACCGCCGAGAAGCTTTGCCTCATCACGTATACCGATCTGGCGAAGCTCGATACGTGTGCGGAATACGGATGCCAGATCCTTTACAAGCTCACGGAAGTCTACACGCCCATCGGCTGAAAAATAGAAAATGAGCTTGCTTTCGTCAAAGGTGTATTCAGCCTCGATAAGCTTCATTCCGAGTCCGTGCTCGGTTATCTTTTCTGCACAAATAGTAAAAGCTTCACGCTCTTTTACGGAGATCTCATTGTGTTTTGTAATATCATCCTCCGTCGCAATACGGATAACGGGACGAAGGGGAGGAACGATCTCGGATGCGGGGACCTCTCGGTTGCCAAGTCCCACTGTACCGAATTCTATTCCTCGGGCTGTTTCGACTATGACATAATCCCCGTTTTTTGCAGTGACACCACCGGGTGAAAAATAGTATGTTTTTCCCGTATCCTTGAATTTAACACCGATGACTTCAACTGTTGCGGGGGTATCTGTAGTATCCGAAACCTCGGTTATGAACCCGTTTCCGGTAGATGGTGTATAATCAGATATAATATTATCTTCTTTGGAAAATTCGCTGTGTCTTTCCATTTTAACTGATGCGGCGATGCCGCCCTTTCTGTATGTGAATTATAATTTTTGCATTATTATGTGTTCGGCAGTAAGTGCGGAGGAAACATTTCCCGAAAGTGCGGCTCTGCCGTCCTCAAGGGAGGTGTGTATCGAGATAAGTCTTGACAAAGGCACAGACAGATACGGTATCTCCTCGGATCCCTTGTAAAACAAAGGATCTGCGTCAGTACGCATCTTCTTTGCGATGATATCACGTAGAGCATATTCAGCGGCTGTGAATATCTTATCCTGTGCATCCCTTGTCTTTGGAAAATCCGAGGCGAAGGAGACCTTTTCGGAAGGCTCTCCGGTGAGGATCACACGAATAAGCTCGGCGGCTGATGAATGTACATCGGACACCTCATCGGATTTGTCCAGAAGGAGCTTCATTGCTTCTCCGATGGAGCCGTCAGCGGATCTTATGATACTCTTAAAGCCGTCGGGATCGGTTGATTGCATCCTTGCTGCTTCAGGAAGATTTTTAAGTGCGGACACGACTGTCTCATCAGAAAGCTTTTCGGTGGTGAGAGTTACGCATCTGCTCCTTATAGTTTCAAGAAGGAGTGTCCTGTCTGTGACGAGAAGAAAGAATATTGAGAACTCAGGCGGCTCCTCAATAGAGATAAGCAGAGCGTTCTGTGCCTCGGGAGTCATAAGATCCGCATCTCTGATAACGAAAAATTTGAAATCCGATTCTACGGGAGATATAAACACCTGAGAACGAATGGTACGTGCGGTATCTACTCCGATGCTTTTTTTCGATTCTGACGAAAATTCCATCACATCGGGATGAATCCCCCTGAATATTCTGGAGCAGACGGAGCATTCCATGCAGGGTAAGGAGTGCTGCTTTGAGCCTTTGTTTTCACAAAGCACCGCAGCCGCTGCATTTCTTGCCGCAGTCAGTCTGCCGCTTCCGTATGCACCTTCAATGATGTAAGCATGGGAAAGGTTGCCGGAGAGTACACGGCGCAAACGGTCATTTCCCAGAAGAGTCGGAAAAATATCTTTCACAGAGTACGCTCCTTTCACACATATACCCGTATATTATAACAAATTTTTATTTGTGTGTCAACCGAGAATATAGACGGTAATTTGCGAATATAAAACTAAAAGACGGACAGTGAGGAAAATATTTGAAATCTGTTAAAAATAGCCTTTATCCCTTGAAATTCACGGCAATTTGTGATATAATATAATGAATAGTTGTTTGGTTTTATTTGAAGCTTTACAATACCCTGCAAGGAAAGGGGAAAACAGATAATGACAGACATGAATCCCGGTAAAAATAAGGTCATCGGACTTTGCGGGCGAAGCGGCTCCGGAAAAACTACGGTCTGCGGAGCTTTTGAGAAGCTTGGCATAAAATCTATAGATACCGATAAGGTTTACAGAGAGCTTACCGCACCTTGCTCGGACGGTACTCCATCAAAGCTGGTGAGCCTTATTCGTAAAAGGTTCGGGGATGAGGTCGTGCGTTCTGACGGATCTCTTGACAGAGCAGTACTTGCGGGTATAGTATTCGGAGAGGGTAACGGAGAAAATCTCCGTGATCTCAATATGATAACCCATGAGCATATTCTTTCGGAGACAGAGCGTAGGATAGATAAATATTTCAGAGAGGGCGTGCGTGGTGTTATCGTTGATGCACCTGCTCTTTTTGAAAGCAGATTTGACAAAAAATGCGATGTGATACTTTGTGTGAGTGCTCCCGACGATGTGCTTGTCGAACGGATAATGAAGAGAGATTCCATATCCGAGGAGGCGGCTCTGAGACGTCTGTCCTCGCAGATATCCGATAAGGAGCTGCGTGAAAGAGCGGATTACATTATCGAGAACGACGGTGAGACTGATCTTTCTCTTGCAGCCGGAAATGTCGCCGGGAAAATTTTTAATAAATAACGGAGAATTTTGAAATAATGAAACATAAGAATGCCGTGAGACGCAGTGCCGTTATACTGTCGATCCTTGCACTTTCTGTGCTTATCGGCTTTTTGTATCAGTTTATCTGGGACAGGATCGACAGATCTAATTATCCGAGAGAATATAATAAATTTGTGGAGAGATATTCCGAGGAATACGGTGTTCCCGAATATATAATATATTCTACCATCAAGGTGGAGAGCAATTTCAATTCAAGCGCCGAATCATCGGCAGGAGCTATAGGACTTATGCAGCTCATGCCCGAGACCTTCAAGTATCTTATGGCAGAGATGAAGGAGGACTATAAGGCTGATCTTATCTACGGACCGGAGACCAATATACGGTATGGGACGTATTATCTGTCAAAGCTGTATTTGAAATACGGAAAATGGGACACTGTATTTGCTGCCTATAACGGCGGTGAGACAAATGTTGACGGATGGCTCAAGGACAAGGAGTATTCCTCCGACGGACGGACTCTTGAAAATATACCTTTTAAGGAAACTGAGAAATATGTGGCGAAAATGAACCGTGCGATCGAGGTTTATATGCGCCTGTACTACTGATAGGAGATATAAAATGGCTACTGAAATCAATAATGAAAAAAAGCTTGCAGACACTCTTCTCTATAAGAAAAAGAGTGCATTTGAAAGATTTGACGCAGAGGAAAGATCTGCGGCGATGGCTTATGCCGAGGGATATAAGGATTACCTTGACAATGCCAAGACTGAGCGTGAGGCTGTGAAGAAGAGTATCGCTATTCTTGAGGAGAATGGATACGTTCCTTACGATTTCGGAGAGAATGTTGCAGTCGGCGGAAAATATTACTATAACAACAGAGGCAAGAGCCTTTACGCATTCCGTGTGGGCTCGGAGCCTATAATCGAGGGTGTGCGCATTCTTGCGGCACATATTGATTCTCCCAGACTTGACCTGAAGCAGAATCCTCTTTATGAGGATAGCGGTATGGGCTATTTCAAGACCCATTACTACGGAGGTATCCGAAAATATCAGTGGATCACCGTGCCGCTTGCACTTCATGGTACAGTTATCCTCGCAGACGGCTCATCCGCTTATGTGAATATCGGTGAAGAGCCCGGTGATCCCGTGTTCTGTGTGACCGATCTTCTTCCACATCTGGGCAAGGAGCAGAACAACAAAACTCTTGCCACCGCCTTTAACGGAGAGAATCTGTCGATACTTATTGCATCCTCTCCTCTCGTTGAAAACGGTGAGGTCACTGAGGAGGATGACAAGGTAAAGCTGTGCGTAATGAAATATCTCAACGATAAGTACGGTATGACCGAGGAGGACTTCATCTCCGCAGAGCTGTGTGCGGTTCCCGCAGGCAAGTGTGTTGACGTTGGACTTGACCGCTGGATGATAGGTGCATACGGTCACGACGATACCGTTTGTGCATACCCCGCACTTACCGCACTTCTTGAGAGTGACGGCAGTCCTCACACCGTAATGTGCATTCTTGCGGATAAGGAGGAGACAGGCAGTGACGGTGCTACCGGTATGCAGTCGGGACTTCTCTGTGATATGATCGAGACTATCGCATCTGCGATGGGTGAGAAGGGTGCTGCAGTCCGTGCGAAGTCCATGTGCCTTTCAGCGGATGTAGCTGCAGGCTTTGATCCCCTTTATTCCGATGTGTTCGACAAGAAGAATGTTGCGTTCATGAACTTTGGTGTTGCAATGGCAAAGTACACCGGCTCCGGCGGTAAATATTCCACAAATGATGCGGATGCGGAGTTTGTAGGTTTCATCCGTAAGATCTTTGCGGAGAAGAATGTGCTGTGGCAGACTGCAGAGCTTGGCAAGGTGGATGCAGGCGGCGGAGGAACTGTTGCAAAATATATTGCAAATCTCAATATCACCACAGTTGATATGGGTGTGCCCGTACTCTCGATGCACGCCCCGTTTGAGGTGATATCAAAAGCGGATCTTTATTCTGCGCATACTGCGTTCAAAGCGTTTTGTTTATAGTTGGCGAAAAAGCTTCGCATTTTCGCCAAAAAGACTCTGTTCACTTGCGTCTCGTGCCAATTCGCATCGCTTAGCGATGCTGCTGACACTCGCAGAGTCAATAGGAGTAGGTTTAGTCGCTTCTTATCAGAAGCTCCCGCACCTACAGATTTATTTGTATGTCGACACAGTATTGAATGACATGGAATTTACGGAGGACAACCTTGCTTAATAAACTTAAAGATGCGGAAAAGCACTATCTTGAGCTTGAGGAGGCTCTCGGGCTTGAGGAAAACATGGCGGATATGGAGAAGTATACCGCCCTTACAAAAGAATATAAGTCCATGACTCCTCTTATGGAGAAATACAAGGAGTATTCGAAGCTCTGTACCATCGTTTCGGATGCCCGTGTTATGATGGAGGAGGAATCCGATCCCGAGCTTCGTCAGATGGCGGCAGATGAGTATAAAGAGGGAAGTGAGCTGATCCCGAAGCTTGAGGATGAGCTGAAGGTGCTCCTTCTTCCTCCGGATCCCAACGATTCACGAAATGTTGTTGTGGAGATCCGTGCAGGTGTCGGCGGCGATGAGGCAGCTCTCTTTGCGGGAGTTCTCTACCGTATGTACGGTATGTATGCCGATACCATGAGATATAAGACCGAGCTTGTCGGTGCAAATGAAACGGGACTTGGCGGATTCAAGGAGATCACATTCATCGTTCGAGGAGAGGGTGCATATTCCCGTTTCAAATACGAAAGCGGTGTTCACAGAGTGCAGAGAGTTCCCGAGACCGAGACATCTGGACGTATCCACACATCCACTGCAACGGTAGCAGTTCTTCCCGAGGCGGAGGACGTTGAGGTGGAGATCAACCCTGCCGATCTTGAGATAGATACCATAAAATCAAGCGGTGCGGGCGGGCAGCACGTCAATAAGACGGAATCAGCTATCAGACTCCTTCACAAGCCTACGGGTATCGTGGTGGAGTGCCAGGATGAGCGAAGCCAGCACAAGAATAAAGATAAGGCTATGAAGATACTACGCACAAAGCTCTATGACATGAAGCAGAAGGAGCAGAGCGATAAGATCGCAGGAGAAAGGCGTCTTCAGGTGGGAAGCGGAGACCGCAGTGAGAGGATCCGTACCTACAATTTCCCTCAGGGACGTGTGAGCGATCACCGTATCGGGCTTACGCTCTATTCACTTGAGAGGTTTGTTGACGGAGAGATAAATGAAATGATCGACGCACTTGCTACTGCCGATGCGGCTGAAAGGCTCAGTGCAGGAGTGGAATGATGACAACGGAAGTTTACAAAGTAGCGGATCCGCAGAATCTTACCTGCGATGATATCTCTGTAATAGACAGAGCAGGGGAGATCATCCGAAACGGAGGACTTGCGGTATTCCCAACGGAAACTGTGTACGGACTCGGTGCATCTGCATATGATCCGACAGCGGCATCTTCGGTATACAAGGCAAAGGGCAGACCGTCGGACAACCCTCTTATCGTTCATGTGGCAGAGCCATCCGAGGCAGAGGCTTTTGCCATAGTGAGCGATACATACAGAGATATTGCAGAGCGTTTCATGCCCGGAGCTGTTACGGTCATCCTGCCGAAAAAAGATGTTATCCCCGATGCGGTGACAGGAGGACTTGATACTGTGGCGGTACGTTGCCCCTCCGATCCCGTTGCAAGAGAGCTTATACGCAGAGCAGGTGTGCCCGTGGCGGCACCGTCGGCTAATCTTTCGGGAAAGCCATCCCCTACAAAGGCAGAGCACGTTGTGCGTGACCTGTCGGGCAGGGTCGATATGATCCTTGACGGAGGAGACTGCGTATTCGGACTTGAATCGACGGTATTGAAGCCGGAGGGGGATAAGGCTGTGCGCATCCTCAGACCCGGTGCGGTCACGGCTGAGATGCTTGAGGATGCAGGATACACGGTTATCGTTGACTCGGCTGTTACAGATCTTTCTGCAGTTGGAGAGAATCCCGAATCCCCCGGAATGAAGTACAAGCATTATGCACCTGTGGCTGAGGTCATCCTTCTTGATATGGAGGGGGCGACGGAGAGCTTTTCTTCGGTTATAAACCGCATGGAATCGGGAAATGACGGCAGATTTGCGGTGCTTTGCCGAAGGGAAGATATCTGCGGTATCAGTGATGATGCCATCGTTTTTACTTTCGGAGAAAAAAACGGTGAGGATGATATGGCGCATGAGCTTTTCTCGTGTCTCAGAGCAGCGGATGATGCCGGAGCATCACGAATGTATATACCCGTGCCAAGGCTTGACGGAATGGGGCTTGCGGTCTATAACCGTGTGATACGTGCCGCAGGCGGCAGAATAGTAAAAGTATAAAAAGGACAGGAATTTTTATAATGGCAAGAAAAAAGAAACCCGAAATTCAGGAAATAGTTGAGGCTGAGATAAAGAATCAGCCGATCACGGAGACGATCGAGACAAACTTCATGCCTTATGCCATGAGCGTTATCGTCTCACGTGCAATACCGGAGATCGACGGCTTCAAGCCTTCTCACCGAAAACTCCTTTATACCATGTATAAAATGGGGCTTCTCACCGGCGGGCTTACAAAATCCGCAAATATCGTCGGACAGACGATGAAGCTGAATCCCCACGGAGATATGGCGATATACGAGACCATGGTGCGTCTCACAAGAGGTAATGAGGCACTGCTCCACCCGTTTGTCGAGTCAAAGGGAAACTTCGGTAAGCAGTACAGCCGAGATATGGCTTTTGCCGCACCGAGATATACTGAGGCGAAGCTTGCACCTATCTGTAATGAGATATTCAGGGGCATCGATAAGGATGCCGTAGATATGGTTCCGAACTACGACAATACCATGACGGAGCCGTCTCTTCTGCCTACTACTTTCCCCAATATTCTCGTTTCTCCAAATATGGGTATCGCAGTAGGTATAGCATCACAGATATGCTCCTTTAATCTTGCCGAGGTGTGTGACGGAACGATACAGCTTCTCCGTCATCCCAACACCACTGCCGAGAGAATGCTGGAGCTTATAAAGGCACCTGATTTCACGGGTGGCGGTTATCTTGTATATGACCGTGAAAAGCTGCTTGATATCTACAAAACAGGACGAGGCAGCTTTACGCTTCGTGCGAGATACAATTACGATAAGTCACAGAACTGTATCGATATAATCCAGATACCTTATTCCACCTCAATCGAGCAGATAATGAATAAGGTCACGGAAATGGTGAAAGAGGGAAAGCTCAAGGAGATCACCGATTTCCGTGATGAGATCGATCTTACGGGCTTCAAGCTGACCATCGATCTCAAAAACGGTGTCGATCCCGATGCTCTCATGGCAAAGCTCTTTAAGAACACATCCCTTCAGGATAATTTCTCCTGCAACTTCAATGTGCTTATAAACGGTACTCCGAGGCAGCTTGGGATCGTCGACATTCTGAAAGAGTGGATCGTGTTCCGTGTGGACTGTGTGAGACGTGAGCTTACCTTTGAGCTCGGTAAAAAGCGGGACAAGCTACATCTGCTCCGTGCTCTCGGAAAGATACTTCTCGACATTGATAAAGCAATAAAGATAATCCGTGAGACTGAACGTGAGGCTGACGTTGTACCCAGACTCATGGAAGGCTTTAAGATAGATCAGGTACAGGCAGAATATATTGCTGAGATCAAGCTCCGTCACCTGAACCGTGAGTATATCATCACAAGGATAAAGGAGATCGAATCTCTTCAGGGAGAGATCGCAGAGCTTGAGGATATCATCAGCGATGAGCTTAAGATAAAAGCTCTCATTATAGGCCAGCTCCAGGAGATCAAAAAGAAGTACGGCGTTCCGAGAAAAACTCTGCTGCTTGATCCCTCTGAGATAATTGAAGCTTCCGAGTCAAACGATGCGGAGAATTACGAATGTCGTATAATCCTTACAGAGCAGGGGTATTTCAAGAAAACAACGATGGTATCCCTGAAGAGAAGTGAGGATCACCGCTTCAAGGAAGGTGACAGGATCCGTAACAGCTATGATACGGACAATCTTGCGGATATCATGGTATTCTCCGATAAGTGTCAGTGCTATAAGGCAAAGGCGGACGATTTTGAGCCTGTGAAGGCATCGCTCCTGGGTGATTTCCTCCCCGCAAAGCTTGGCTTTGATGAGGGTGAGAGTGCTCTCATGCTCCACGCATTCAAGGATGTGACTGAGGATGAATCCGTAATATTCATCTTTGAGAACGGCAAGGGCGTCAGAGTCCCTCTTGAGGCATATCTTACCAAGGGTAACAGACGCAGACTCACAGGTGCATACAGCGATTCATCTCCCATCGTTGGGATAATCTATGAAAAAGAGGCAAAGGATCTTCTTATCCGCAGTACAGACGGAAGAGCGATCCTCATAAAATCCTCCATCATTCCGAGAAAGACTACAAGAACAGCCTCGGGTGTTCAGCTTATGAATCTGAAAAAGGGACAAAAGATCGACAGTGTGCTTACGGGAGATGATATTGCAGGGGCAGGCGATATCAGTAAGTGCAGAAAGATAAAGATCCCCGCATCAGGCTCGCCCATAACTCCCGGCGACGGAGGCCAGATAGGTTTTGGCGAATAATGCCATAGTCGGAAAAAGGAAGGTCCTTATGAAGAAATATAAAAAAATGAAGATCGCCGCAGTTCTTGCGGCAATTGCAGTAGCAGGAAGCATTACCGTTTATGCGGCTTATGACAGCGGAAGCGATCCTCTTATATCCCTAAGCTATCTCACCGATGTTTTCAAGCCTCAGATAAAGAGTGAGCTTGAAGGTTCTATTGCAGATTCGGTGAAGGATTCAGTGAAGAATGAGCTGAAGTCCGAGATCGCAAACGATATTAAGAACTCGGTGAAAAACGAGATCGAAAGCTCTCTGAGAGAGTCTCTTACAGGTGAGATATACGACAAGGTGACAAAGGAGTATGATGCTGCCATCGAGGCAATGCAGGATCAGATAGATGCTCTGTCAAATGAGTATGCATATATTGAGCTTAAAGCAGATCAGAGACTTACGGCTACCGCAGCCTGTGAGATGGTCGTTCTCTCGGGCCCCGCATCTGTAAGATGCTCTGCCGTAAACAAGGGGGTCGTTGACTGTACGGACGGAGTTATTCTCTATGAGGGACAGACAGCACCGCTGAATCATAAACTCCTCGTTCCCGAGAACGGAGACGGAAGGGGGCTTACTGCAAACGGTACGGTTCAGCTTCTTGTAAAGGGAGGATACAAAATTGCAGGATAAGAAAAAAAAGAATGTTGAGAGCGGGAGAAGCGGTCTTGCAAGGATAATGAGCCTTGTTCTTGTTATCCTTATGCTTCTCGGTGTAGCCTCCACTCTTCTTGTGCTTATACTGCCGAAATCTGTCGCAGAGGCGTCAGAGTATACCGAGCCTGTAATGAGTATAGGTATACAGTACGGTGATACTGCTTCAGGCAGCTTTCGTACATATTCGGATACGGGATATACTATCCTCAGCCAGAATCCCGACGGGAAAAGAGATGCTGTAAGATTTGGTTCTATCACCGATAAGACTATCGTTGTTGCACCTCAGGCTAATCTTGCACCTTCGGGTACGGGATTTGCGGTTGCGGCGACGGGTATAACCGTAGGTGGATATCGTATTGATCTTGCGGATGCTTTTTCGACCTATGCTGCAGCAGTGGCAAAAGCCGACGCAATGAGATCTGCGGCATCTTCAAAGGGGTATCAGGTATTCCCGGCGTATATCGGCGGAAAATTCAAGGTGAGAGTGGGATGCTTTGCAAGTCGGGAGGCTGCAGATGCTGTAAGGGCTGATGTTGAGGCTATAGCAGGCTCTGCGGTAACCGTATCTGCGCCTGTGCCAAAAGCTGTCTGTGTGCTTACTACCACAGGAGTGGTGCGTTTTGAATATGAAAACGGTACTGCGGGATATCTTGGGCTAAGACCTGCAGGTACGGGCGATGTGTATATGCGTGCCGACAACAACTATATTTACGAAGGTGCATTTATGTACAAGAGCTCGGGAAGCCTTATTACCGTCATAAACATGATCGGGCTTGAGACATATATCGAGGGCGTTCTTCCTTACGAGATCAGCTCATCATGGCATATCGAGGCTCAAAAGGCATTTGCCATTGCCGCAAGATCATATGCAGTGGGAAACCTTAAGAAGCACTACACATCCTACGGATTTGATCTCTGCTGTACAACGAACTGTCAGGTGTACAGGGGTGCCGGCGGAGTTAACGATAAGGTCAGATCGGCTGTTGCCGCTACTGCGGGAGAGGTCCTTGTATCAAAGCAAAGCGGAAAGGTCGCAACTCTTTATTATTCTTCAAGCACAGGCGGATGTACCGTAAGTGCAGAAGATTGCTGGGGTGGAACGGGCGCACCGTATCTGACGGCGATCAGCACTCCTTGGGAGAGATATGCCGATTACGGAAACGGACTCTGGACTGCCGAGGTATCTCCTGCCGAGCTTTGCGAATATCTTCGCTCAAAGGGATATACCACTCTTAAAGGCAGTATTGCATCTGTTGAGGTAAAAGAGAATGCAAAAAATTCAACATATGTAAAATCACTGAAGATCACCGATACCTCGGGTAACAGTGTTACGATAACCAACACCGATAAGGTTCGTACAGCTCTTTCAAAATACGTAAAGAGTGCGAATTTCGTTGTCGGTCGCGGAAGTGTGGCATATACTGTAACAAAGGCAACTGCAGGTACAACTACCATGCCGTACAGCGCTGTCGATCTGTCATCAGCATATGTTATGACAGGTGGGGGTAAGGTGCTTTCCTCAACAGGAGCTTCAACATATGTGCTGAACAGTGCAGGTAAAAGTACTGTCGGTTCGGGTACAGGGTATGTTCTCACAGCCGATAATGCAGACGGAAGCGGAGATGTAGTCGATCTGGGTTATGTGACTACTACTACAAATAAGACCGCTACCGCATCGGACTCTAATAATTTCATCTTTGCCGGCAAGGGTTGGGGACACGGCGTCGGACTCAGCCAATACGGAACGAAGGATCTTGCGGAATTCGGATATACTTATGACCGCATCCTTGCGGCATATGTACCTGCGGGAGAAATAAGATCCTACTCCGATATGTAAACCGGTACGTGCATTTCCACGGAGGTCTTTCCTTTGAATACCAAGCAAACCTACAAAAGTACCCTTCGTGCTTGTTATCTCGGGTATATAACTCAGTCGATCGTAGTAAATCTTGCTCCAATATTCTTTGTGATATTTAAGGACAGCTACGGACTCAGCACAAGTCAGATAGGTACGATCGTTTTTACTCTTTTTATAGTACAGCTTCTGATAGACATTATATCAGCAGGGGCCATAGACCGCATAGGCTACAGAGCCTGTGCCATAGCTGCTCATATTTTCGCAGGTGCGGGAATACTCCTTCTCGGAATACTTCCTCGGGTGATGGATAATTTTGCGGGAATCATGATAGCAGAGATAATTGCAGCTGTCGGTGCGGGAATAATCGAAGTGCTCATAAGTCCCATAGTGGATCTTCTTCCCGCCGAATCAAAATCTTCAAGCATGAGTCTTCTTCATGCATTCTACTGCTGGGGACAGGTGGCGGTAGTAGCTCTGTCGACCATAACTCTTGTCGTGATAGGGACGGAGTACTGGTACTACATACCGATGGCATGGGCTATAGTTCCCACGGTCGGTGCGGTGCTGTTCAGCTTTGTACCCATTCCCAAGCCTGCTGCAGGCGGAGAAGAATCTAAGCCTAAAAAATTTCTTCACACCAAATTTTTCGTTTTTGCGGCATTTGTTATGTTCGCTGCGGCGATGTCAGAGCTTTCAATGTCTCAGTGGGCATCATATTTTGCCGAGAGAGGACTTGGAGTAAACAAGGTCATGGGTGATCTTCTCGGTCCATGTATGTTCGGAGTGTTCATGGGTGTAGGAAGAACGCTGTACGGTATACACGGTGGAAAGCTGAAGCTGTCTGCGGCACTGACATGGTGTTCGGTGATATGCTTTGGCGGATACCTTCTTACCGTTTTCAGTCCAATCCCCATGCTGTCACTTGTGGGATGTGCCGTTACGGGTTTTGGTGTAAGCCTCATGTGGCCGGGAACACTGAGCCTTGCATCCGAAAAGATCCCCGGAGGGGGAACCTCACTGTTTGCGCTTCTTGCATTGTTCGGTGATCTCGGTTGTTCGGTTGGTCCATGGCTTACGGGAGTTGTATCAGACGGAGTGTCGGATATGCCCTTGATCGAATCACTGTCAAAATCTCTTGAAGTGGGGATTGATCAGCTTGCTCTCAAAGCAGGTCTTCTTGTTATAGCCGTATTCCCCATCATGGCTGCGGTAGCGATACGCCTTATAAACGGGAAAAACTCAAAGAAATAATTGTACTGTGACTAATGAAAAACCACAGCGGAGCATGGCCTCGCTGTGGTTTTTCATGTTCGGCAGATCAGACTACAAGTTCTTGCCTCAGAGATTCAAATATCTTCTTTTCCTCCCGTGATATTTTTACCTGGGTAAGTCCCAGTGCGTCTGCGGTTTCCTTTTGAGACAAATCCTTGTAATATCTCAGAGTGATTATCTTTCTCCAAAGAGGCGGAAGTTTTGTGAGACTTTCCTTCAGAGCGATCATTTCCACTGATTTTTCAATGGAATCTTCTGCCGGCAGTGTATCACCGAGAGTTACGTCTCCGTCATCCGTCAAAGTATCTGAAAGAGATTGAACGGGTGATACTGCATCCATTGCCGCTGATGCTTCCTCTACTGTCATTCCGCATATCTTACAGAGCTCGGAGAGATGAGGCTCGTACCCGTTTTGCTTGATGAAATCCTCTTTGCATTTGAGTATTATCGCAGCAGTGCGTTTTTGAGTACGGCTGACCTTTACGGTACCGTCATCTCTGAGAAATCTGCGTATCTCACCGATCACAAGAGGTACAGCGTATGTGGAGAAGGCAGTTCCTCTTGACAGATCAAATGTCCTTATGGCTCTGAGAAGTCCGATGGAGCCTATCTGTACAAGATCCTCGGTGTCAGTACCTCGTCCGCTGAATTTTCGTGCCAGCTTGTGTACAAGCGGTGCGTTTGCTTCCATAAGACATGCTACTGCCTCGGAATCACCAAGCTTTGCAAGTCTCAGGTATTCAATATTATCCGTATAAACTGGGCGGCTGTCGTGCTCGGACAAAATAACACCTCCGATATCAGTTATGTATTGGTGTACGTCTGATAGGCGACAGCTTTTTTACCATTACCACACGACACCCTTTACCGGGAGAGGATCTCACTGAAACGGTGTCCATAAAGCTTTCCATGATCGAGAAACCGAGACCGCTTCTCTCATTTTCCGCATCAGTTGTGAAAAGCGGCTCCATTGCTGCGGCAATGTCGGGTATGCCGATACCCTTGTCCTTTATTTCGATTTTGAAGGTCCTTTCGGGAAGAAGCTTTATCGTCATCTGTATATCTCCGAAGGAGTTTTTGTATCCGTGAACGATGGAATTGGTGACAGCCTCCGATACGGCGCACTTGATATCGGCAAGCTCATCAATGGTGGGGTTTTGCTGTGATACGAATATACCTGCAACGGCACGTGCGATACCCTCGTTTGAGGATAGTGAGGGAAATGTAACGGAAAGCTCGTTTTCTGATTTGATCTTCATTTTCTGATCCTTTCTTTTTGTTTTTAATTTTCACCATATACAATTTTTATGATCCTTTCAGCTCCTGCGGCTGATATTATCCTTTTTGCAGAGGGAGACGGATCTTTTACCGTGAATGAAATACCGAATTTTGCTGCATTGTTGTATCTGCCGAGAATAAGCCCGAGTCCCGAGCTGTCCATGAATCTTACACCCGAAAGATCGAGGCAAAGTGTTTCGGGAAGTGTTTCCGCTATCTCAGTGTCAATAAGTCGCCTGACCGTAGCGGCACCGTGATGATCTATCTCACCCTCAATATGGGCTGTGAGAGTACTGCTTTCTTTAGTGAATTTCACATCCGCTGTTTTGTGAAGCATTTGTGTGTCCTCCTGCATTTGTGCTTGTGATATTATTTTATACCATAAGTCTAATGAAAAATGTCGAAGTATACAGGCTGAGGAAATATAAATGTTATTTGCTGTTTTTATGAGTGCCGAAAAAGTAATTTTTTTCGATAGCTTTTCCAAAAGCATAGTCATACGCTTTTCGGTTTGTGATGCGGTGAGAAAAAACATGGTCATTATCCCATAAATATGCAAATAAATATTGATTTTTCGGGGAAAATGAGGTATAATATCTTGATGTATATTTATATTTATGAAAGTTCGATGTAACTTGACCTATAATCATGCTTGAAGGGCAAGAACGGGGGTGAGTTTAATTGAATAATAAGAATACCGGAGAAAAGAGCATTATTCTTTCGGGACTTGACAGAATGGCATCGAAGATTTACGGCCTTCTCAGTACGGGTATTTTCGGAAGATTCTTTACCTCGTATTCTCCCGATACAGGAAACATTGCCAAGAGGATCACAGGAAAAAGAAAATTTTTTTCAAAGGTCGATTCCGTCAGGAGAAGTGTTGCTAAAAATATTGAGAGCAGCATTGTGTTTGGATTATATACGAGTATAGTCAGGTATCTTCTTTCGGTAAAGCTGAGAGTGTACGGAACTGCGATGGTAACGTTCTTCATGTATGCTGCGGCAATAGGACTTTTCGGTTACTTTACAGGAGATGCCTCAGGTATTCCCGTGGACTTTGTTCTGTATATACTTCTCGGTGCGGCGGCAGTGCCCCTTACTACGTCAAAATCGTCGCTGTATAATGTCCTCAGACGATCGCCCATAGGGAAGGGTATATTGTCATTTACGGGAAACAGAGAAGATGGGTATGAGCCGAAGGCACCGTGCGGGAGATCGAATTTTGCATTTCTTATCGGAATGGTTTTCGGTCTTGCTACATTTGTTGTACCTGCATCGTCCATTCTTGAGCTTGTGTTCAGAATGGTATGGATGCTTGCGGTTATCCATTCGCCTGAGTTCGGAATAGTAAGCATATGTTTCCTTATGCCCTTTGATTCTACAATGGTCCTTGTGGCAGAGATCGCTGTTATTATCGTTTCCTTTGTATTCAAGCTTATTCTCGGTAAGCGTACCGTTAAGCTTGAAGCCGTGGATATTGCGGCGCTCATGTTTGCACTCATGATGCTTGTAGGTGGCGTGTTCTCGATTTCATCGGCATCCATGAAGCCCATGCTCGTATATCTGTGCTTTATGTCCGTATATTTCCTGATAGTCAGCCTTATGAGATCGGGAGAATGGCTGAAGCGTTGTGTTCTCGCAACGGTCAGTGCGGGTGCTATCGTGGCAGTGTACGGAGTGTTCCAGTATATGACAGGGATGATCGGATACTCAACACAGTGGCTCGATTCCGAAATGTTTGAGGATATCAGCGGCAGAGCGATCTCAACTCTTGAGAATCCAAATGTGCTTGGCGAGTATCTTGTAATGATCATTCCCATGGCGGCAGTGATGTTCCTTTTCAGATATACTGATGTGCACAGGAGATTTGCGGCGTTTGCGGTATTCGGATGTATGTGTGCGTGTCTCGTTGTAACATGGAGCAGAGGAGCATGGCTCGGAATGATCTTTGCGGCTATCATATTCTGCTTTATTTGGAGCAGCAGAACTCTTCACATGATCTGGCCTATGCTCCTTGCAATTCCGTTTCTACCGACGATTCTTCCCGACAACATCATGTCGAGAATCACAAGCATCGGAAATCTTGCGGATTCTTCCACTGCGTACAGATTCAATATTTGGCTCGGTACCATAAAAATGCTTCCGGACCGTATATTGTCAGGTATCGGTATCGGAAATGATGCCTGGAATATGGTATATCCCGATTATGCACTTCCCGGTATGGATGCGGCTCAGCATTCACACAGTCTGTTCTTCCAGATATGGGTGGAGCTCGGATTGGTGGCACTTGTGATATTCTTAGTGTTTATCGTAATGCTTTTTATGTCGAATTTTTCGATGTATAAAAAGGTTTCGCTTACGGGTGATTCTCTTATAAAAAGGATCTGTATCGCACCCTTGAAGGATATGTACGATGAGACTGCCGTAAGAAGCACGGATAATTCAGAAAAGCAGGTGAAGCGTGCAAGATGTATAATGAGGATGAATGCAGCGGCACCGCTTTGCGGAATTGCCGGAGTTCTTCTTCAGGGATTTACGGATAATATATGGTATAACTACCGTGTATATCTTATGTTTTGGATATGTCTCGGGCTTTGTGCCGCATATGCCTCCTTTGGCAGAGAACGTGTGTCATCCGGTGAGATGGTGCTCGGACACGCTGATAAGAACAGTGCGGTAGCTGATATATCTCTATCTCAAACAGGGAAAAAGATATCTTGTTCTTCAAAAGAAATATCAAAAGGGAAGGATATGGATGAATGATGCAGAAACGGAAATTTTCATTTAACATAATAGATGCGGTGATAATAGTTCTTGTATTGGCACTGGGCCTCGGTGTGTATTTCCTGTTTTTCAGAGAAAACAGCGGTGCCATTGAGGATGCCATAGCCGAAAATGTAAAGATCAGGTATGTTCTTCAGGTAAATGAGCTTCCTTGTGAATATGTTGATAATATTCAGGTGGGTGAGTGCGTGATGGATTACGGTACCCGTACAAGTGCGGGAGATGTAGTTGCTATCGGTTCTGAGGATTTCGTTTATGTAGGCTATGATAAGACAACGGGACAGCAGAAGCTGACGCCCGTTAAAGAGCTTGCTAATCTCTACATAACAGTAGAGGGAGAAGCTACTATGAAAAATGAGATGTATTATGTTAATGATACAGCAGTCTACGTTGGCAGAAGACTTGATATGATGATGCCCGATCTTTTCTGCTCGGGTAGCTGTATAAGTCTTGAGATCATCGAATAACCATGCTTTGGTATGGGAGTGAAAAACTATGGAATTTAACACAATAATGTACGTGCTTGCGGCGGCAGTATGCGCAGGACTTGTGGCATTTGCAACAACACCGCCCGTAAGAGCTCTCGCTTATTATATCGGTGCTATCGATGTACCTCTCGATAAGCGAAGAATGCATAAAAAGCCCACACCTCTTATCGGAGGTCTGGCGATCTATTTCGGCTTTACCTTGGCATCGGCGCTGTTTTGTGATTATACTGGTAATCTTGTGGCTATTTGGATCGGCGGTACAGTGCTGGTTATCGTAGGTATACTTGATGATAAGTACAGGCTGTCAGCGTTGCTTAAGCTGTTCATTCAGATCGGCGTTGCACTTATAGCCGTTTTCGTATGCGATGTTTCCATAAGCTATATCACGCTTTTCGGTAAGTCTATCGTGCTCGGTATGTGGGAAGTTCCCGTTACGGTACTTTGGATCGTTGCACTTACCAATGCCATAAATCTTATTGACGGTCTTGACGGACTTGCCTGCGGTATATCTGCGATTTGTTCAGCGTCAATTTCATGTGTAATGCTTCTTGCAGGAGATTATACTTCAGCGATGCTTACACTGATCCTTACGGCATCCTGTATCGGTTTTATTCCCTTTAACAGAAATCCTGCAAGGATATTCATGGGTGATACAGGTGCGCTTTTCCTCGGATATTCTCTTTCCATAATATCCGTTGGAGGCCTTTTCAAGGTACACACAGCAATTTCTTTCCTCCTTCCTCTGATCGTATTTGCACTTCCTCTGTTCGATACCTTCAATGCAATAATCAGACGAGTGCTCAGCGGAAGAAGTCCTTTTTCACCCGACAAAGGACATCTTCATCACAAACTTGTTGCAATGGGCTTTACACAGAAGGAGTCTGTAAAGATACTTTACGCAATTTGTGCGCTTATGGGACTTGTATCTGTGGTATTTACGGAAACGATGTTTAATAAGACAAGAACTGTTAAGGCGATCGTTCTCCTTGCGGCAGCGCTTATTATTCTTTATGTAAATTACATCGTAATGAAGAATCCTGCATCAAGACTTCATTCGGGTCTGTTCGAAGATGAGAAAAAGACCGCATACCGTAAGCTGAAGCGTAAAGTAGAGATCGCAACCATCCTTGCCGACAGGATGGATGACAGTGTCGGAAATACTGAAAACACAAATGAAGGAGAGAGTGGCAAAAATGAGTAGCGAAAAAAGAAAACGACGTCTTACAGCTATAGACTATTTTATAATATTTGCAGCTCTGGCAATACTTGTTGCCGCAGGACTCCGACTGTATGAAAACAGAAAGATAGATAATTCCGAGGGAAATGAGAATATTGAGCTTGAGGAATATATTGTATCTTTTGAGAGCAGGGGTATGAAGGAATCTACGGCAAATCTTCTTGAAAAAGGTGAGATCTACTATCTTACCGGCGGTCAGACTGAGTTCGGAGCGATCGAGGAGATATCATCAATTACTCCCGCAAAGATACGTGTAGAGCTTGCAAGCGGCGAGCTTAAAACAGATGTATATGCCGAGAAAAACGGTAACAATACTAAAGTGGATGTTATCGGATCATTCAGAGTAAACGGCTACAAGGATGATGACAACCTCATTCTTGCAGGCGGTGAGTTTTACATCGCTCCCAATCTCCCCGTGACTGTGTTCAGTAATGATACATCCCTGTCATTTACCATTAAAAGTGTTGAAAAGGTAAGCTGATATGGGTGCATTCGGTTCCGGAAAAAAGGTCCCAAAGGGAGATCCCGGAAAACGTGGATTCGGGACAAAAATGGCAAAATATTTGTCCGATAAGGCACTCAGATGTGTATCTGAAAGACAGGACGGTATTGAAACTGTTTTATCCCACGGCGGAATACTTAAACGAAAGGGAAAACTGCTCCATATATACGGGGAACATGATGAGCTTTTGTTTTCATGCGTTTCCGAGGATATGACTGCAGGTGAGCTTATGTCTCTTGAGGGTGTGGTGATAACCGCAAGGGATGAGGAATGTGGTGATATCCGCACGATGATAGCATATTATAAATATTGGCGTCCCCTTGATTAGTAAAAGTGTAGAATTGTTAATAAAATCAGGTTATAATGAGAATGGTACTGTATAAACCGGAAAGGAGTGGACTTGTATGCCCGCACTGAAAAATTTCGGAATAACTTTTCTTATATCAATATTGGTTTTTGGAATAACCGCTTATTTTGTTGCAGGTTTTTTCACATCTACTGTCAGCGGTATTCTCGATAAAGAGAATGACCGTCTCGATCAGCTCTTCACAGAGGCTGTCGATGAGACGGATGATGAGAATAACGGAGAGGATGAGCTTCTCCCCGAGGTGAAAGGTGATTCGTTTACTGTGCTGTTCGGTGTTACCGATCGCAGAGACGGCGATTTTGATTATTTTCCGGAGGATGAAAAGGCTATCGGAAAGATAGAGACAGATGATAAAAAGTCTGTGGGGCTTCTTGTGAAGGATTATCGCACCGTAAAGGTGAAATCCATCGTCCTTATGAGAGTTTCAAAGGAAACAAGAGAATATAACTTTATTTCTGTTCCTTCAACCTCAAAGGTATATACACAGATGGGCGGAGGATATACTCTGCTCGAGGATGTGATGTATTTCTATGACCAGGATTACTTCGTGCAGAAGGTGGCTGCGATGACAGGCATCACTCCTGATTATACCATGCTTGTGAATATTACCGAGCTTGATGATGTTCTTACTCAGACAGGTGGATTTACCTGCCATATTCCCGAGGATATCTACACCGACGGAAAGGACTATTTCCCTGAGCCACCCGAAGAAACAACGGCTGAGGAAACAACGGCTCCCGAGACGAAGGAGCCTGCAAAAGATAAAGACAAAGATAAAAAAGATGAGGATGAAGAGCCCGAAGAGGAAAAGGTAGTACTCGAAAAGGTGGTAAGTGCCGGTAATGTTACCGTCGGTGCTTCCAATATTGAGGCACTTCTTCTGTATGAGGGTTACGAAGGTGGTGTAGGTGCTCGTTCTGAAGTGCTTGTTGATATTGTAAGAGGGTTCATCGGTAAGCTTTCCGGTATGGATGATTCTGCAATGTCCCGGGTTTACAGAAATCTTACAAGCAAAGATAAGGTCACTACCAATATGACAGAGTCTCAGCTTCTCTTAAAGGGTGATCTTTTAAGAGCATTTGACGAGTTTAAGACTGATGCTCCTGTATACCCCGGTGCAATGAACGGAGAACTGTTTGTTCCCGACATAATGACTGCCGTGCGGCAGTATCTTGGACTCAGGATCCCCGCTGATCCTGCAAAGGCTTCGTAAATTAAAAATTAAAAAGATATAAAGACAGAAAGGTACGGACAATATCATGTCAAACAGACTTCCCAACAGTGAAAAAACAATGGATAAGATCGTTGCGCTCTGTAAGAACAGAGGCTTCGTGTACGCAGGTAGTGAGATCTACGGCGGTCTTGCAAACTCATGGGACTACGGCCCTCTCGGTGTTGAGTACAAGAATAACGTAAAGAAGGCTTGGTGGAAAAAGTTCGTTCAGGAGTGCCCCTACAATGTAGGTCTTGATGCGGCGATCCTTATGAACCCCAGAACCTGGGTTGCCAGCGGACACGTTGTGAACTTCAACGATCCCCTTATCGACTGTAAGGCTTGTAAGATGCGTCACAGAGCAGACAAGCTTATTGAGGACTACAATGCGGAGAACGGCATCGAGATGACCGTTGAGGCTCTTACCAATGAGGAGATGAGTGCATACCTCCGTGATAATAACGTACCCTGTCCCGGTTGCGGCAAGAGTGATTTTACCGATATCCGTAAGTTCAATATGATGTTCAAGACCTTCCAGGGCGTTACCGAGGATTCCTCTACTGAGCTTTATATGCGTCCCGAGACTGCTCAGGGTATCTTTGTAAACTTCAAGAATATTCAGAGAACTACAAGACGTAAGGTTCCTTTCGGTGTTTGTCAGATCGGTAAGTCTTTCCGTAATGAGATCACTCCCGGAAACTTTACCTTCCGTACCCGTGAGTTCGAGCAGATGGAGCTTGAGTTCTTCTGCAAGCCCGGCGAAGATCTTAAGTGGTTTGAGTTCTGGCGCGGCTACTGCCGTGACTGGCTTCTGAATCTCGGTATGACTGAGGAGAATCTCCGTCTCCGTGACCATGAGAAGGAAGAGCTTTCACACTACTCTAATGCTACTACCGACTTTGAGTTCCTGTTCCCCTTCGGATGGGGTGAGCTTTGGGGCGTTGCCGACAGAACTGATTTCGACCTTACCGCACACCAGAATGAGTCCGGTGAGAGCATGGAATATTTCGATCCCGAGACAAACGAGAAGTACATTCCCTACGTTGTTGAGCCTTCCCTCGGTGCAGACCGTGTGGCTCTTGCATTCCTTATCGACGCATATGACGAGGAAGTTGTTGATGCTGAGAAGAACGATACTCGTGTTGTACTTCACCTGCATCCTGCACTTGCTCCCATCAAGGCGGCTGTGCTTCCTCTCTCCAAGAAGCTTTCTGATAAAGCTATGGAGGTATACAACAAGCTTTCAAAGAGCTTCATGATAGAGTTCGACGAATCCGGTTCTATCGGTAAGAGATATCGCAGACAGGATGAGATCGGTACTCCTCTCTGTATTACTTATGACTTCGAGTCCGAGGAGGACGGATGTGTTACCGTTCGTGACAGAGATACCATGGAACAGGTAAGAATCTCCATCGATGAGCTTGAGGCATACATCGCAAAGAAGCTTGAGTTTTAAGAGAATTTAATATCATATTGGGGTTTCACCCCAAACCCCACCAAGGGACTTTTGAAAAAGTCCCTTGGGACCCCAAAACTTTCAAATAATAGATAAATGTTTTTATTAGAAAGTTTTTGTGGAAGGGGTGCGGGGGAACCACTTTTCTCAAAAAGTGGTTCCCCCGCAAAAATATTGTAGAGGTAATTATATGTATCTTGATCTGTGTAGTCCGAGGACGATAAAAGAGCTTCTTGACAGATACGGACTTGCTCCGAAGAAGGGTTATGGTCAGAATTTTCTCACGAATCCCATGGTCCCCGAGGCTATTGCCGATGCGGCGGCAGATGCATCCGGTGAGTGTAAGGCGGTGCTTGAGATAGGCCCGGGGCTTGGTGTTCTTACCCGTGAGCTTGGTGAGAGATTCTCCTCGGTCGTTGCGGTGGAGATAGACCGTGGACTTATACCGCTTCTTGAGGAAACGCTTGGTGAATACGAGAATGTTCGTGTGATAAACGAGGACTTCATGGAGACGGAGCTGACCGAGCTTCTGCATGAGAATTTCGGTGACGCACGACCTGCGGTCTGTGCAAACCTACCGTATTATATCACAACGCCTATCATAATGAAGCTCCTTGAGGATTGTCCGTATTCCTGCGGACTTCCGTATACATCGATCACCGTAATGGTGCAGTTTGAGGTTGCAGACCGTATTGCGGCAAAACAGGGAAGTGCGGATTACGGTGCGATTACTGCGGCTGTAGGATTGAGGTGCAGTGTCAAAAAAGTGCTCACCGTATCACCCGGATCCTTCTATCCGCCTCCGAAGGTCACTTCCGCAGTTATTCAGCTTGTTCCTCATGAAAAGGGAATATATTCGGTGTACGAAAATGCCCCTGAGGATAGGGAAGAGTGTGAAAGCTTCGGACGTCGTGTGTCCGAGCTTGTCGGTGCGGCTTTTTCGATGAGACGAAAAACTCTCGTGAATGCTCTTGCGTCCGTTTATCCTAAAGAGAAAACGCTCACAGCACTTGAATCTCTCGGTATGCGTGCGGATATACGCGGTGAGAGGCTTTCAAGCAGAGATTTCTGCGCACTTGCAGATATTTTGGAAAAAATATAACTGTTTACCCCCAAATATATGGGTTCTTAGGTCTTTTTCAAATGACCTAAGCGGGGTACGGAGCAGAGCTCCGTATTCGAAAGGATAGATCTATGATAAAACTAATTGCAACCGATCTTGACGGAACGCTCCTTCTTCCCGATCATGTATCTGTATCCGATGAGAATGCCCGTGCGCTTCGTGCGGCATCGGAGCAGGGGATAAGGATCGTAATTGCCAGCGGACGTACCCATGAGGTGTTCCCCGCAGGAGTAAGAGAGCTTGAATTTATAGACTACGCACTGACCTCAAACGGTTCATCGCTTATGATCTTCGATACTAAGACAGGTGAGCCTAAAGAACAAAGATCAGTTACGGAGATGCCCTGTGATGTATGGAATTTTGTTTATGATTCTATGGTTTCTGCAGGTGCTGATCCGGAGGTGTATGCCTGTGGAAAGAGCTTTATGGATGCAGAGATGGGAGACAGATACGGAAGCGGACTTCTTCCCGATGCTCTCGTGGCAGAACTGAAAAGCCATATAACATTTGTTGATGATGTGAAAGAAACACTTGTGGGAAAGAGTGCCGAAAAGGTTTGTGCTCTCACTGTCCCCGAAGAAAACAGAGCCTCTCTTATGGCTGTGCTTGAAAATGACGGACGGCTTGAGATCACAAGTGCGATTCCCGGAAATATTGAAGTGAACCTGAAGGGGACAAGCAAGGGCAGAGCAATTGCCATGCTTTGCGATATGCTTGGGATCATGCCTGACGAGGTAATGGCATTCGGTGATGCGGATAACGATGTTGAGATGCTGAAATATGCAGGCTTTTCTGTTGCCATGGGCAATGCAAAGGACGAGGCTAAGGCTGTTTGCCGATATGTCACCGAAACAAATGAAAACGACGGCGTTGCAAAAGCTATATATAAATATGCAATCAAACCCGAATGAAAGGTACGGTATATAAAAATGAATAAGAAAATCTTTACTCCGGCAGATGTGCTTCTGCCTTGTGATTCCTGTGACAGTAAGGTGTGGGACTCATGGTCAGTTATTGCTTGTGACCAGTTTACCTCTGAGCCTGAGTACTGGGAAGAGTGTGCAAAGATCGCTGAAGGCAAGCCCTCTACATATAATTTCATCCTTCCCGAGGCTTACCTTGCTACCGATAAGGAGGCGGCTCATAATGCTGTTATAGCTGAGTCTATGAAGGACACATCAGCGTTCAAGTGCAGTATCGATGATACTCTCATCTACCTTGAGAGAACTCTTCCCGACGGAACTGTAAGATACGGAATTGTTGGAAAGGTGGATCTTGAGGAGTATGATTATAATAAGGGATCAACCTCTGCTGTAAGAGCAACAGAGGCGACAGTTCTCGAGAGGATCCCTCCCCGTTGTGCTATTCGTGCGGCGGCAACTGTTGAGCTTCCTCACGTAATGCTTTTCGGTGATGAGAAGTGGTCATGGGTCATCGGAGAGGTGAGAGATTCTCTGCGCCATGCTGACGACGTGACTAAGATCTACGACTTTGATCTTATGCAGGGTGGCGGACACCTTACAGGTTATGCCCTTAAAGGGGAGGCAAGAAAGACTGCTGTTGAGGCGATCGAATACTATGAGGATTATCGTGGTGGCATGACCGACGGTGCTGTTGTCTATGCGGTAGGTGACGGAAACCATTCTCTTGCGGCTGCCAAAGCTCATTTTGAGAATCTCAAGACACAGCTCGGTGATGCGGCAATGAGCCATCCTGCAAGATATGCTCTCGTTGAGATCGTGTCCCTGGGTGATTCTTCCATTGAGTTTGAACCTATCTATCGTCTTGTAAAGGACTGTGATGCTGCTGCACTTGTACAGGCATTCAAGGCACATGCGGGATGCGGTGACGGAGGACAAACTGTTACCGTTATTACTAAGGATATGAAGGAGACTGTTACCATTGCAGAACCTGCTCACGCTCTGACTGTAGGTTCACTCCAGATGTTCCTTGACGATTATCTGAAAACAAATGCAGGTGAGTGCGACTATATCCATGGTGAAGATACAACCGAGCGCCTCTCAATGGCTGACGGATGTGTAGGCTTTATCTTTGACGGAATGGAGAAGTCCGACCTGTTCGGCTACGTTGAGGCTCACGGCGCACTTCCCAGGAAGACATTCTCAATGGGTGCGGCAAGGACCAAGCGTTATTATACAGAGGCGAGAAAGATCGTCAAGTAAACCAAATGAATAATTTTTGCACCTCGGGGCAAACTTTGTAAAAATAAGTTTTCCGAGGTGCATTATTATGAATATGTCAAATGACCAATATAAAAAATATGCTGAAAAACGAGCGAAAAAATCTCCCGTAATTAAAAATTGTGTGTGTGCTTTTTTGATCGGGGGAGGGATATGTACGGTGGGACATTGGCTCATGAGCGTTTATCAAAATGCTCTCAGCCTTAATGCTACCGATGCGGGAAGTCTCACATCCGTGACGCTCATATTCATTGCAGTGCTTCTCACGGGATTTGGTGTATTTGATAAGCTCGCACAGATCGCCGGTGCCGGAACGCTGGTGCCGATCACGGGATTTGCAAATGCCGTGTCAAGCTCTGCAATTGATTCAAAGACAGAAGGCTTCATTCTCGGTGTCGGTGCAAAGATGTTTACCATTGCGGGACCCGTTATCGTGTACGGGATCTCAGCCGGTGTGATTTATGGAATAGTGTACTTTATCGTACAGTATGTGTAAGATTATCAGATATTGACGAAAAACTATACCAAATTTTTACTGCTTATTTTCTAAAGTTGTTGACATATCAACTTGTTTGTGATACAATCAACTCGTTGATATATCAACTTGTACCATGGTTCTGTGTATAGCTCCATGGTAAGGTGGAAATAAGGAGTTATTAATGTTCTTTTTAAAAGCAGCATTTTGTCGTGTGTTTCAGGCGGCATTCAGACTTGCATTACCGGTACTTCCGTACAGAGAGCCCAAAATCATC
>SVQM01000131.1 GCA_015065335.1 Oscillospiraceae bacterium | reverse complement strand
CAGCAGTCGGTTTCTTCTTTTCATCACTGCAGGCTGCGAAGCTTCCGACGATCATAGCAGAAACGAGCACTGCAGAGATAACACTGCTGATTCTTTTGTTTTTCATATGTACCTCCTTTTAAATGATGATCTCATCATTATCATTTGCGATCTTAACTCTGAAGGGATATTTTCCGTCAAGTGCCAAAAGCTCATCAAAGCTTGAATTTACGTGAGTAAACCAAAGCTCCTTTGTTTTCATACGCTCAAGATAAGGCTCAAGCACGGAAAGACTGTAGTGTGCTTTTTCGATTATTACGATATCCGATGGCTCTGCACATGCGACCGCATCAAGCTCACCCATTTCAAGTCCGCCCGAAAGATCTCCCGTGAACACAGCACTCTTTCCGTCAGCCTCAATGCGATATGCAAAGGACGGACGCCCCTGTTGATGAAGATGATATGTAGGGATCGCAGTAACTCGGATATTTTCATCCTCATAAAGCAGTCCCTCTTTGACAAGAGCAAGTCTTTCCCTCTCTCTGTCAACGGTACCGCCCTTCAGTGATTCCACATATGTATAGATATTCCCAATAACATTCTCCTCGGGAACAAATGCGGTAAATGCTGCATCTCTGTAATACCAATGGCACAGATCTACAAAGTGCGGCAACATATTTATATGATCCCCATGACAATGGGTAATAAATATAGCCTTCACCTCAGCCGGATGTCTTTTGTCATTTATGAGCATATTTATGATAGGTGCGCCTGCATCGACATAATAAAGCGAGGAGCCCGCCTCTATCATTGAAGCAGAGTTAAATCTCCCTATTTCAGGCACTCCGTGACTTGTCCCGACAAATTTGATCCTCATACAGAAAAGCCTTTCTTTTTAATAACTCGATTATACAACAAAAAAACTGCACTGTCAATATTATTCTACAGTTACAAACAGTCGAAAAATAGCACATAAATATTTTCCCCGCACCTTATAATTTTGGGTTTTACGGATAAACTAAGATTTGAAATCAAGCATTCGGAGGGGTTATGAAGACCATAAAACATATAGTAAAGGACCCGAACGGCATTCACGCAAGACCGGCGGGAGTGCTTGTAAACACAGCTAAAAAATTCAGTTCCGATATCACCATTCATTCAGACGATAAAAAAGGAGACTGCAAAAGGATATTCTCCGTCATGGGCATGTCACTCAAATGCGGTGACTCCTTCAGAATAGAGATCGTCGGCGATGATGAGGATGCGGCTGAATACGCAATCAAAGAAGCCCTCACATCATCGGGAATCTGACAGGCTCGGAGGACATCATATGCGTATTATTAAAGGAAAGGGCGTAGTTCCTGAGATAGCGGTGGGTAGATTCTTCATGCTTGACAAAAAGGATGCGGGAGCAGGCATTACCCCATCTCAGTCATGCACCGCCGATATCTCCGCAGAGCTCGAACTGTTCCGCACTGCTGCAAATACTGCCGCCAAAGAGTTTGAAAGCCTTGCGATCATCGCCAAGGACAGAGCCGGTGATGCCGAAGCCGAAATATTCGAAACACACAGGCTCATGCTTCTTGACGATGATCTTTCGGGGGAAGCTGAAGTGCTTATAAAAGAAGGACAAAGTGCGATCTCAGCTATACGAATAAGCGGTGACAGGCTGAAAGCAATGCTTCTCGGCTCCGATTCGGATTATATGAGACAACGGGCGGCTGACGTTGAGGCTGTCTGCGGAAAGCTTCTTGAAATACTTTCAGGCGGCACGGGAGAGATAAAGCTTACCGTACCGGCAGTCATCGGAGCTTTTGATCTTACACCTGCCCAGACTCTCACCCTCGACCGTGACATGGTACTTGGATTTGTCACAGGTGCAGGCGGCTCAAGCTCACACACTGCGATCCTTGCAAGATCGATGAACATTCCCGCAGTGGTAGGAGCAGGTGAGATACCCGAGGAGGCTGACGGTGCAACTGTGATCCTCGACGGATGCGAGGGGCTTCTTATAATCTCACCCGATGAGGACACTCTGAACATTTACAAAAACCGAATGGAAGAAAAGATCGCCGAGAGAAAAGCTCTTGAGGCTATGTCAGATGTTTCGGTATCATACAAAGGAAAAAAGATACGTATATGCGCAAACATCGCAGATCATGCTGAGGCTGAAAAGGCACGTCTCTCAGGTGCAGACGGCATCGGGCTTTTCCGAAGCGAATTTTTGTATATGAAATACGGACGTCCTCCCACAGAGGATGAACAACTTGAGGCATACAAAGCCGCTGCGATGGGTGTGGGCAGAGGGGATGTGATAATCAGAACTCTCGATGCGGGAGCTGATAAAGATATCCCGTACCTGGGAATGAAAAAAGAACCTAACCCCGCACTGGGACTTCGTGCGATACGGCTTTGTCTCAGACGTGAGGAGCTTTTTTGCAAGCAGCTTAAAGCACTGCTCAGAGCTTCCGCAAAAGAAAACATCTCAATACTTCTGCCGATGATAACAGGCGCCGAAGAGCTTTTGACCGCTAAAAAGATCATTGAAAGAATAAAAGGAGAGCTTGCACGGGACGGCATAGCGTTCGATCCCGATACACCTGTGGGTGTAATGATCGAAACTCCGTCTGCCGCAATCATTGCTGACAGACTCGCAGAAAATGCAGATTTCTTCTCCGTCGGTACGAACGATCTTATACAGTACACCATGGCAGCAGACAGACAAAACAGTGATGTATCTTACCTTTGCGACGGTGTACCCGAATCTGTAATGCGGCTTTTGGCAAACATCGGAAGCTGTGCCGAAAATGCAGGAATATGGGCAGGGATCTGCGGTGAGCTTGCCGCTGACACCGATCTTACCGAATTTTTTCTGGAATCCGGTTATACCGAACTGTCGGTAAGCCCTCCTCATATTACGAGAATAAAGAAAAAGATCTCTGAATTATCTGGTGCGTCTGTCAAGGCTTTCAGGCATGACGGTAAAACGCACATGACATGAGAAAGGAAAATATATGTTCAAAAAGAAAAAAACACTTTCCCTGCTTGCACCAGCGACCGGAAAGGTAATACCTCTTGAAAACTCCGAGGATCAAGCATTTGCAGAGAAGCTGGTGGGTGACGGGATCGCTCTTATGCCCGTCGAGGGAGATTTCAGATGTCCCGCAAGCGGCAGAATAGCAGGAGTTGCAGAGGCTCTTCACGCTTACAGCATAGAAACTGAGGAAGGTATCGATCTCCTTGTTCACATCGGCATAGACACGGTCGAGCTCATGGGAGAAGGATATCGACCTGCCGTCAGATCCGGAGATATGGTAAAAGCAGGAGATCCGCTGTGCACTGTAGATCTTGAGCTTCTGAAAAGACGCGGATATTCCCTTTGTACCCCTGTAGTAATATGCGATATGGAAAAAGTATCGGATTTTACACCTCTGTACGGTGATGTTATCGGCGGTGCCGATGCAGTCATCGAATATTCACCCTTGAAGTAAGGAGGACCTGATTGAATTATGAATAAAGCAGCTACTGAAAAAAAGAGGAGAGGCAGCGGAGTATTCAGTGTACTCCAGCGAGTGGGACGTTCATTTATGCTTCCCATAGCTCTCCTTCCCGTAGCGGGACTTCTTCTCGGAATAGGAGCATCACTCACAAACAGTGCAATGGTCAGTGCATACGGCCTTGAAAAATGGCTCGGTGAGGGCACTGTGCTCTACTCCATCCTCTCTATCATGAGTGAGACGGGAAATGTCATCTTCGGAAACCTCCCTCTCATTTTCGCTCTCGGAGTTGCTCTCGGAATGGCGGAAAATGAAAAAGCGACCGCTGTGCTTTCCGCCGCCATCGCATTTTTCGTTATGCACCGCACCATCGCCACCCTCATAGACCTTTCGGGAATGATGGATGGTGAGGTTCTTGAAGGAACCGTCGCCAATGTGGTGGGAATAAGATCTCTTGAAATGGGTGTCTTCGGCGGTATCATAGTGGGGCTTGGTGTCGCCGCACTACACAACAGGTTCTATAAAATAAAATTACCCGCAGTCATCTCCTTCTTCGGCGGAGTAAGATTCGTCCCCATCATTTCAACTCTCGTTTATATCCTCGTAGGTGTTGTGATGTTCTTCCTCTGGCCTCTCATCCAGAACGGTATTTATTCCCTCGGCGGACTTGTTCTGAATTCGGGTTATGCCGGAACTCTCATTTACGGAATAATCGAACGTGCACTGATCCCCTTCGGACTTCATCACGTTTTCTATATGCCCTTCTGGCAGACAGGTCTCGGTGGCACGGCAATAATCGACGGCATCTCCGTTGCAGGCGCACAGAATATCTTCTTTGCTGAGCTTGCATCATCCTCCACTAAAGTATTCAGCGTTACCGCCACAAGATTCATGTCGGGAAAATTCCCCTTTATGATCTTCGGTCTGCCCGGTGCTGCACTTGCAATGTACCGTGCCGCAAGACCCGAAAGGCGAAGACTTGCAGGCGGACTTCTTCTCTCTGCGGCACTTACGTCTATCCTCACGGGTATCACCGAGCCTATCGAATTCACCTTTCTCTTTGTTGCACCGCTGCTCTACGTGATTCATTGCGTATTTGCGGGACTTGCGTATATGCTGATGCATACATTCCGGGTCGGTGTAGGCATGACTTTTTCCGGCGGGTTGGTGGATTTGTTTTTGTTCGGTATTTTACAGGGGAATGCCAAAACAAACTGGATTTGGGTTGTAATCGTAGGTGTGTTTTATTTTATCGTATATTATCTGGTATTTCGTCTTTTGATTCAGAAGATGAATCTGAAGACACCCGGCAGAGGAGAAGAGGAGGATGTAAAATTATACACGCGTAAG
>SVQM01000130.1 GCA_015065335.1 Oscillospiraceae bacterium | reverse complement strand
GTTTGATATATCGTATGCCTCGATTCTCTCGGGCACCACCTCAAGGCGCAGAAGATTTGCAAGAGATACGAGCAGCTTTTCCTCACGGCGCATCTTCTGCTGACGGTTCTCGAAGTGGCGGACTGCATCCTCTGCCGCCATCTCGCAAAGTCTCACACCGTCACCGCGCTGCGGTGTACGAAGGGTGACTTTATGTCCCGCAAGTCCCGTGAGGTATTCCTCAAGCACCGCAAGGTCGCCCTCACCGATCTCCTCGGAAATGAGGATCAGCCCGGGGATGTACTCACGTCCCTGGTACAGGGACATAACGAATGCCGCAAGGGGGGAATCCTTATCCTCTGCACCGTCCGCATCGGGGGAGAAGCCCGTGATCTCCGTATCGCCGAAGACGAAGTGCTCACTGTCGTTTATATATCCGCCGCGGATGTAGAACACTGCGGCGCACTCACCCTTCCCTGCAGCGGCAAATGCGATAACGTCGCACTCCGCATCGGGTGCACCGACCGCCTTTTGTCTCTCGCCGAGCTTACGGATAGCCGCAAGGCTGTCGCGGCAGCGTGCCGCTTCCTCAAACCGTTCCTCCTCGGCGCACTTCATCATGCGCTCCTCAAGCTCGCGGGCAACGCCTGCGGTCTTACCGCGGAGTATCTCTTTTGCCATTGCCACGGTGGCACCGTACTCCATGGGATTTATATCCCCCGTACAAAGTCCCGCGCATCTGCCCGTCTGGTAGTACATGCAGGGACGCTCCCTGCCTATATCCTCGGGGAATTTTCTCTTGCAGGAGGGGAGTCCGAGGGTTCTTTCAAGTGTTTCCTTCACTGCGTAGGCGGTGGATATGCCCGAATAGGGGCCGAAATACGTTGCTCCGTCCCTCGATCTTGTTCTTGTGACCTCAAGACGTGGGTACTCGCCTGCGGTGAAGCGGAGGTATGGGTAGGACTTTGCGTCCTTCAATTTTATATTATATCTTGGTGTATG
The DNA here is from genome assembly GCA_015065335.1 of Oscillospiraceae bacterium. Lineage (GTDB taxonomy): Bacteria > Bacillota > Clostridia > Oscillospirales > CAG-272 > UMGS1312. The sequence goes on along the minus strand of SVQM01000130.1, from coordinate 3,986 downwards.
CTGTTTTATAAGGCTGTTTTCAAGTGCCAGAGATTCGATCTCCGTTTGGCAGGTGATGAATCTGAAATCATGGACCGAGGATGCCATTTTCTCCGTTTTGACATCGTGGGAGCCAACGAAATACTGGTACACTCTGTCTCTGAGGGAGCGTGATTTTCCCACGTAGATGACCTTACCCTGGGAGTTTTCCATTATATACACGCCGGGGGATCGGGGCAGTTTTGATGCCTTTTCCCTAAGGCGCAGGAGTCTTTCGTCTGACATGATTTCTGTTTCCTCCGTGAGGTTATGGGGGATGGGGATTTGCCGTAGGCGAGACAGATGTGGTGTGTACTGTATCCGTTAGGTTATACTGTGTTTGATGTTTTTTCTTTTCTTCGAAGGACTATCTTGGAGATGCCCCAAGATAACACCGCTTCGCTTGCCGACCCGACAAAACAAAACTCCGCCTGCCGATACGATTATGACCGGTCATGCGGAGCATTATTCTTTATCTCAAAAATTAAAGATACTGTTCGTCAAAGGCAGACTCAATAAGCTTCTCAAGTCCGTTGACTGCCTCTTCCTCATCTGCACCGTCCGCAATAACGGTCACGGTCATATCCTTAACGATACCCAGCGACAGAACGCCGAGAAGGCTCTTCGCATTTACTTTGCGATCCTCTCTCTCAACCCAAATGGAGCTCTTGTATGAGTTCGCCTTCTGGATGAAGAAGGTTGCAGGTCTTGCATGCAGACCAACATTATTTACGATCTTTACCTCTTTTGAAATCATATTAAGCACTCCCGGATTCTATAGATTGATGCACGACATACGTCGACAACTAAAACGATACACATATAGTATATCAAAGCTGAAATTCAAAATCAATAGATTTTTTCGATTTTTGTGATTTTTGGAAGTTATCTCATAAACGGGCACTTATTTATCGCATCATTTGTTTAATATGATATGAAACGGCCCACTGTATACAGCACAAACGCAAAAACAGCATCCCGAAGGATACTGTTTTGGGTTGATTATTTCAGATAATCATCAGAAAGGAAGTAATTAATGACATCTTTTACCTCATCCGAAGAATCATATTTCAAAACGTGCTGTACGAATACAGCACCTCCTGCAATTTTACCGGTATTTAAGGTATACCACTCTGAGAGCATCTCAAAGAACTTTTCACTTCCCATTGTCAGTTCAAGCTTTCTGAGGAACCACGCACCATTATCGTAAACCACAAGAGAGTAATCACCGTCTTTACCGTAATCGTTTGTAGGAAGATTTACGTATGATGGAGAAGATCCGTCTTCACTATCAAATGCAGACGGGATTTCCTGCGGATCGATTTCATAATGTTTTTTATTAAAAGCATCAGCAGTATCTTCTAATTTATCTGATTTATACACATAATAATATTCCAGGAATGATGTAAACGATTCGTCCAGCCAAGGATCAGCAGCTTCGTTATTACCGACTGCACAATAGAACCACTGGTGTCCCATTTCGTGAGCAGTTACGATCATTGTATTCTGACAAATGCCGGTGTAATCCACTTCCGAATAACCCTCATCACTCGCAGTTACATTCTTCGGAACAGCGATCTGAATAAATCCGGGCATCTCCATTCCACCGATGTTACCGCTCATATACAGAGGAACTATATCAATCTCATCATAAATGTAATTTCCAACAAGCTCTGAGAAGATATTTACCGAATCAATAGCAGCATCAAGCATGATATTGTACATATCGGTATAATACTCCGCATTATCGTCCGAAAATTTCACAGCAAGAACATTGTATTTGATCCCGTCTTCTGTTTTTGAGATCACGTCAGCAAAGTTGCAGGCAGCAATCGCCATTTCACGCACACCGGGTGCATCAATGGTAGTTACACCATCCGTCGTAGAAGATTTTCCGGAAGAAACAACAGTATAATCAGCAGGAGCTTTGAGAGTTACATAGTAATCTGACATCTCACTGAAACGAGCCTCACCTTCCGGAATATATGCATCTTCAAACCACTTTCCGTTTTCGAGGAATGCGATCTGCGGGAAACAGAAAGTCATATTGTAAAGCTTTCCGTTATCTGTATTTATAACACCGAATCTGTCTTCACTATCGGGTATGATCGAAGTAAAATTAAGCTTTACGGATACGGTTTTACCGGGATCGATAGAGTCTCCTGCAAGATCCACGTAAATAACAGATTTATCCGATCCAGGGGCAACCTCATATTCGGTACCCGTTGAAGTGTTCTCAGCTTTATTTATGGAACCGGAAGAAACGGTCGCACTGTAAAGTCTGAAGCAAATCTTAGTCAATGCATCATCAGTCATGTTTGTAAGATCCACGATAACGTCTCCGGATATGGTGTCTTTTTCAGTATCAAGAGTCAGATCCATAGTATACTTTTCGGGATTACATCCGGAAATCTTTTCAGACACTGAAGCTTCCGATGCAACAGCAACAGCATCGTTACCTCTTACCTGCGAATAAGGCTCTGAACAGGCACAGAGTATAGTCATAATGATCACAAGAGATAAAACTAAACTGATCTTTTTCATAAGGTCCTCCTTAAAATGTATTATCAATATTATACATCTGTACATAACAAAAAGCAAGAACTTTTCACAAACACAAAAACAGCATCCCGAAGGATACTGTTTTAGGTTGATTATTTCAATTTAATGTCCCAGCCGGCTAAAAACTTCAGCAACAAGGAAACATCGGCAATATTACTGTTTCCGTCTCTGTTCAGATCCAACTGATGTATATCAGTGTAAATATCCTTCCACTTGGCAATATGTTTCAGCAAACAGGACACATCCGCAAGATTTGTTTTACCATCTCCGTTCACGTCTCCCGGAGTTGTGGTAAAATCATAATCGCCGGTCCAAACCTGAAAATTATCCAGATTAAGGATGTTGTCGTAGTTTATGAATACAAAGGGGTATTCAAACGCACCGACAGTCGAGTCGGGGGTGTTCCGGTTGTATCTTCTGCCAAGCTTTGTGTCATTGGGATCGTATACAGATTCAAGAATAAGCTCCTCATTAAAGTAACACTGAATTCTCCCTTCGGTTATTCTCATACCCATGTTAAACCATTCTGCATTAGGATCGATTTCGACAGGTGAAGGAAGCATCGCTGTATCAATAGCAACCCATGAAAAGTCCTCCTCACCGTGTTCATTCGTATAACTGACCTCTTTTACAAGATATGCCTCGCCTGTCTGAAGGACAATGCTGTACGAATACACCGGACCTGTCACGCCCGATTGGAACAGATCCTGAAACTGCATTATCACGTTTGAGTTCGGAGATGCACCAAGTCCTCCCTCCTGAACACGTACATCTATGGAGTAATAATGGTTCTTCCACATTTTATTTCCATCAGCAAAATTACTTTGCAAAACTATGGCATCGTCCTGACCGTACAGGTATTTGTTGTTGTGATCCCATATAAATGCACAGGTATCATATCCTCCGCGAAGCATCCAGTTGTTAGGCGAAAAGCTTGTGGTAAAATCGTCGCTGAACATGCAGACACCCTTTGCAGAAACAGCAGTTGAGAGTGCGGCAGAAAGTATTATCACCGCGATTAACATTGATATGATTTTTTTCATTATTACCTCCGGGGGTGATTCTTACATAATTATACATAAAATCCACGAAAAAGTCAACGGCAAAAAGCAGGCAACAATTGCTGCCTGCTTTCTATCTTACTTTCTTATCTTCTCCGCAGTTACGGGATCTACGGTATCAAGGATCTCGCAGAGCTCCTCGCTTGACATGCAGGTGTTTCTGCCTGCGGCATAGATCTCGTCAACCTTTGTCTTAACTGCGCTGATCACGGGATCCTTCTTGTCAAAGCGTGCAGTATGACCGTTTCTTGCAAGCTCACCGTTGATCCAGTGTGCGATTCCCGCAAGACCGCTGTGTGCGTCTACCGCAACTCCCGCAGGTCTGCCGAGGATCTTCTCGGTGTC
>SVQM01000129.1 GCA_015065335.1 Oscillospiraceae bacterium | reverse complement strand
CCGGACGCCGTGAGATCGGTCACGGAGCTCTCGCTGAGAGATCTCTCGTTCCCGTTCTTCCTTCCGTTGAGGAGTTCCCCTATGCTATCCGCTGCGTATCCGAGGTAATCTCCTCCAACGGTTCTACCTCTCAGGCTTCTGTTTGCGGATCTACTCTTGCACTTATGGATGCAGGTGTTCCTCTTAAGGCGCCCGTTGCAGGTATCTCTTGCGGTCTTATCACCGAGGGCGACAGATGGATGACCATGATCGATATTCAGGGACTTGAAGACTTCTACGGCGATATGGATTTCAAGGTTGCAGGTACTCACAAGGGTATCACTTCCATCCAGATGGACCTTAAGATCGACGGACTTACTCCCGAGATCATTAAGGAGGCATTCGCTGTTACTCATAAGGGTCGTGACTACATCATCGACGAGATCATCCTCAAGGCACTTCCTGCTCCCAGAGAGGAAGTTTCCGAGTTTGCTCCTAAGATGAAGTCCATGAAGATCCCTGTGGATAAGATCCGTGAGGTTATCGGTTCCGGCGGTAAGGTTATCCAGAAGATCGTTGCCGACACCGGTGCAAAGGTAGACATTGAGGACGATGGATCCGTATTTATCTCTGCTATCGACAAGTCCAGCATCGAGGCTGCATACCAGATCATTTCCGGTATCATCTTTGAGCCCGAGGTTGGCTGCATCTACAACGGTAAGGTTACAAGGATCATCCCCATCGGTGCTTTCGTTGAGATTGCTCCCGGTAAGGAAGGTCTTGTGCATATCTCCAAGCTTGACACCGCACGTACCGAAAAGGTAGAGGATGTATGTCAGGTTGGCGATGAGATGAGAGTTAAGTTCCTCGGCTCTGACGAGAAGGGCAGACTCAACCTCTCCCGCAAGGACGCACTTTAATTTAGAATAATATTTTTGCGGGGGAAAACTTTTTCGAGAAAAAGCTTTTCCCCCGCGCCCCTTTTCAAAAAGCTTTTATATAAGAATAAAGTCAAGATAAAAAACCGCCAGATATATTTATTTTTATATAAAAGTTTTTTGGATCCAGTCCTTTTTTCAAAAAGAATTGGCAGGGTACGGGCAAAGCCCCGGGATAGGTGAGATATATGAATAATAATAATAATAAAAATCCGCTTACTGAAAAGGAAGCGATGAAAAAAGCACTGAAAAGAAAAACAAGGTACCGTATGCCATCGGTGAATATCGGTGTGCTTATCGTTACCGTAATTCTTTTTTTGATAATCGGAGTTTGTACGCTTGTCATTATTTCAAGAAATGATGATAAAGCTCCTTTGGTTACGGGCTCTTCATTGGAATCAGCGACTGTGGAAAATGCTGTCGATGAGGAGAAGCCGAAGGCTACAGAAATATCTGTAGCCTTTCCTCAGTCAGCGATCCATGAGGGTGAGCTTATTCTTGTAAATGCGGATCATGAGTTTGTTTTCCCCGATGTAAGAGATGATGTGTCGGTTTATGATAACAAGACGCTCTCATATAAGGTGGGTGACATGAACGTGACACTGTCCATGACTGCTATCACTGCCTTCAATAAGCTGATGGACGATTTTTACGCAGAGACAGGATGTCGTGATGTTATGATCGTCAGTGGTGGAGGATTCAGAACGGAGGAGTTCCAACGACAGCTTTATTCTAACAGAGTTGCTACCGATGGTGCGGAAATGGCGGCAAAATACGTGGCACTTCCGGGCCATAGTGAACATCATACGGGACTTGCCATGGATCTTTCGGTATATACCGATGCAGGTGAGGGATATGCTGTACGAGCATACGAAAAATGCAAATGGCTGGTGGAGAATTTTGAGAATTATGGCTTCATCCTTCGGTATCCGGAGGAAAAGTCCGATATTACAGGGATAAGCTATGAATCATGGCACTACAGATATGTGGGACTCCCTCATTCGCTCATTATGAAGGAAAAGGGATGGGTACTGGAGGAGTATATTGAATATCTGAGAAATCTTCCCGAAGGAACGGCGATATCCTGGAATGGCATTGCATCTGAAGAGATATCTCTTGAGGGAATACACGGCGGCGATTATGTGGTATACTACGTTCCGGCAAATGAAACCGGAGATACAGAGATAAAGGTGCCGAAGAATAGGGAATACACTGTATCCGGTGATAATGTTGGTGGATTTATCGTGACTTTAAACGGAGGACATACAAATGAGTGAAAACAGAACTATAGCACTCCAGAAGGTAATTGATGAGCTGTCCCTTGAGGTGATCTATTCTCCTGAGCCTCCCGAGGATATACAACTCACAAGAATGGACGTAACAAGACCGGGACTTCAGCTTGCGGGCTTTTTTGACCATTTTGAACCAAAGCGTATGCAGATAATCGGTACTGCAGAGTTTATGTATCTCAAAAAAATGGAGGCTCCACGGAGGCGAGAGGCACTTACGGATTTCTTCTCAAAGCATCCTGCTGCGGTAGTGTTCTCTCATAAGAATCGTCCCGATGAGGAGATACTTGAGATCGCAGAGTATTTTGAGGTGCCTGTTCTTGCAACCGAGAGTAGTACATCACCTTTTATGGCGGCGCTTATTGCATATCTCTCCGTTGCTCTTGCTCCTATGATAACACGTCACGGAGTTCTTGTGGAGGTCTACGGTGAGGGTATGCTCATTCTCGGAGATTCGGGAGTGGGTAAAAGTGAGACTGCAATCGAGCTTATCAAACGAGGTCACAGACTTATTGCAGACGATGCGGTGGAGATAAGGCGTGTGTCTGCAAAAACTCTTGTAGGTCAGGCTCCCGAAATGATCCGCCACTACATTGAGCTTCGCGGAATCGGCATTATTGATGTGCGCCGCATATTCGGTATGGGTGCTGTCAAGATGAGCGAAAAAATTGATATTATTATAAATCTTGAGCCTTGGGAACAGGGGAAGATGTATAACAGGATGGGGCTTGATGAGGAATACATGGATATCATGGGTATAAAGGTACCGTCAACCACTATCCCCGTGAAGCCGGGCCGTAATCTTGCTATTATTCTTGAGATCGCCGCCATGAACAACCGTCAGAAGAAAATGGGCATCAATGCGGCGAAGGAATTTAACCGTAAGCTCCTTGAGAACAGCGGAATTGATCCCGATGCAATGCAGGAGATGGGACTATGAGCCGTGTGCTTAGAGCTGTTCTGGCGGTTATTCTTTGTGTGGTGCTCACATCGTGTTCTTTTGGAGTGGAATATTCCGAAGAGCAAGTGAAAAAGGAACTTCCCACAGACGGTGAGCTGGCAAAAGAATTATCAGAGATGATACAGATGCTCACGGTAAACTCTCCGATCTTGCCGGAGTTTGAAGGTATTGGTGAGGCTATGGATAGCTGTCGTGATTCTGTTCTTTTCTATATGCTTGCGGAAAATTTCGGTAAATATTCGGGGAATATTGAAAAGCTTGATGCGGCGGTGGCGGAATATCCTCTCATGCAGATAACGAATCTCATTCCTGCAAGGGAGTTTGAGGAGACTGTTTATACAGCATTCGGTGGAACGAAAAAGATTTCCAACGAAAGCGGAAGGATTTTCGTATATCTCGATAAGGTGGCATCATATACCTCGGTGACGATGCTTGATCCCGATCCTGTGGATGTCAGTGTACTGCAGCTTTCAGAAACCGAAAATACCTACCGTATGCGTGTGAAGTGTAGTGCCGGTGAGGTTGAATCCCCCGAGTATACTGTGATCTTCGTGAAACGTGAGGATGATACAGCATATTTCCACAGTGTAACGAAAATGAAATAAAGTACAGTGCTTTTTTCTTGGGGAACTTTTGAAAAAGTTCCCCAAACCCCTCAAAACTTTTATACTGTGACACGAATAAAGTAATTGCAAACTAAAATAAGGTACAGCATAACCTCATTGGTTCGCCTGTACCTTTGCCTATTTATATAAAAGTTTTTAGGGAAAGGGTGCGGGGGAACATCTTTTTTCAAAAAGGGGTTCCCCCGCATAATAGATATTATCTTTTCAAAACTCACGCCCAAGCCATGGAAGTAGGCTTAGGATCGCTGATGATGATGGGCTTAAGGAGGGCAACAGCCTTCTCAAGTCCCTCATCGATGGACATGAGGCTATCCTCATGCTCGATGGACATTACACGGTCGTAGCCAACGAGACGGAGATTGGAAGCGATATCTCTCCAGTATCCCTCACCGTGACCGTAACCAACTGCACGGAATACCCACGCACGGCCGATCTCGTCACCGTAGTGCTTGGTGTCGAGGTTGCCGATAACGGGAGAGTTGATGGGATCGATCTTAACGTCCTTTGCGTGGAAGTGGTAGATCGCATCACCGAGGTAACGGATCGCCTTAACGGGATCGATACCCTGCCATACAAGGTGAGAAGGATCGAAGTTAGCGCCGATCTCGGGACCTACAGCAGCACGAAGTTTCATGAGAGTCTCGGGATTGTATACGCAGAAGCCGGGGTGCATCTCAAGAGCGATCCTTGTAACACCGTGCTCACGTGCGAACTTTACAGTCTCCTTCCAGTAGGGGATGAGGACCTCATTCCACTGATAATCAAGAACCTGGAGATACTCCTCAGGCCATGCACAGGTTGCCCAGTTGGGCATCTTGTCTCCGGGAGCACCACCGGGGCAGCCGGAGAATGTGATAATGGTGTCAACACCGCACTTCTCTGCGAGAAGAACAGCATTCACGAAATCGTCGTGATATCTCTTTGCCTCAGCAGCATCGGGATGAACAGGGTTGCCGTGGCAAGCAAAAGCTGCAAGCTCAACACCGGTGCGGGTGAACTCAGCCTTGAATGCCTCAAGAGCCTTCTCGTCAGCAAGAAGAACTGCGGGATCGCACTGTGCCTTTCCGGGATATCCGCCACAACCGATCTCTGCAGCCTCTACGCCAAGGCCTGCAAGACGGTCAAGAGTCTCTGCAAGAGTCTTGTCACCGTAAAGGTTAGCAAGTACACAAAGTTTCATAATGGTTAATCCTTTCAAATTATTCCTTGAGAAAACCCTTTTTGCAAAAAGGGTTTTCTC
>SVQM01000128.1 GCA_015065335.1 Oscillospiraceae bacterium | reverse complement strand
CAAGTGATAGAATGCCGGTGCGTCTTTAGATGCTTGCCGGTAATAGCCCCTTATAGGGGCAGAGCAAGCCTCCGGCTAAGCCGGAGGTCATGACTAAAAGGAATTAAAGGGGAAGCAAGATAATATAATATACAAAAAAATAAGGAGCAGTTATGGGTTGCAGAACACGAGAACTGAAAGAGAAAACTGTAATATCCGTGTGTGACGGAAGAAGCCTCGGGAATATATGTGATTTTGAAGTTGATACCTGCGATGGTAGGATCGAGGCAATCTTTGTTCCGGGATGTTATGGGGGCTCCTTCTGGAACAGGGGAGATGATATCCGTATTCCGTGGAGCTGTATAAATCGCATAGGAGAGGATGCTATACTTGTTGACGGCGACTACGATCATAGTGATTGTTCGTGCTGTAAAGATCAGAATCCAAGAAAAAAGCGCAGATGGTTCTAAGATATTGTAAATATTTTGTTAATTTGCCAATACTACTTGAAGAGCAAATATAATTATGTTATAATACTCAAGTATGCAGTGTGCATACGAAAATTATCACACACATTCGTCCCCGAATTGCCGCCGGTGCCATTGATTTGGTCTTTGGTTGCGGCATCATGACGGATGGTGGAAAAACCGAAGGAGGACATAAAAATGTCTGTAGTATCAATTAAGCAGCTTCTCGAAGCAGGTGTTCATTTCGGACATCACACCAGACGCTGGAACCCTAAGATGGCTGAGTACATCTTTACCGAGCGTAACGGCATCTACATTATCGACCTTCAGAAGACTATCAAGAAGTTCGAAGAGGCGTATATGTTCGCTCGTGACATCGCTACCGAGGGTGGCAACATTCTGTTCGTAGGAACTAAGAAGCAGGCATCCGATGCTATCCGTGAGGAAGCTGAGAGATGCGGTATGTATTATGTAAATGTGCGTTGGCTCGGCGGTATGCTTACCAACTACAAGACCATTAAGATGAGCATCAACCGTCTTACTGCTCTTGAGAAGATGCAGGAGGATGGAACCTTTGATATGCTCCCCAAGAAGGAAGTTGCAAATCTCCAGAAGGAAATGGCTAACCTCGAGCGTAACCTCGGCGGTATCAAGACTATGGAGGGACTTCCCGCTGCGATCTTTATCGTAGACCCCAGAAAAGAGCACAACGCTGTTCTTGAGGCAAAGAAGCTCGGTATCCCCGTAATCGCTATCGTTGATACCAACTGTGATCCCGATGATGCTGACTACGTAATTCCTGGTAACGACGATGCTATCCGTGCTATCCGTCTTATCTCTTCAGTAATTGCTGATGCAGTTATCGAGGGTAAGCAGGGTGAGCAGATGACTGAGGCCGCTGCTGTTGAAGAGAAGGCAGAGGCTGAGGCTGAAGAGGACGCTGAGGCGTAAGCTCTCTATCGGAAAGTAATTTCGATACCAAATAAAGTTAAGGAGAATATAAAAATGGCTGCTATTTCTGCTAAGGCCGTATCCGATCTCAGAGCTAAGACCGGTTGCGGTATGATGGAGTGCAAGAAGGCACTTAACGAGGCTAACGGTGATTTCGATGAGGCTGTGAAGATCCTTCGTGAGAAGGGACTCTCCGTTGCTGCAAAGAAGGCTGACCGTATTGCTGCTGAGGGTGTTGTAGATATCAAGACCTCTGCTGACGGTCTTACCACCGCTATGATCGAGGTTAACGCTGAGACTGACTTCGTTGCTAAAAACGATACATTCAAGGCTTTCGTTTCCGGTATCCTTGATGTTATTATCGCAAATAAGCCCGCTGATCTTGAGGCTCTTATGGCTCTGCCCTTTAACGCTGATTTCACCGTTGAGGCTAAGCTTAAGGATATGATCTTTACTATCGGCGAGAACATGAATATCCGTCGTTTTGTAATCATCGAGGGTGTTGTTTCCACATATATCCACGGTGGCGGAACTACCGGTGTAGTTATCAAGTTTGACGCTGATGATGCTTGCGTAAACAATGCCGGCTTTGCTGAGTTTGCAAAGAACATCGCTCTTCAGGTTGCTGCAATGCCCGTTCAGTATCTTAATAAGGAGTCTGTTCCCGAGTCCGCACTTGAGGAAGAGAAGCAGATCCTTATGACTCAGATCAAGAATGATGAGAAGAATGCTAATAAGCCTGATTCTATCATTGAGAAGATGGTTACCGGTAAGATCGGTAAGTTCTACGAGAGATGTTGCCTCACCGAGCAGGCATACGTTAAAGATGACGATATGACTGTCGGCCAGTACGTTGATAAGACTGCTAAGGAGTTCGGCGGCAAGATCGAGCTCGCAGGTTACTGGTGCTACGAGCGTGGTGAAGGTCTCGAGAAGAGAGAGGATAACTTCGGCGACGAGATCGCAAGCATGCTGAAGTAATTTTAAATATTATTATAAGGAGACTCGTCAGAGTCTCCTTTTTTCGTGATATGTAACACCATCTATTGACAATTCTTTCGCAATCGGGTATAATACATAGAGATAATTATACAATTAAGTATGTAAGGGGAAGGTGTAGACCATGGAACCTATATATAAAAGAGTCCTTCTGAAGCTTTCCGGCGAGGCCCTTGCAGGTGACGGAGAGATCCTCGATCATGAGTATCTTGATGAGGTCTGCGGTGTTATTGCAGATTGCCTGAATGACGGCGTACAGATAGCTATCGTCGTCGGTGCGGGAAATATCTGGAGAGGTAAAAAAGGCGGCGGTATGGAGCGTTCCCTTGCAGACCACATGGGTATGCTTGCTACTACCATCAATTCATTGGCTATCCAGTCAGCTTTTAACAGGCGCGGCATCGATGCAAGAGCTATGTCAGCTATTGCCATGGACGGATTTGTTGAGACCTACAGCCGTGACAAAGCGGTGAGACACATGGAAAAGGGAAGACCTGTTATTTTTGCAGGCGGAATGGGTGTGCCTTTCTTCTCAACCGATACCGCTGCTGTCCTCAGAGGTGCTGAGATCGGTGCTGATGTGGTACTTATGGCAAAGAATATCGATGCTCTTTATACGGCAGATCCTAAAAAGGATCCCACTGCAAAGAAGCTCTCAAATGTTACATTCGACTACATTCTTGAGAATCATCTTGCGGCAATCGATTCCACTGCCGCATCATTCGCAAATGACAATAAGATGACTGTCCATATGTTCGGCCTCGATAAATCCGAGAATATCCGCCGTGTTATCATGGGCGAGGCACTCGGAACTATCGTAAAATAATTAAATAAATTCTAAAGGAGATAAAACAATGAAATACGATATTAAACCCACAGAGGAAAAAATGAAGAAGGCTATCTCAGCATATTCTGAGAATCTTTCTACCATCAGAGTCGGTAAGGCAAATGCTGCTGTGCTTAATAAGATCACCGTTGACTATTACGGTACTCCTACCGAGATCAATCAGATGGCAGCTGTAAAGGCTACCGATCCCAAGACTCTTGAGATCGCTCCCTGGGATGCTTCTTCTCTCAAGGCTATTGAGAAGGCTATTCTTGCATCCGATGTAGGAATTACTCCTCAGAATGACGGTAAGGTAATCAGACTTATCTTCCCCCAGCTTACTGAGGAACGCCGTAAGGATATCCAGAAGCAGGTTGCAAAAATGGGTGAGGATGCAAAGGTTGCGATCCGTAATATCCGTCGTGACGCAAATGACAAGTGCAAGGATATGAAGAAAAACGGTGAGATGAATGAGGATGAGCAGAAGGCTTCCGAGAAGCAGATCCAGGATCTTACCGATAAATATATCAAGGAAGTAGATGCGGTTACTGACGCAAAGAACAAGGAAGTAATGTCCATCTGACGGAAAATACACGCATTTTGAACGCCCCGGGCCAATGTTCTGTGTCAGGGGCGTTTTGACTGTATAAAAAACAGAGGTACCAAACAGTGATTTTTAGAAAAAAGCATCAGAATAAAGCACTCACAGTTGAAGAACAGATGAAGATAGTATCCGAGTGTTCTCTTAACCATATAGCTTTTATCATGGATGGGAATGGACGGTGGGCTACCTCAAAAGCACTTCCTCGTGAAGCCGGACATACAAAAGGTGCCGCTGCATTTCGTCACATAGTTGAACGATGCGGTGATCTCGGAATAAAAACCGTTACTGTTTATGCACTGTCTACCGAGAATCTGAAGCTTCGCCCTCAAAAGGAAATAGCGGCACTGATGAGGATACTCGATTCTTACATTGCCGAGGCGGAGGCTGACCGTGAAAAGAATAATATAAGATTTATTTTTCTCGGTGATGTGGACGGACTTGGTGCGGAAATGGCTGAAAAATGCCGTCACCTTGCAAATATCACAGAAAAATGTGATCTTACGCTGAATCTTGCACTTAATTACGGTGGACGTGCGGAAATTGCCCGTGCCGCTTCAAGACTGTCATCTAAAGGTGTTACTGATATTACAGAGGATGACCTTACAGGTGAAATGTATACCTGCTTGTCTCCCGATCCTGATCTCATTGTGAGAACGGCAGGGGAGGAGAGACTTTCAAATTTTCTTCTTTGGCAGTGTGCTTATGCTGAGTTCTACTTCACCGATACTCTTTGGCCCGATTTTGACGATGATGCTCTTGCTCTTGCCATTGAATCATTCGGAAAAAGAAAACGCAAATACGGTGCAGTAAAATAATTATCAGGTAAAATCGAAAGGCAATATCATCATGAAACAGAGAATAATTACCGGAGCAGTACTTATAGCTTTGCTTATTCCGGTTCTCATTTTTTCATATACTCCCATTTTTTCTGTTATGTTTACCATTCTGGCTCTTGTTGCCGATTGGGAGATACTTAAATGTGTCGGAACAAATAAAAAGCCGGCAATTGCTATCCCTTCGTATATTTTCACCCTAATTATAAATCTTGCGGCAAAATGGATGCCCGGACGTGACTATTTTGCATGGTCTTATATTGGTGCTGTATTCTTCTTTTTTGTTGTACTCAGTATTTTTTCCATTTTCTCAAAGGGAAAAATACCTGTTGACAGCCTGTTTTCTTCATTCGGAGGAGTGTTTTATGTAAGCTCCGCTTTTGCGGCATTGATCCTCCTCAGAG
>SVQM01000016.1 GCA_015065335.1 Oscillospiraceae bacterium | reverse complement strand
GTTATCCGCGGCGGTGTTACTATTTACTTTATGATTCCCCAGGAATCATAGACTTCGCATTCCGTCCCGAGAACTGGTATGCAGAAGTCAACAGTCAGCTTGTTTTCTTCAACTGTTACTGCGAGAAAGGATCTTGTCATACCGTCTTTAAGATGCCTGTAATACTCAGGGTGGGTATCGCAAAGACTTCTTGCGGAAGATCCCGTGCATCCGGGAGTGGTATAGATCACGCCTTCGGGATCGTTGTAGTACACTGTACCGTCAATGATTTCAGTCGTTGCAGAGACGATGTTCTCACTGCCGTCGATGGGGTGAGTACAGTAGTAGATGTGATCGTGGCCTGCAAGGACTATATCTACTCCGTATTCCGCAAAGATCGGAGCAAGCTGAGCTCTCATGGCGATGACCATCGGATCTTCCCAGCGATCAGAGGAGCCGGAGCCTGTAGAATAAATGGGATGATGCATGACGGCTATTGTCCATTTGGCATCATTCTCTTCAAGATCTGAGCGAAGCCACGTGATCTGCTCGTCTGAGAGAGAATCATCGACAGTGCCTTGATTGTTGGTGTTCAGCATTACAAAGTGAACGTTTCCGTAAGTGAAGGAGTAGAAATAACCTTTCTCAACGGATGTCTGATCAGGCACGTGAGTATTGAAATGATTGTACTGCATCTTGAAACCGTCATTGCCGGCGTAAGATGTTTCGTGATTTCCGGATACAGCCATAATGGGTATGCTTCTGAGATAATCCGAGGATGTCTCAAGCATTTCGCGCCATGAATAGGGGTCGACACTTTCCACTACGTCACCGCAGTGTACTGCAAAGTCAATATCATATGCGGGAGAAGCTGTGCGCCACGCTGTCTTGAAGCATATGCCGGTATCTCTGCTGTCCCTGGATTGGGTATCGGTAAAGCATACAAACGTGAACTCTGAGGGATCTTCTTCGCCCATAGTAAAATATGCGGGATCTCCCCAGAAACCGGATGTGTCACCCACTCTGTACGAGTAGGTCTTACCGGGCTCAAGGTCTGTAAGAATGGCCCTGCTGTTGGCGTCTCCGCTGCCGGTGTTTGTATCACCAAGATAGGTTTTGGCATCTCTGAAGTCATCGGTAATGCCTTCTGCAACCTGGACTGCAGGATGATGCGTCTTTTTTGCAGAATGCCAGATCACCCCGATTGCGGTGCAATCCTTGTCATAATAAGAAAGCGTGATCTGCTCGGGAACGATGTCAACTCCGATACATACGTTCCAACCTGAAATCTTCTTCAGAAGCAGTGAAACATCGGCCAAAGTGTTCTTGGAATCCCAGTTGAGATCGATTGCGGCGTCACAAACATCGATATCCCATTTGGCGATAAACTTCAGCATTGACGATACATCTGACAAATTGAGATGACCGCTGCGGTTAACGTCGCCATATATGAGTACCCGTATGGAAGCGGTACCTTTTGAGACTACCGTGTCGGAAGGGACGAGGGCATCTCCGGAGAGGACTACTCCTTCGGGAGAAGTCAGGGTGACGGTGTGGGCAAACTCCCCCATAAGGGAATCTGCGGTTATAGTGCCGCAGATTCCGGTCATATAGGTGTTTCTGTTTATAAGTGTCAGATTTGACTCAGCCGACAACTGCAATTTTTCGTTTGCCGCAGCATTAGTATGCTGATTTATCAGAGACACGGAGACGAGGATAAATAAAGAGATAAATCCCGAAAGCAGTTTTTTCATAATAGCTTCGTTATTCAGGATCTTCTGTATTGTCGGGTGCGTTCTCATCCGATGCGGAATCCGAGTAAGATGAAGCCTCTCCAATTGAGGGATCAACGGAGATATCGGCTGTATCAAATACCGCATTGTCAGGTACCGGTACCGGTGCACCGATTATTCCCTTTTTCTTCAGGATACGTTCGGCAACACAAATTGCAACGAAGATCACAACACCTGTAAGGGAGATGATAGAACCGTACATAGCGCATGCAGGTCTGTACTTCATCTCAAGGGTGTGCTCACCTGCGGGGAGTCTGAATGCGATGAGTGAATCAAGCACTTCGAAAGTCTCAACGGATTTACCGTCTGCGGTGACCTTCCATCCTTTGTCGTAGGGGATGGTCGTGAAGATAAGCTCGTCACCTTCTTGTACATTGATGGAACCCTTCAGAGTATCCTCGTTCCACTCGGTAATGTTGAACTCGGAACCCTTGAGCTGTTGAACGAGATCAAGGTATACGCTCTCATCAAAGTAATAGAAGAAGAGCTTGTCCTTGTTACCGATGTAGAGATTTTCCTTGTTGAGTTTCAGCTTTATCTCAAGCTTTTTACCGGGGGCATACGAACCGAGCTCCACGATTCTGTGAGTCTCGTTTCCAAAGTAGGTGCCTTTCTTTGATCCGTTGACGGTCAGCTCACATTCTCTCGGATAGGTAGTAGGAATGTACATATAGATCGTATCGCTCGTCTGTGCGGTGATCGTATAGCTGATAAAACTGTCTTTTTTGGAGTCGATGGGGGTGTACTTTGTGTGGTTGG
The DNA here is from genome assembly GCA_015065335.1 of Oscillospiraceae bacterium. Taxonomy (GTDB): domain Bacteria; phylum Bacillota; class Clostridia; order Oscillospirales; family CAG-272; genus UMGS1312. Next base: position 28,166 of record SVQM01000016.1, on the reverse strand, counting down.
TAGTGCCGGCGCTTGAAAGATTTGATGTGGTAGGGAAGGATTGACCGAGGTTTACGAACATATCAGCACTGTCAATTCCGAGTGCTGCTGCATAGATGCCGTTCAGCCTCTCGAAAGGATTCTTGAATTCGGAATCATCGGAGAACAGATCAATGTCTGTAAGTGCCTCGTTGGCACCGAATACTACTGACATAGCGTAAGGGTTACGGTATGCGTAAATATTTTTGTTCAGATTAGCAGTTCCTTTGCCTCTTCTGTAAAGTACTTCCGTGTAATACTCGGGAAGGGTACTTTTGTTCTCGCCAAGCAGGTACTTGATTCCGAGAAGTGAGTCTGTTGCGGGAGTTGAACCCTGGTATTTTGACCAGTGGGATTTTGATGCAAGTCCGATATACTGCAGGAATTTGATGGTATCTGCGTTAAGAGTGGAGGTTGAATTGGAAAGGCCGAAGTTTCCGAGTGCAAGATTATCATTCGTTCTCTTGAATACGACCTTCTCCGAACGGTAGAAGGAATTATCCATCTGACTCAGCGCATCGGCTGCGGGAGTGTACAGATCCATGTGGTTACGGTACGTGGTACGCTTGGTGTATACTACGTCATCGTCAAGTGCCATGAGGTTTGCAAGACCTGCGGCGTACATTTCGAATCCGATGAATATTGTAAGGATAATGACGGATGTGCGCTTGATCTGAGCCTTGGGGAATGTGACACCCTTTATCATGAGCAGATACACTGCGGTAAATGCAAGCGATGCCCATACGGCAGTAAGATCGGGCAGATTCTCGTATTCGAGCTTCTGAAGTACCATAAGGGTTCCGGAAATTGCACAGGCACTGAAAAGCACCGGCTTGAAGCCGAGATCATCAATGTCTTCAAATACACGGTGAGCCATGATAAGAAGCAGGAAACACACCATAAAGCTATAACGGTAGTTGAGCCAGTTGGGCTTCTGCATACCGTGCCATACGATATCAAGTGTAGAACCGTTGAAGCAAAGGAACATAACGGTTATGAGAATGGATGTTGCGATCTTTTTTCTGAGAGGTTCTTTTTTGAGGAAGAAATACAGAGGTACAAACATGAAAGTAAGCATTCCGGAATAAACGAAAGGCCAACCCTCGGGACGAACCGTATCGTAAGAACCGAAGTACATCTTGGATACGAGATCAAGAAAATCAAAATTCTGACCAAAGCCGTAGCTGGGATTGGTGAATTCGGTCTTACCGAAGGTAAGTGCGTTGTACGATGACCAGATCATCACCGCTGTGATGCAGACCATGAGAATGGCACAGAGTCCGATCCTTATAAGAGAATACAGGAAATGTCTTTTTTCACCCTCGGGGTTTCTTTCCTCCTCGGAGTGAGCATAGTAATAATAGAAGAAATACAGTGCAACGAAGATACAGGTCATGTATCCGATATAGAAGTTTGAGAATACGGAAATAGAGAGGGAGATGATAAACAGCTTATACTTCTTATGCTTGATAAGAGATTCCACGCCGAGAAGAACGAGCGGGAGCATTATAAGGCTGTCGATCCACATGGTGTTATGCTGCATTACCACGGCGTATGCGGTAAGAGCATACATCATTGAGAACATTACGGTCAGAACGGGATTTTTCTTTCTCGTGCGGTCGAGATAGATAGCAAACGTAAGACCGGAAAGTCCGGTTTTGATGAGAAACATGCAGAGCAGAGCTTCTGTCATCATGCTTGCGGGGAACAGTGCTACGATTATTGAAAGCGGGCTTGCAAGATAGTAGCCGATGATTCCGAGAAATTCACCGCCGAGAGCACGTCTGAATGTGTAAAGGAAGCTTCCTCCTTCGGTGAGGATGTCTCTGAGAGCCTCAAAATAATAAACGTACTGACCGTTCAGGTCGAGAACGAGAACAGATTCCTCTCCGAACGGGAACGCCTCCATCGAAGCGTAGATGAGCCACATGATGAGTGCGGGGATGATGAAGCAAAGCCCGAGATATCCGCGGGTCTTTATCGCTCTTTTAAGACGCCCCGTAAAGCTCATGTCCGGTTCAAGATCATCTGATACCGGCGCAGCTTTGAACGTATCATTGATCTGGTTCAAATCGTCGAATTCGGCAGCATTTTCAAAATTGCCGTCGTTGTTTTTGATTTCTTCCATTTTGACCTCCGTTATGTTAAATCTTATCAAATATCAGCAGGAGTTACCTTTTTGATAGCCCGTTCGAGTTTTTCTCTGGGGAGAGTCATATCCCGTCCGCAGCTTTTGCAGATCACCCGAACATCGGATCCTATCCGCATAACAGTGAAGATTTTTCCGCCACAGGGATGCTGCTTTTTCAGTTCCAGCGTGTCCCCGACACTGATTTTTATTATATCGGGCATTATAAACCTCCCGTATTGCATAAAGGTGCATACAAAATTATTGTACCATATTATTATGGAAAAGTAAACCATAAAATATTAAGTGTAATAAAATCTTTACGAAAATGCCGCTGATGATAATTTGTTTGAAATTTTTAGGATAATTTCTGCGTATAGTATTGACATTTGATAAATAATGCTTTATAATAAAAAAGAGGTATGTGTGGAAGTGTTTCACGCACGCGAAGGGAGGGAAAACGAATGGCTGAGATCAGAGTAAAAGAGAACGAGTCTCTTGACAGTGCTCTGCGCCGTTTCAAGCGTCAGTGTCAGAGATCCGGAATCCAGGCCGAGCTTCGCAAGAGAGAATGCTACGAGAAGCCGAGCGTAAAGAGAAAGAAGAAGTCCGAAGCTGCAAGAAAGCGTAAGTTTAAGTAATTCGGATGCTTTACAACGAAATTAACGGAGGTTATACCTCCGTTTTTTTGTTTTTATTTTGAAATATAAAAATTTCACCATAAAATTTGACTTTTTTGTCTCCTTATACGTATTGTAGATGAGAGGAGGTGAGAGAAATGGGCGACATTGATTACATTGTTGACAGATACGGTGATATGCTTTACAGGATTTGCCTTGTGAATCTTCACAGTGAAGCAGATGCAGAGGACGCTTTGCAGGAGACCTATCTGAAATATTTGAATAAAGCCCCCAAATATAAAAGCGAAGAACACAGAAAAGCATGGCTTATCAGAGTTGCCGTGAATCAATGTCGGGATATTCTTCGCCAAAAAAGGATCCGTTTGGCTGAGGATATAGATGCGATATGTGATAAGATCGTAGACAGCGGAGGCATAACTTCGGATGACGGGGCAGTACTTCGTTCACTGATGAAGCTTCCTGAAAAATACAGCAGTGTAATGCTTCTTCGGTTTGTCGAAGGCTACGATTATAAAACAATTGCCGATATTATCGGAAAAAGTGAGTCGGCAGTGAAAATGCGTGTCAAAAAGGGACGCGAGCTTTTTATTGAAATATACAAAAAGGAGAATGGTCTACAATGAGTGATAACAGAATAAAAAATGTGCTTGACAAGATCACGTTTCCCGAGGATTCAAAGAATAAACTTAAAGCATTTCTTGGAGAGTATAGCCGTAACGGTGAGAAAAAAAGAGCGTTCGGAATGAAAACCGGTATAAGAATAGCTATCGTGGCGGCAATACTTGCGGTTGTTAGTGTTACGGTGTATGCTGTTGCAGGATTCATGAATTTCTCGTTTGAAAAGAAGGATGATGATACTATCGTAATCGGAGCATCGCTTCCCGATGATGTGAAGGAGCAGATCGCTACCGAGCCTGTGCGTGCATGGAATCCGGGTGAGGGTGAGATCAGTGTGAAGCTTGAATTTGCGTATATGCCTGAGGATATGGCGGAGAGGGATAATACTCCCGCAAAATGGTACGGTACTGCTGGGGATAACCGAAACATCACATTCTCCGGCTTTGACCTCAGAAGGGGTGATTTCAATGAAGTTATAAACGGTGCCGGTGATGCGGAAAGATTTGCGGCAGGTGAAAACGACGCATATCTTGTTTCCACGGGCAAGGAGATATCCGTATATGATAAGGAACTGTACGTTCTGTTCCATGACGGGCAGTTTGTCGTAAAGGCTATTGTCGGCAGAGGTATAACCGCCGATGAGATCAAAATGATCGCCGCAGGAATGACTGTGGTTGAGACAGATGACACAGAACATGCACTGCCTATTTCAAATGAGTTTGGTGATTCGGGTGATGATAATATACCCGAGGTGATCGTCGGCTCTGTGAAAACCGTATATGAGAACGAGCTTTTACACAATGGTGACAGTGCGGAGATACATAGCTCTTTCGATAACCCTCTTAAAGTAACTGTTGAAGGAATGGAGATCCGTGACACGATCGTTGGACTTTCAGACGATGCGTTTGTCAGAGATGATGTTTTTGATCAGTTCGTGAATGAAAACGGTGAATTTATCCCGTATAAGCGTACCGAGGTTGACTATGAAGCAGGAACGTTCGGTGAAACTGTGGAAATGACTAAGCGCATGGTATTGGTAACAGTTCGCGTTGACGGAGAATACGATGAAATTCATGAAGTAGAGGCGACGCTTAACAGCTTTGATCTTGCGGGACTTGTCTGTCATGATGACGGTACCGTCACTGCCACACAGTATCTCAAAGGATACGTCGTAGACAGTACCCCCGGAAAGATCGCATGCCGTCACGATATAATGTACAGAGAAAATCTCGGCGACGGACGCTGGGTAGTGGGTTATCTTCTCGATGAGGAAGAGTGTACCGGTGATATGTTTTACTATTGTCCTACATATAACGTCTACTATTCTCTTGAAAAATAAAACAAAACTGAGCAGGGAAGCCTGCTCAGTTTTGCTTATAAAAGTTTTCGGTGATCAAAGCCCCATTTTTCAAAAGGGGGCTTTGCGGTGCTCGAGGCAGAGCCTCGATATTATTTCAGTTTTGCTTTTGTACGGTCTTATATTCGTCGTAGTATTTATAGTAGGGACACTTTGCCGATCTTTCTTGCAGAAGACGACCGTAGTCATCTTCGTCAAGATTTGCAAAGCATACGTTTTCCTGCATCTCTTCGTCCCAGTCGAAGAATTCGCAGGTCTCACAGGATTGTGTCATGGTGTGACTCCTTTCGGGGGGAAATACTGAAAACATAGTTATGTTATTCTATTATAAGATTTTCCATCGAAACTTCTCCGGTCACTTTTTCTCCCAGTCGGTTTGCCCATTTTTCTGTGAAGAATGAGAAATAAGAAATGTTTTTGTCCTTTCTCATTCGGTTAAAATAGGGTAAAAATCCCCACAAAGTTGAGGGTATCCCCATAATGATAAGATAAAGTGGACCGAGAATCAGCGACTGAATAGTGTGTCCGTATTCGTGAACGAGAAGCCTTGAAGAAAGTTCTTTCATAGAGTGAGTATTCTTCAGCTTTTCGTGAAAATAGGGTTCTTTTGTAACAAAAACGAACATCCCGAGAGAAACGCTTGACCTGGCTTTCCATTCAGTTACGACTGCGCCGTGAAATCTGAAATGCCTGTCACGAATATGAAGCAGATACACGATAACTCCAAGCAAAGATTGCAAAAGTCCCCACGTGCACTGCAGTACAATGTAGATGATATGCTTCATAACATAGACCTTAAATGATAGTTTGTACCCCCATTATACCACACATCTCTTCTAAAATCAATGATGATGGTGATGATGGTGGTGATGGTGTCCGTGAGAATGAGCTGCCTCAACGTGGCAGTGCTCGTCGTGACAATGTTCACCTACATCCTCAAATTCAAGAGTCACGTGAGCGATACCGTGCTCTTTCAGCTCATCCTTGATCTTCTCTTTCATGGAATGGCTGTGATCTGCCGTGACCACGTGCATGGTCGCATATGCGTTTTGTCCGTCCATGCTCCAGATGTGCACGTGATGAACATCGCACACTCCTTTAATGGCAAGAACGTGACCGCAAATATCATCTGTCTCTATGTTGTGAGGAGCCTTTTCAAGAAGTACCTCCATGGCCTCCATGAGATTCCTCACGGCGTTTACAAGAATGAACAGAGCGACTCCAACGGACATTATGGGATCGATCACACGAATGTCGGTAAAATTCATCACAACAGCACCGATGAGCACCACTACCCATCCAAGCACGTCCTCAAGCATGTGGAGATTTACAGCCTTTTGATTCATGGAGTTGCCTTCCTTTGTGACGATAGCCGCAATAAGATTCACCAGAACACCCACAACGGCAAAGACGATCATGCCCTTGTAGTCAATGTCCACGGGATCAAGGATGCGTACCACCGAGCCGTATATTACCAGTGCAGAGCCTACAAGCAGTACAAGTGTGGTAACGATGCTTCCCATAACGGAATATCTTCCGTAACCGTAGGTGTAAACACCGTCGGGATGCTTTTTGCTCTTTTTTTCAAGAAAATACGATGTCCCGATGCTTGCCGCATCGCCAATATCGTGCACCGCATCGGACATGATGGCAACGCTGCCCGTGAAAATTCCACCAACGAACTCAAAAACAGAGAACGCCAGATTCAGAATAAATGCAATGAGAATGTTTCGCTCGGTTTTCATAACTTCTCCTCCATATGACCGATGTGCTCCATGGTGACGGTGAAAATATCCGCAACGTGGCTGTCGTCAAGGGAATAGTACACGGATTTTCCGTCCCTGCGGCACTTGACTATGCTGCTGTCTTTCATTTTACTCAGCTGGTGTGAGATAGATGACTTCGTCATGCAAAGAACGTTGGCAATGTCGCATACGCACATTTCGTGATCCAGCAGAGCAAAGATTATCTTACACCGTGTAGAGTCACCGAGTATCTTGTAAAAGCTCGCGATGCGGGAAAATGTACCGTCACCCGGCAGCTTTTCAATAAGATGATCCACAAGGGGAGTGTTCATGGTAGCGCAGTCGCAGATGTATCTGTTTTTCGGCATGGCAAGCTCTCCTATACAGTTGATTGATCGTTCAACTATATTATAGTTGAATAGCTGTTCAACTGTCAAGGGGGATTGGGGAGAAAATATGAGAAAAGAAGTGTGAATTTTTATGGTAATCACAATGAGGGTAGGCAAAAAACATCTATATACCTGTAGGGACAGGCGTCCTCGACTGTCCGTCTACAAAAAACAACAGCACCCACGAAAGTGAGTGCTGTAATGTTCGTATGACTTTGGGAGAATTGCTTTGCGATTCTCCGCGTGCGGCAGGATTTGTTCGCACCGCACCATATGCCGCACAGATTATCTCTTGGAGAACTGGCTCGCACGACGAGCTGCCTTGAGTCCGTACTTCTTTCTCTCCTTCATACGAGGGTCACGGGTAAGGAATCCGGCCTTCTTGAGGGAGGAACGGAAGGTATCATCAGCGAGGAGGAGCGCACGAGCAACGCCGTGACGGATAGCACCTGCCTGGCCGGAGAAACCGCCGCCCTGTACATTGGCAACGATGTCAAACTTGCCCATGGTATCGGTTACACCGAAGGGCTGGTTGATGATGAGCTTCAGAGTGTCGAGACCGAAGTAGGTGTCGATATCCTTGCCGTTAATGGTGATATTACCGGTGCCGGGATACAGACGAACACGTGCTACGGAGCTCTTTCTTCTGCCGGTACCGTAGAAATAAGGTTTAGCGCTTGTATACATTTATCTGTACCGTCCTTTCATCAAACTTCGTAGGGGGTGGGCTGCTGAGCAGCATGCTTGTGCTCTGCACCTGCATATACATGCAGACGGGTGATGGACTTGCGTCCGATAGAGTTGCCGGGGAGCATTCCCTTAACTGCAAGCTCCATTGCCATCTCGGGCTTAGTGGACATAAGGGTTCTGTACTGAACTTCCTTCAGACCGCCGATGTAGCCGGAGTGACGACGATAGTATTTCTGGTCGAGCTTCTTACCGGTGAGGATCGCCTTGTCAGCATTCACGATGATTACGAACTCGCCGCAGTCAACGTGAGGAGTGAACTCGGGACGGTGCTTACCGCGAAGAATGGTAGCTGCAACTGCAGCAGTGCGACCGAGAGGCTTGTTTGCAGCATCGATCACGTACCACTTGCGCTCAACGGATTCTTTCTTTGCCATGAAAGTAGACATAGCTTTAATTCCTCCATTGTTTTAGATAGTTTCTTTTCAACGCTGTATATTCTACCACACCTTGTTTCATTTGTCAACACAAATTTTCAAAAAAATCCGATTACGGTAAATTGTCGCATAAAGAACTCTCAAATCCTCGTTTTTTCTCTTGTTTCCTCTTGTTTGCTAAAGAGGGATGTGTGAATTTTATTTGTAAATAAATATTGAACGACCGAAAAAATCGAAAATAATACTACTTGACAATAATTTGAAAAAATGTTATTATTAAATTGCAAAGATTTTATTGTGTAAAGGAGATAAAAATGAAAAAAATCTTGACCGTATTCCTCTCTGTTCTCATGCTTGTCGGAACCTTTACATTTCCTGTATCTTATGCAGATGATGTAGTTACCTTCAGCCTTGATCCGTCAGATTTAGCTTCCGGATATACAACTTTTACCGTAGATGTCATCGCACATATTCCCGAAGGTGCTGATGTGGTTGCTGTCGGTATGCTTGTTACAGTTCCCGAAGGACTTAGCCTTGAGTCTTTCAAGAAGGTTTACACTGATGAGGGTATGTATACCTGCTCAGCATCTCTCGAAGAAAATCCCTACATGATCCTCTGGGTATCAGGAACAGCCTCTCTTCCTGCAGGAGATACTGTGATGTGTACACTCACGTTCAAAGCCGATACTCCTCTTGATTCAGGTGTTTCCTATAATATCGGATTTTGTGCTGAACCTGACAACCTCCCCCAGGACCGCAATGGAAATGAGGTTTATGCAGAATACAGCGGATGCGAAATATTGGTAGAGGAAGTAATAGAGCCTGTTCTTAAGTTTGAGCTTGTGGAATATCCGCTGCACGAGGGTGATACTACTCTTGCTGTAGATCTTATGGTAACACTTCCTGAATTTGCAACAGGATATGAACTTGGTTATTTTTGCCTCGAAGTAAGATATAACAGACGACAGATGGAGCTTTCAGCTCCGCCTCAGTGGAACGTAATTGGCGGTGATTGCGAGAATTCAAATGATCTCACAGATTATCCTTACATACTTACATGGATATCCATTGATAAGGAAGATCAGTTCAGCTCCGGTAGAAATCTTATTGCTACTCTGACTTTTGAGCTTGCACAGCCTGCGACTTCCGGCGAAATCTTTGAGATTGGTCTTGCGGCAGATCCCCTTAATTTTGTCGCATCTATGGAATCAAAGGATGGCAGATACAAAGAAGAGAAGTACAGTCCCGAGGAAGTAATTATTAATGGTACCAGTTTCGGTATTTCTGTAAATTACGGTGATGCTAACGGAGATCAGAGTATTACCCTTTTGGATACTTCTCTTATGCTCAAGTATATCGCAAGATGGGATACTATTCAGATCGACACAGTTGCTGCTGATGTAAACCTTGACGGGAATGTAACACTTGCCGATGTTTCCCGTATACTTAAATATATTGCTAAGTGGAACGGCATCGTTCTCGGAACCGAATAAGTTTTACGTAAAAATCCCCTCGGACATCCGAGGGGATATATTAATGAATATTAAATGAGGCTATCAAAAGATAGCCTCATTTATTTGAAAAGGTCCTGTATTTTTACCTCTAAAATCTTAGCAAGCTCCGGCAGGAGAGATATATCCGGACAACATACGTCACGTTCCCATTTGGATACGGCTTGGCTTGTGACTCCGAGCATTTCTCCGAATTTTCGTTGATTTATTCCGTGCCTGCGCCTGTATTCAAGGATTCTCTCACCGATCAATATACGGCACATAATATCACTCCTTCAAGCGGTAGATTCCGCCTGTCCTATCCATTATTCCGAATCCTATCATCTCACGGCGTATGGTGCAATAATCTTCGTGATACTTCAGGATCACCTCGTTTACTTCCTTTTCTGTGTAATCCTTACCTGCAGATAAATCCTTCGCAATATGCCTCAGAACGATCTCCCGCTTCTTCTGCTGTACGGGAATGCGGGTGAGCTTACCGTATTTGAAGAAATTCGACAACACCTCACGGCGGTATTTCTCATCGGGATCCTCCACAGGCTTATCCTGCTTTATAAATTCACGTAGGGTGAGATCGAAGATATCCCTATTCAGGGAATAAATGATGTAGAACTGTGTGCGGCTGCTTCCCACGATGCCTGCCGCCTCCATCTTTTTAAGATGATAGCAGATGGTGGCAGGGGTAAGTCCGAGGGTGGACGCCAGCTTTTCAACGTAGGAATCTTCCTCCATCAGTGCGTTTATTATACCGAGTCTGGTCTCATCCGCAAGGAGCTTCAGTATTTCAAGTCTGTTTTCCATACTAAACCTCCCATGCTTCTACAATACATTTTCGTGCGAATCTGTGTCCGACGAGGTATTCTTCAAGCTCTACCTTTTCCCAATCGGTTGCGGTGGCAATAAGGGATTCTTTTTCAGATATCAGATGATCTGCATAGGCAAGGATCCCGAGGTACAGTGCTACGGTACGTTTTTCATCTTCGGGTGCGTTGTCTACTGCCTCAAAGAATGCGGAATCTTCCTTTACAAGCTCCCACACGTCGGGAAGCTGATAATACTGCTTTTCATACTTGTATCCGAATTTGTTGCAGAAATAAAATCTTGCTGATATGTTTGTCATGCCAGCATGACGATATTTGGCACATTTGTATTCAGCGATCATCTCACGTTTTCTTGTGAGATCATGGTCGAGTTCATCGGTAAAGGCTTCAAGCTTTTGGACTTCAACCTCTATTGCATCCCTTGCTATGTCAAAAAAATTCTCATTTTTCATATTACACCTCAAATTCTGCACAACCGTGCTCTGCCCACCACGCACGAAGATCATCAAGCACCGCTTTTATAGTGTTGATCTGCAAAGTAAGCTTAAAAACGGTATCGTCATTTCTCTCATCTTTTGCCATAGCAAGCTCATTTTCGTACCGCTGCAAAAATCCATACACCATATAGTTGATGGTATCAAGATATACTGAAGCAAGACGGCGGTCATCTTCTTCAAGTGCGGAGTACACAGTGTAGTCCTTGCTGTCATGTGGAAGACACAGCTCGATGCGGCGTTCGTGGATCACTGTATTCTCCGGATCTGCAGTATACGCAAGAAGTCCTGCTCTGCATACAAGACTACTCGCTCCGAGCTGTATATGCAGAGCCTTTCGCTCGGTCTTTGCTTCTTTTGGAAGTTCTTCCATTCGCTTTGCAAAGGAACTGTCGTAGCCGTCGACTATAGCTTTCATGCTTTCCATAAGTTCTGTTACTGTCATAATATTACCTCCATTGGTTATCGGGTACCCTGTACTGATATTATATCTATCTAATCACTTTTTGTCAATACTGATTAGACAATTATCTAATCTTTGAAACCAACGGTTGTAAAAAACCGGCAGTCATCGACCACCGGTTATATAAATTTTTTGGAAGTATTCCTCAATACAATAATGAAGGTTAGAACGAAATCTTTATTATTTCCATTTTCCAAGCTCCTCTTTTTTCTTTTGTTCCTTTAATTCCGTCATTTCATCAGATACTCGTCTTTTTATTTCTTTGTGATACCGTAAACGATAGTAAAGCATTCCCCCCACAAAACCAATAAGGTACAATATGATGGATATTGCTTTTGCCCATGATGTAAAGAACATAACAAACGGAACAAATAAAGGCGTAACGATCATGTAAGAATTTCGCATATATACTGCGACTTTTTCCCATTCTTTTTCGGTGAGAGGGGAATCATTATTTATGTTAAAGTCCTTTTTTTCTCTGTGATTGTGAAAATATACAGATTGAAAAACAGATAACATCATCAGAAACAATGGTAATAAAGATGCCATAGTAATATTTATGTGATCACAAAATACAATTGAGAAGGCTGTACACAAAATAATCAAAATAATGTAGTATAGTTTCATTTGTTCCTCCGTTTCCTTTTGCAAAAGCTTCTTTTTTTACAGGCAGGGCATTTCACCAATCTCTCACTGTTTAAATGTACATACGCAGATATCTGATACCATTTCAGCTTTATCTCCCTATGGCACTGCGGACAAATATAGGTTCCGGACATAATATAGATGTGTGCTATTATGCATACGACTGTACAATATATGATAACGGGAATTGCGACATAATACCAAGGAACGTCATATTGTCTGTCAAACCAATTAACACGGCACGATGTTAATAACGGAATGAATGAAGTCAAACACAACCCCAAAACAATTCTTTTGGATTTCATATATATCACCTGCTGTTGTTGTTATAATAGCTGAGCCATAACCCGTCGATTTCTTTATCATTGAACACAAGGGTTATTTTAAGCTCAAGATATCTATACTTTACAAAGCTGTATATTCTATTCGGATATTTTGGATCGGCTTCTATTCTTTCGAAAGACACAAAATCACCAAGAGGTGATACGGTATCTTTTCTTGATCTCTCATAAACGTCACGTGGCATAAGGCGAAGCATATTCTCACTCAAATATCCGTACAGCTTTTCTGTTTGACCGAAGACTATTGCATCAGAACATTCTTGAGTTATATGGATTAGTTCCGGGTCAATTGAAATATCCGACTTTGCTTTATAATCAAATATGTTCTCTCCGGCTTCTATTACTGAAATTGCATCATTTAGTATGTTTATTTCACGCATACGTTTTTCAATAGAAGCTATTATTTCTGCTCTTTTCAGGATCACTGTATCTTTCAAGTTCACGTTCTCTTGCTGAAGTTGCAGTATATCTTTAATTGATAATCCGAGAGAACGGAGTACAAATACGTTCCTTATATTATCTATTTGCGTGCCCGTATATTTACGGCGTTTAGAAAAGCCATCAGTCGTACTTTCGATGATTTTCTTTTCCTCGTAATGTCTGAGCGTTCTGGAAGTGGTATTGAACATATTGCATACTTCGCTTATATCGATTAAATTCTGTTTTTCCATATATTCACCCCTTTTATTATATAATACCACTTTACGTTGCGTCAATGTCAAGTACAAAAATGTTTTTTATTGACATTTTCAGAAGTGTAACAGTAAACAAGGACAGACCGTACGGATTGCCCTTGCTTGAAAGTATTATCATTATTTTATTATTTTCCTAATTCTCGTCTCTGCCTCATCGGCAATATCCGAAAGCGCACGTACGACACCGCCTTTGTCGACGTAGATCGCAGATTCCTTACCCCTGCGGGAGAACCACGTGATCTGCCTTTTGGCATAATGACGTGTGGCAAGCACGATATCGTCACGCACCTCTGCGAGAGTTTTCGTACCCTCAAAGTAGGGAACAAACTCCTTATACCCGATCGCCTGAGATACACCCTTACCCGAGTGGAGTACACCTGCCTTGTACAGCATCTCCGCTTCTTTTACAATGCCGGACTTCATCATAACGTCAACACGGTGCTCGATGCGGTCATAGAGCAGCTCGCGGTCGCGGAAGGTCAGCACAAGAACTGCGGCATTGTACTCCCCGGTGATCTCCTTGGAACGTCTGTCCCATTCGGTCTTGGTGATGCCCGTCAGCTCGTATATCTCAATGGCACGGATCACACGTTTTACGTTGTTGGGATGGATCTGTGCGGCACTGTCGGGATCGATTTCGGCAAGCCGTGCGTGAACTGCTTCGTTTCCCTCGGCTTGTGCCATTTCGTTATACTTTTGGCGGATAGACTCATCCGCACCTGCGGCGGACAGTCCGTCACCCTGCAGGAGTGAATCGAGATACAGTCCCGTGCCACCGCAAAGGATGGGCAGTTTGCCCCTATTTGCAATATCCCCGATCACCGGACGTGCGGCAGTGCAGAAATCAGAGCAGGAAAAGTCCTCTCCCGGAGGGAGCAGATCAAACAGATGATGGGGAACGCCTCGGCGTTCATCCATATCGGGCTTTGCGGTACCTACGGCGAGATCCGTGTACACCTGCATGGAGTCGAAGGACACCACCTCGCCACCGAGACGTAGTGCAAGTTCCACGGCAAGAGCAGTCTTACCCGATGCGGTAGGCCCCGCAATGGCACATATGTTTTGCATTGGCAATGTCCTTTCTGTGTGGGGAGTAGTTATACATGGTTGTAACATTCTGTAACAGTTAAAATGTGATTTGGATATTTCGACAAATAATGATTTTGGTTAGCCTTCTCCTGTGGGAGAAGGTGGCAGGCGAAGCCTGACGGATGAGGAGTTTATTTGCGTTAGTAACACCTCAATCCACCTGCTTCGCAAAGCGAAGCTATGTCCCCCTTCCCCCACTGGGGAAGGCAAAAATGGATATATGTTTTTAATTGTTACATTGTAGGGACGACCATTGGTCGTCCGTGGTGATGCAATTGACTCACTCAATAAACATCGCATCACCAAATGAGAAGAATCTATACCGCATCTCAACGGCCTCTCGGTATACATCAAGCATCCTCTCACGTCCCGCCAAAGCTGACACCAGCATCAGCAGTGTGCTCTCAGGCAGGTGGAAGTTGGTGATAAGGCTGTCTACGATCTTGAACTTGTACCCGGGATAGATGAATATTCCCGTATCATCATTCATGGGGTGGAGGATTCCGTTATCGTCTGCGGCACTCTCAAGAGTGCGGCATGATGTGGTGCCTACAGCGATGACTCTACCGCCTGCGGCCTTTCGCTCGTTTATGAGATCGGCAGATTCCTTAGAGACTGAGATGAACTCCGAGTGCATCTCGTGCTTGTTGATGTCAGTCTCCTTCACGGGGCGGAATGTGCCAAGTCCCACGTGGAGCAGTACCGGAGCTATTGCCGTACCCGATGCACGTATACGATCGAGAAGCTCGTCGGTAAAATGCAGTCCCGCAGTCGGTGCTGCCGCCGATCCCTCGGTTTTGGAGTACACAGTCTGGTATCTCTCCTGGTCGCTCAGCTTTTCAGTGATATATGGTGGCAGAGGCATTGTGCCAACCTGATGGAGAGCATCGTAGACCGTAGTGCCTTCGGCAGTAAAATGCACCACACGGCAACCGCCGTCGATTATCTCCCTGACCTCGGCTTTGAGGATCCCGCCGAAATCGAGAATATCTCCGGGCATTGCACGCTTGCCGGGACCTGCGAGACACTCCCATGTGTCAAGCTCTCTCTGCTTCAGAAGGAGAAGCTCCACGTCACCCACTCCCGAGTGATTATCACCGGATCTTGCTGCTGCGGCACAGAACACACGCTTGCCGTAGATCCTTGCGGGTAGCACACGGGTGTCATTGATGACGAGCACGTCCTCGGGACGGAGATAGTCCATGATGTCACGGAAGATGCGGTGCTCGTTTGTGCCATCCTTGCGGACGGCGAGAAGTCTGGAGCTGTCACGGGGATAAAGAGGAGTCTGTGCGATCAGCTCCTCGGGGAGATCATATGAGAAATCCGACAGAGTGAGGTCGGTATGAGTAAGCTCATTTTTTATCATTGATAATATCGCTTTCCATCCGTCACACCGTGCAGTGTGACGGAATATTATGTAATATATATATTATACATCCACGGAGGAGATTTTGCAATATTATGATGAGATATAAGAAAAAGATCCCGTTTGAGGGATCATGCTGTGCTATTGTTACACCGTTCAAGGATGGGGGAGTGGATTATGCTTCTCTCGGTGTACTGATAGACAGGCAGATAAATGGCGGTACATCAGCAATAGTAGTATGCGGAACTACAGGCGAGGCACCGTCTTTGACAGATGAAGAATACAAAAACGTAGTGGAGTATACCGTATCCCGTGTATCGTGCAGAGTACCCGTTATTGCAGGAGTCGGCTCCGCATCTACCCGCCATTCGGCAGAGCTTTCGGACATTGCGGCGTACGCAGGTGCAGATGCACTGCTTGCCGTAACGCCGTATTACGTTCGGGCATCGGTTGAGGGACTGGTGCGTCATTACGGTGAGATCGCCGCAGTGGGACTTCCCGTGATACTGTACAATGTGCCGCCGAGGACGGGGATGTCCATAACCATGCCAATGTATGAAAGACTTGCGGATATTCCGAGCATCGTCGGAGTGAAGGAGGCGTCGGGTAATGTTTCCACGGGAATGGAGCTTGCATACTCATTTGGTGACAGATTTGCGCTGTACAGCGGTTGTGACGAGATAAACCTGCCACTTGCGGCGATAGGCTTTGACGGATTCATCTCCGTCACGGCAAATATCGTTCCAGAGAAGGTGTCACGGCTGTGGACATTGTGGAAATCGGGTGATACTGCCGCAGCACTATCCCTTGACCACGAGCTATATCCACTCACCAAATCCCTTTTCTCAGAGGTCAACCCCATCCCTGCGAAGCGTATGCTCTCCGAAATGGGACTCTGCACAGGAGAGCTACGTCTGCCACTTTATTGATAGGTTTATTTTGCGGAAACCCCTTTTTAGGTAAAAAGGGGTTTCCGCACCTTCCCCAAAAATCTTTGAATAAAAAGACAAGATATAGTAAAACCTTAGATTTAAGACATATCTTGTTTTAAAAAATGTTTCCGATGTATAGCCTTCCCCAGCGGGGGAAGGGGGACCACGAAGTGGTGGATGAGGTGTTACACATTGTAATTTGGCATTCTAAATTACGATAGGCTTTATAATAACCATTGGACTTGCATTGTAAAATACAGCTTGTGCAAATCATTCCTTTCTCCTCATCCACCGCAAGCGGTCCCCCTTCTCCCTCATGAGAAGGCTATATCTTAATATTTGAGAGTTCTCTTGCAAAATGAGATATAGACATAACTGTTATCAAGTGCTATAATCTATCTGTCAGCTGATAAATCTATTTTGCAAAGGAATGAAGGACTATGAATTTTGGAGAAAATATTCGCAGGCTGAGGCTTGCAAAGAGATTTACGCAGGAATATGTTGCAAATGAACTGAGCGTATCGGCACAATCGGTAAGCAGGTGGGAAACATCAGCTACATTTCCGGATATACTTCTTTTACCCGCAATTGCAAAGCTTTACTGTGTAACGGTTGATGATCTTTTTAGGGAAGATTCTGTATCTTACGAGAATTATGCTCATAGACTGTTATCCGTTTATGAAAACACAAGATCGCAAGAGGATTTCCTTGCGGCGGACCGAGAGTTTGCAAAACTTATAGAATCTGATAATTTTTCAATGAAAGATTGTTGTATGTACGGGATGTTGTATCAATATGGAATGGAAGACTGTATAAACAAAGCCTTTGAGCTTTTTGACAAAGGTCTTAGTTTAGATGAAAACGATGATCCTGACACACACCACTGGATCGAACGGCAGAAAATACTTTTGAATGCGCAGATTGGATGCCATACCAAGAATATCTCTAAATATTCAGAGTATAACAAAATGTATCCGGATGACCCATACGGTTACATCAATCTGATTCAATCGTATCATTTGTCAAGAGATTATGATAAAGCATTAAAGATATTCCTAAAAGCTGAGACTAAGTTTGATAACCCAAAAGTTCTTTATATTTACGGAGGAAGTATTTATAAAGATATGGGTGAGTATTTCAAAGCTATTGAATGCTATGAACGGGCTTTTGAAATTGACAGTTCTTACACTCATGCGCTTCATAAAATGGCAGAATGTTACGATGCTTTGGGGGATTTTGAAAATGCGTATAAAATATACCGCAGAATCGAACAGTGGTATAAAGAAAGAGGATACAGCGTTGAAACAGATTCTATGCGAGCATTCGCTGATCAATATGCACGAAATAAAATACACTGATAATTTAAGCTATACCTTGTCATGAAATAGTATAAAGTTTTCCGGAGGGGGTGCGGGGGAACACTCTTTTTCAAAAGAGGTTCCCCCGCAAAAAATCATTCAATTACAGGATCGCTGTCTCCGTCGACGCATCCTTTGGTGATGGTGACCTTCTTAACGCCTTCCTTTGAGGGAAGCTCAAACATAAGCCCTGTCATGGTCTCCTCAATTATGGAACGAAGTCCACGTGCACCTGTACTACGCTCAATTGCCTTTTCGGCAATGCGTCTGAGCGCATCCTCCTCGAAAACAAGCTCGATATTATCAAGCTGGAGAAGCTTTGTATACTGACGAACCAGTGAGTTCTTAGGCTCCTTCAGAATACGTACAAGAGCATCAACATCAAGCCCTTCAAGTCCTACGATCACGGGGAGACGTCCCACAAGCTCGGGAATAAGTCCGAACTTCACGATATCGTGAGGTGTAACATCCGCAAAGATCTTCTCGGTCTGCTTTTTTGCCTTTGACTTTACCTCACCACCAAATCCGATGGAGGACTTGCCCTTACGGTCTTCGATGATCTTGTCAAGAGTGTCAAATGCACCGCCGCAGATGAACAGAATGTTTTCTGTGTTGATCTGGATGAAATCCTGATTTGGATGTTTACGTCCGCCCTGAGGGGGAACATTAGCGGTGGTACCCTCAAGGATCTTCAGAAGTGCCTGCTGAACACCTTCGCCTGACACATCACGGGTAATGGAACGGTTCTCACTCTTGCGGCTGATCTTGTCGATCTCATCGATGTAGATGATGCCTCGCTCAGCCTGCTCAACGTCATAATCCGCCGCCTGAATAAGGCGAAGAAGAATGTTCTCGACATCTTCACCTACGTATCCTGCCTCAGTAAGAGTGGTAGCATCGGCAATGGCAAATGGAACACCAAGTGCCTTTGCAAGAGTTTGTGCAAGATAAGTCTTACCTACACCTGTGGGACCAAGCAGAAGCACGTTCGACTTCTGAAGCTCTACCTCATCCTCTTTATCCTTAAGCTTTGCGGTAGCGTCATTGTGCATGATGCGCTTGTAGTGATTGTATACCGCTACGGAAAGTGCGATCTTTGCCTTATCCTGACCGATAACGTGGCTGTCAAGGATCTCCTTGATCTTTGCAGGAGGGAGGATGTTCTCACGTGTAAGCTCAGCGGGTCTTGCACTGTCATGGAGATGCTCCTCAATTATCTCGTTGCAGGTGTCTATACAGTTATCGCAGATATATGCTCCCGTGGGAGAGGGAATGAGAAAATACACCTCACCCTCGCCTCTGCCGCAGAAAGAACAGCGTCTTCCTTTAGGTGTATTTGGCTTGTTGTTGTTGTCCATAATGCTCTCTCAAATTAAATTGATAAGACCGCACCGCTTAAACCGTGGTGCGGTCTTGTTTTAAAATTTGTTTTATCGGGGCGCTGCCCCGAACCTCGCTTAAGTACCTTTTGAAAAAGGTACTTAAGAATCCCTAAAACTTTTATGATGAGTTTTTATCGGGACTCTTTTACGCTTTTCTCTCAACGACCTTGTCGATGAGTCCGTACTCAACAGCAGCATCGGCACTCATGAAATTGTCACGCTCGGTATCCTGTGCAATGATCTCAACAGATTTACCTGTGTTCGCCGCAAGGATGGAGTTGAGAGTATCTCTGGTTTTCAGAATGTGCTCTGCGTGGATCTTGATATCACTTGCCTGACCTCTGGCACCGCCGAGAGGCTGATGTATCATGATCTCACTGTTGGGAAGAGCAAGTCTCTTTCCCTTGGCTCCGGAGGAGAGCAGGAATGCTCCCATGGATGCCGCCATTCCTATACAGATGGTGGATACGTCACACTTGATGTAGTTCATGGTATCATATATCGCCATACCTGCGGTAACAGAGCCGCCGGGGCTGTTGATATACAGACTGATATCTCTGTCGGGATCCTGTGCTTCGAGATACAGAAGCTGTGCAACAACGAGAGATGCGGTAGCATCGTTTACCTCGTCAGCGAGAAAGATGATTCTGTCATTCAACAGACGGGAGTAGATATCGTATGATCTCTCTCCTCTGTTAGTTTGTTCTACGACCATTGGTACAAGTGCCATAACGTAACCTCCTTGGTTTACTTTGGGATTAAATTGCCAACAGATTACTCAGCGTCAGCAGGCTTTTCCTCAGCATCAGCCTTCTTAGCGGTAGTCTTCTTAGCAGTGGTCTTCTTAGCGGGAGCCTTCTTAGGCTTTTCCTCAGCAGGAGCATCCTCGCCTGTTTCAGCATCAACCTTTTTGGTAGTCTTTCTCTTAGCAGGAGCCTTCTTAGCCTTCTTTTCTTCCTCGGGCTTAGCCTCGGTGATAACTGCGTTCTCACGGATCAGATCAACAGCCTTCTTCACCTTGATATCCTCTGCGAGATCCTCAGCGGTAATCTGAGCCTTGATCTTGTCGACCTCCATGCCGTAAGCTTCGGAGAGACGAGTGAACTCAGCTTCGATATCCTCTTCGGATGCGGTGATGTTCTCAAGAGCTGCGATAGTCTCAAGAGCGAGTCTGGTCTTGACCTGACGCTCTGCCTGAGGACGGGACTGCTCTCTCATAGCATCGAGATTCAGGCCAGTGTACTGGAAGTAGGTCTTGAGATCCATACCCTGCATTCTGAGTCTGGTGTCGAAATCACGAACCATGTTCTCACACTCAGCATCGATCATTACAGGGGGGATGTCACCCTCAAGCTTTTCTACGATAGCTGCAACAAGCTGCTCATCGACCATAGCATCGGCATCCTTCTTGTTGTGCTCTTCGATTTTTGCCTTAATGTCTGCCTTATATTCATCAAGAGTATCAAATTCTGATACATCCTTTGCGAACTCGTCGTCAAGAGCAGGCTTCTCATTGAACTTGATTCCGTTGAGCTTAACTGCGAATACAGCAGCCTTGCCTGCAAGCTCCTCGGCATGGTATGCCTCAGGGAAGGTAACGTTTACATCAAAAGCATCACCGATATTGTGACCAACGATCTGCTCCTCAAAACCGGGGATAAACTGACCGGAACCGAGAGTGAGATCCTGTCCCTCAGCGGTACCACCCTCAAACTTAACACCGTCAACGGAACCGCTGTAGTCGATGTTTACGGTATCCTCAAGAGCAGCAGCTCTGTCGGTAACATCGATCATTCTGGAGTTACGTGCACGAACTCTCTCGATCTCAGCATCAACATCTGCATCGGTAGCAGGCTTTTCGGTACGGGTAGCCTCAACACCCTTGTATCCCTCGATCTTTATTTCGGGCTTTGTATATACCTTAGCGGTAAGAACAGCCTCACCTGTCTCATCGTTGATATCGCTGATATCAAACTCGGGACGACCTACGATGACCTTGTCAAAATCCTTGATCGCTGCTTCGAAAGCATCGGGCAGACAATCGTTGATAGCATCCTCGTAGAATACTCCCTTACCGTACATCTTCTCGATGATAGCACGGGGAGCCTTACCTTTACGGAAGCCGGGAATGGTGATGTTCTTTACGGATTTCTTGAATACCTTATCGCAAGCTGCCTTAAAGGTAGCACCGTCGATTACGATTTCGAGCTCGTAAAGATTTGTTTCAAGCTGTTTTGAATTTCTGAGACTCATGTTTCTTATTCCTCCGGGAAACATAAAAATGATATAATAGATTTTTTCACTCTTTTTATTTTATAGCTTTTTTTGACCGTTGTCAATGAATAAATTGAAAATTACTGAAAAAACATAATAAAATCACGTTTTTTTCATTACCAATCGATCGGCATGGTGATCATTGGGATAAAATCGAGGAAATCAGCAGCAATGAGAGTAAATGTGATACCCTCAAATTCCACCGACCTCGGAACGGAATAATTACCGTGGATATGCCCGAAATAGCAGTGACGCACACCAAACTCCTTCAAGACATCCACAAGCTCACGGCATACGAATGATCCGAAAACGGGAGGAAAGTGCATATATGAGAGGATATCTCCGCCATGCTCCTCACGGAGCTTCACTGCGGCTTCAAGGCTCATACGAAGTCTTGAAGCCTCTCTTGCAACGATCTTGTCATAATCTGCATTTTCGGTGGCGTTCTGCAGCCTTTTTTCAACATACCAGCCTCGGCTGCCGCAGATGATGTAGTCCTCTGCTACTGTTGCATTATTATAAAGGAAGTCAATTGTGTGAAATCCTTCGGAATCGAGAAATTCCTTCATCTTTGTAACAGTGCCCCACCAATAATCGTGATTCCCCTTGCCGATGAGCTTTCGTCCGGGCAATTCATGAATGATTCTGAGATCCTCTCTTGCCTCCTCAAGATTCATCGCCCATGAAATATCACCCGGAATGACAACAGTGTCATTCTCGTTGACAACGGCACGCCATCTCTTTATCAGCTTATTTGTGTGATCTGTCCAACGTGCTCCGAACTTATCCATAGGTTTGTCTCGGAATGAGGACAGATGCAGATCGGCGATGGAAAAAAGAGACACTGCTTATCACCGACACCCGATTGGCGAGATTTGCATATTCGGGCGGATTTATCCTTTCATTAAAGTGAATATGGGATATGAGGAGGGGTAACACTATCATTACGATATTATATACCCGAGAGGAGAGAGAAAATGCGACAGGATGAAAGATATTATTCCCCCGAGCTTCTTGAAGTGGAGACAAAATACCCGGGCAGACTCAGAGGGGTGAGCTGTGATGTGATGAGCTGTGTCTACCATGACGGAGAGAGCTTCTGTACCGCATCACATATTACCGTAGGACCGACAAGTGCACTCAGTGCACCCCAGACCGCCTGTGCCACTTATAAGCGGAAGCAAAGGTGAGGCTTATCAAACAGCCACGTTCGGCATATCGGTGGGATCGATAACTCCGTCGAATCTTACATCCATGGTAAGAGTTCTTGTAAGCTGTGCGGGAGCCTTGGTGTCTGTAGCATTCTCAAGAGCTGAGATGATATCCATAGGCTCATCGGAGGCAGGCTCAATGTCGAGGCTGCGGCAAACATCTGCAGCAAACTTATAGGGACTTGCGGTAGATGCAAGAATGATCTTTCTTGTATCGCCGGATTCCTCTATGTACTTTTCGGCACAGCCTATACCGACAGCGGTATGAGGATCTGCAAGATAACCCTTTTCCTCAAAGATACGCTTGATGACCTCACCTGTTTCGGTCTCGCTGAGACAATATCCTGCAAAGCTCTCAGCAAGCTCCTCCTGTACCTTGTAGGGGATCTTGTAGGAGCCGTCACCTGCGAGAGAAGCCATTCTCTCCGCTGTGAACTCCGCACCGCCGATGGCATAAAGAAGTCTCTCAAGATTTGAAGAGATGAGAATATCCATTGAAGGGGACATGGTCTTGTAGAATGTTCTCATGCGGTCGTACTCACCCTCATTGAAGAAATCGGTGAGAACGCAGTTGGAGTTGGAAGCACAGATGAGCTTGCCGAGGGGAAGCCCCATCTGCTTTGCTATGTATGCGGCAAAGATATTGCCGAAATTACCTGTGGGAACGCATACGTTTACCACATCGCCCATGAAGATCTCGTTGTCTCGTACAAGATCGCAGTACGCAGATATGTAGTAAACGATCTGAGGAGCAAGTCTGCCCCAGTTTATGGAATTTGCGCTGGAGAAGAACATACCGTTCTGTGCAGCCTTTTCAGCAAGGCTATGATCTGCGAAGATCTTCTTGACACCGTTCTGAGCATCGTCAAAGTTGCCCTTTACAGCGGTGACGAAAACATTCTCGCCCTCTTGGGTGATCATCTGACGCTTCTGCATGGCGGAAACTCCGTCATCGGGATAGAACACAGAGATCTTTATGCCGGGAACATCCTTGTATCCTTCAAGAGCCGCCTTGCCGGTATCGCCGGAGGTCGCAACGAGGATGTGAGCAAGTCTTCTTTCACCGGTCATTGTAAGAGCACGTGAAAGGAGACGGGGCATTATCTGAAGTGCCATATCCTTGAATGCACAGGTGGGGCCGTGCCACAGCTCAAGTGAATACATATCGTCTCCGATAGGTACTACAGGTGCGGCACCTCCGGGGAAACGAGCCTCGGAATAAGCCTCGGTACAGTCCGCAAGAAGTGCCTCACGGTCATAGTCTGTAAGAAACATGGAAAGAATTTCTGTTGCTCTCTCGGCGTAGGTCATCTCAGTGAGACGTGTAATAGCCGCCTCGTCAAGTGCCGGAATGGATTCGGGCATAAAGAGTCCCGAGTCGGGTGCAAGTCCGGTTTTAATAGCCTCCGCCGAGGAAATACTTCGGGGAGTTTCTGCCGTGTCTCTTGTACTGATGTAATTCATTTTTGATTCCTTTACTTTGAATTTTTTGTATTTTTATATTTGTCTTTAATCGAGAATGCTTCGGATGAACCGATGCGCATTCCCAAAGAAAAGCTTGGTAAGAGTATCCTCGGTGATGCCGTCTTTAAGCAGCATATCCCAAAGGTATTTGATATCTCCGATGCCGCTTATACCCATGGGTGTCGTTTTGATCCCATCAAAGTCGCATCCGAGACAAACTGTGTCCTCTCCTCCGAGGGAGAGATAGTTATATATATGTCGGCTGATATCTGTAATATCTGCTTTGCCGGAATCCGAAAGATGCTCCGGCGCCATTGATATGCCGACGATCCCTCCGTGTTCCTTCACACGACGGAAAAGCTCATCTGTGAGATTTCTCATATGTGAGCATACACCACGAGAATTGCTGTGTGATGCACATACCGTCAGATTACACTGATCTGCAATATCGAGTATTTCCCGTGCGGTACTGTCAGATGCGTGGGAAATATCTGCGGCTATCCCGAGGCTTGCCATTTCGCACAGGACCAGTCTGCCGAAGTCCGTAATGTCTGCATCCGTATTCCATGCACCGCCGATGCAGTCGGTATCACTCCACTGGAGTGTTATAAGTCTTACTCCCTCATCGTACAGACGGTATAGACGTCTTATGTCACCTGCGAGAAGACGTGCGCCTTCAACGGCAAGTACAAATGCGGGAACACCTTCTGCTACAGCCGTGTCGAGCTTTGCTTTTGTATGACAGAGCTGTACTTTACCCATCCTGACCGAAGGATCGCATCGGAAATGATCTGTTACTTTGAAAAATCGTTCGTACGCATCATCATCGGAGAGGGCTTTGTCTGTCCAGACAGCGGCGACTTGTATATACGGATTGAACGGATCTGCTTTGTCAAGAGAAATGTGAAGCGGCGTATCTTTTATGAAATATCCACCGAGATAAAGCTCGGTAAGAGTGTCACAGTGCATATCTGCGTATTTCATCGTATCTCCCTTCGTCGTCTGACCGCATTTTTTATGTGATTCAGATGAAGGAGACGAAGCTCATCCTCTCTCGGATCAAAGTACACTTCGATCACATCGATGCGAGGCTGAAGCGATGATGTCTCCGCCTTGTGAGTACGGAGATATTCTTCTGCCGCCGCAATAAGATTTGCGGATTTTTTGTAGTCTACCGCACTTCCGGGAGTTCCGAATGGGTGAGATCCGCCGGGGATGGCACGTCTTGCCTTTACCTCTGTGAATAATATATACTCACCGTTTACGGCAATAATGTCAGTTTCAAGATGACCTGTGTGACAGCGTCTTTCTATCACCGTAAATCCGAGCTTTTCAAGATAATCCGCAGCCGTGTCCTCTCCGGCGAGTCCCACCTTATGTTTTTGCATATGTCATGTCCTTTATGTGTTGAGGCTCTGCCTCAAACTCCGCACAAGAAACTTTTTGAAAAAAGTTTCTTGTGTATCTTCAAAAACTTCTATACACTTTGATCAGTTTTCCTTTGCACGCTTTTCCGCAAGTGCGGCTTCAAGCTTATCACGGTCACGTTCCAGGAAAGACAGGAACGATCTCCTGTGGATGGGGCATGGCCCGTGCTCGTATACTGCAAGCTTATGATCCTTTGTGGGATAGCCCTTGTGCTTTGCGAAGTTGTATTCGGGATAAGCCTCATGCATATCTGCACACATCCTGTCCCTTGTGACCTTTGCGATGATTGATGCCGCCGCAATTGACGGACTGATGCTGTCACCGCCGATTACAGCTTTTCCGGGCTTATCGAAGCCACGGTAGATATTGCCGTCCACGAGAATGAAGTCCACAGGCACACCGAGCCCTGCAACGGCACGTCTCATTGCGAGAAGGGATGCTTCAAGAATGTTTATTTCGTCTATCTCTGCAGGTGAAGCTTCGGCGGCACACCATGCTACAGCATTTTTCGTGATCTCGGCGTACAGCTTCTCTCTTTTCTTTTCCGTGAGCTTTTTCGAATCGTCAAGTCCCTCGGGAACATATCCCTCGGGAAGTATACATGCTGCCGCAACAACGGGACCTGCAAGAGGACCCCGTCCCGCCTCATCGCATCCGCATATTACGGCATTTGCGAAAGGCTTTGAGGATCTGTCAAAATCAAGGTCAAGCATCGCACGCCTCCGATCTTTCCTCGGATACGGTTTTTTCTTCAACTGCAGGAGTTGCCGGTTTTTCTTTGCGTTCGGGACGCTCAAGAGTGATCCTTCCGATCTTTGCACCTCTGAATTCGTCGAGGACACAGTCAGCGGCACGTTCGGTGTCTATCTCACCTCCGGATACGAGAAAGCCTCTCTTTTTACCGAGAGCCATGAGGATCTCATAGTCCTCCTCAAGCTTACATACCTCCAAAGGCAGCTTGTAGCGTGTACAGAACAGCTCGGGATAAGTATCCGAGAGCTTGCGACACAGCTTTGATGCAAGAGTTTCGGTGTCGAGTATGGCATCACGGATAGCACCGGTAAATGCGAGATTCTCACCCGTCGTCTGATCCTCGAATTTCGGCCACAGAACACCGGGGGTGTCGAGTAGGTCGATCCCGATAGATGTAGCTACCCACTGCTTGTCACGGGTAACGCCGGGCCTGTCCTCGACCTTTGCTTTTTTAGTTCCGCAGAGCTTGTTTACGAAGGAGGATTTCCCACAGTTAGGTACACCGACGATCATGGCACGGATGCGCCTGCCCGCCATTCCTTTTGCCTTAAGCTTTGCAAGCTTGTCCGCAAGTATGCGGCGCACCTCGGGCTCTATTTTGTTTATCCCGTCTCCCTTGATGCAATCGATCGCAAGAGCATTGGCACCGTGTTCTTTGTATGAGCGAAGCCACTCCGAGGTTGCCGTAGGATCTGCAAGGGAAGATTTATTCAGTAATGTAAGGATGGGCTTTCCCGCACACAGTCTGGCGATCTCGGGATTCTTGGAGCTTTGGGGGATCCTTGCATCAAGAAGCTCGATGACTATGTCTACCTGCTTTAAGTTTTCACTTATGAGGCGACGTGTTTTCGCCATGTGTCCGGGAAACCACTGTATTGTCTGTGATGGCATCTTAGTTTCCTCTTAGTCGTATTTTGCTCTTTCCATTATGCCGAATTTTTCGAAGGGAAGTACACGCAGTACCGCACGTCCAACAACACATCTTACATCGACCTGACCGATCTCGGAAACACGGCTGTCGGCGGAGTGATTGCGGTGATCTCCGAGAACGAAGATCTTGTTTTCCTCAACTGTAAGAGGGAACTGAGTACCGAATGATGAAGGAGTATCTTCGAGATTTGTGTAAGGCTCGTCGATGGCTTCTCCGTTTACATATACGGTCCATGTGTCAAAATCGATATCCACAGTGTCACCTTCAACAGCGATAACACGCTTGATGATAGGCTCAGCATTGGGACGTCCCAGCTTTGCGGTGATCTTGTGGATCACCACGATATCACCTCTCTCGGGGGTATATCCGATATCCTGGACGATCAGGTAATCATTTTCGTAAAGAGTGTCCTCCATTGATGAGCCCTCAACAATGGTGAGCTTTGCTACATAGGAGAACAGGAGAAGTATCACTGCCGTGCAAACAGCGAACATTTCAAATATTTCAAAAATGGAGGCTACAGCTTTTTTTGCGCTGTTACCGTTGCTTTTTGCATGAGCAGGAGTGTTTGACACGGGTGTTTCGTTTTTGTTGTCCATTTGTGCGCCTTTCTTATCGTACTATCATATCGGACAGAAGTGTACTTCCGTCGGGATTATAATCGTTTACGGCTTCGCAGTTCTTCTCGGTGAAGTGAGAGATACCGGAAACCTCTTTTCTGCTGTCGTACAGGAAGTAGGGAACAGCTTCGTGAGAATGAGTACGGATCTCAAGAGGAGTGGGATGATCGGGGAGAACGAGGATGGCGTAGTCATCACCGCACTCTTTGAAATATTCAAGAATGGGAGAGAGGATCAGCTCGTCGATCTTGCCGATAGACAGTACCTTGTTCTCCACCTCGCCTCTGTGACCGCACTCGTCGGGAGCCTCAACGTGAACATACACGAATTCCTGACCGCGCTTGAATGCATCGATAGCAGCATCG
>SVQM01000015.1 GCA_015065335.1 Oscillospiraceae bacterium | reverse complement strand
TTTTCGGGGACTTGACTTTTCGGAAATTTTGAGCATCTTTATTAAACCAAGCCGCAAGGCTAATATTTTGAAAGAGGTGCTTTTATGAAAATTCAAAAGCCATTGCCGGGAATGACCCTCGAAGAAACCGAAAGACAGCTTCACTACATGAACGCCGTCATTATGTTCAAGGAGATGCACTCCCGTGGCATCATCAATGAAAAGGAACTGCATTTATGCAAGGAGGAGATGCTGAAAAAGTACAAACCGCCCCTTGATCCGTACAAAGATGAGGAGTAAAAATGACTCGATTTTTGCATTTGACCCCCCTTGGGTCGAAAAACGGCATTTTTGACCCCCCTACTGATTTTTGTATCAAAATTAGGCGGTATCTTCATTTAACAAGGGTAGACACAAGTCTGCCCTTGTTAAATTATTGGAATATATCGATCGGACCGGCGCAGATTTGCGAAGCAAATATGCAGGGTTTGCGACTGGGGATAATTATAGATCTGCATTTGCGAACACGCAAACCACGGTTCGAATCCAGTCACTCCGACAAAAACCGTGTGTCCTATAATGGAAACACGGTTTTTTATGCCTTGTTCTTCGGTTAATGCGTAGTAATTTTCACATCATACAAAAACATATTTCAAAAATAAATGATAACTGTCGTTCCTTTTCCAACTTCACTTTCAAGAGTCACCTTTCCGCTGTGATACTGTACAGCGTGTTTTACGATGGAAAGTCCAAGTCCTGTACCACCGGTTTCTTTGGAATGGCTCTTATCTACACGGTAGAAGCGTTCAAAGATACGGCTTTGATGTTCGGGTGCAATACCAATACCGGTATCTTTTACAGATACAACCGCACGACCGTTATCCTTGCCGATTTTAATCTCGACCTTGCCCCCGTCAACATTATAGCGGATAGCGTTATCGCAAAGATTATAAATGATCTCGTAAATATAACGGCGCACTCCGTAAATGGTTTGCGGTTCACCATCTATACTAAGCGTAACATTTCTCTTTGCCGCCGATACGGTAAGTACCTCAACCACTTCCTTTGCAACCTCTGTCAGTTCTACCGTTTCGGTTGCAGGTTCATTATTCTCGTCGAGTTGCGAAAGACGAATAATGTCGTTGATAAGGGATACAAGCCTTGTTGCTTCCTTCCGGATGTTGCCGATAAATCTCGTAGTATCTTCGGGTTTGACAAGTCCGTTTTCAAGAAGCTCTGCGCTTCCGATGATGGATTGAAGCGGTGTTTTCAGTTCGTGGGTAACGTTTGCCGTGAACTCCTGACGGTTACGCTCTGCAAAAGCACGGTCGCTAATATCAAACACATGAATAACCGCACCGAGAACCTTGCCATCCGATTCGATAGGGTTAACGGTAAACTGATATTCACTACCGTTTCTTTCTTCGGTATATTCGCTATGGTTGCCGTCAAGGGCATTCCAAATTGCCTTGCTCATTTTACTTGTACGGTCAACAAGCAGAAAATCTCTGCCGCAAGCATCCTTTTTAACGGCAAATATTTTATTCGCCGCCGTATTCATACTTAGCACCATACCGTGTTCATCAAGGAGCACAAGTCCTTCGTTCATCGAAGAAACGATCTGCTCAAACTCGTCGGATTTACGGCGCAGGGTTTCCATTTGCGATTTAATTTGCTTATGCTGTCTGTGGACCTTAGTGAGTATGGGAGTCAGTTCCTCATAAGTATTGTTATCGGAAGGATGCTCCAGATCAAGCTGCATCAAAGGCTCGGTTACTTTCTTTGCCATGGCGTGAGAAAGAATACCGGCAACGACTGCTGCAATCAAAATAATGGCAATAATGGCGGGGAGCATACCGAGGATCAAGGCGCCCACAGTAAGCTGGCTTACAGAGATACGAAGCACATTACCGTTCTGGAGTTTTACTGCCTCATAAAAAGTCTTTTCAGTCAGCGTTGAAGAATTTCTTGCGCTACTGCCTTTACCATCCTCAAATGCTTCTGCGATTTCCTCGCGATCGGCGTGGTTTTCCATTTCGAAAGCATTTGCCTGTGTGTCGTAAAGCACGGTACCGTCAGTATCAACAACGGTAAAGCGGAATACGGTAGAATCAAAATTTTCAAAATATTCAACACCGACTTCGTTGACTGTATCGGCGACAAGGGACAACTCTGCTTTTAACCGTTTTACCTGAGAATCATTAAAATAGTCATATAAAAAGCTTGTTGCAATGCCGATGCTGGCAAGCAGAACCACTAAAGCAACGATAAAAATGGAGTGAAATATCTTTTTGGTCATACTTCATTCTCCAATCTATACCCAACACCGATAACGGTCTTTATCTGACCTCCGGCACGCCCCAGCTTGTGTCTAAGAGTTTTTATATGCATATCAACGGTACGGGTTTCACCGATGTAGTCCATGCCCCAAATTTCGCTCATCAGCTTATCTCTTGAAAATACCATATTCGTATTCCGCATAAAGAATTTGAGCATCTCAAATTCTTTATGGGTAAGCTCAACCCTTTCACCGTCTGCAATAACCTTATGTTCAGCTTCCTTTAATGTGATATTTCCTACCGTAATATCTCCCGTTACATCTTCCTTTGCAGTACGGCGAAGCACCGCTTTGACTCGGGCAACCATTTCCATAACGCCAAAGGGCTTTACGAGATAATCATCAGCACCGGAATTAAGGCCTCCGATCTTATCCATTTCGGTTCCTTTGGCTGTCGCCATTATTACCGGAATGTCTTTGTAAGCTGATTCGGAACGGAGCTTTTTTAGAACTTCGAGTCCGTCCATTTCCGGCATCATAATATCGAGGATAATCAGTTCCGGAATTTCGCATTTCAAGGCTTCAAGCATAGTAACACCGTCAGCAAAGCCACGAGCTGTAAAACCCGTTTGCGTGAGCGTATAAACCTCAATGTCACGGATTGTATTGTCGTCATCAACACACCAAATCATATTTATTCTCCTTTATGAACACCCGTTACAGAGAACTCAACCCACTCTGCTATATTAACAGCGTGGTCTCCGATACGCTCAAAATATTTAGCAATCATCAAAAGGTCAACAGCGTATTCTCCATCTGCTTTATTTTCGGATATCATCTTTATTAACATATCTTTCATTCTGCCGAAGGCATCGTCCACAATGTCGTCGTGCTCGGCTACGGCTTTGGCAAGAGAGACATCCTGCTTTACATAAGCATCAATGCTGTCGGTTACCATTTTGCAGGTCGCTTCTGCCATGGGCTTAAAGTCGGCAAACTCTGCACCGGTTCTTCCGTCGAGGAACGGGATTATCTCGGCAATATCCTCTGCCTGATCGCCGATTCTTTCCATATCGGTTATCATTTTAAGGGCGGCGGAGATCACACGAAGGTCTGTTGCCACAGGTTGCTGTTGAAGCAGGAGCTTTAAGCAAATCGCTTCTATCTCACGTTCCATTTGGTCAATTTCGTGACCTTGTTCTTTCGCTTTTCTTGCGCCTTCCACATCACCGTTTAACAAGGCTTTAGCTACAAGGGCGATCAGTTCTTCACATTCAGCGCCCATTTCGATCATTTTCTTATTCAGCAGGCTGAGCTGCTCATCAAATCTGCTTCTCATAATTATGACCATGCCTTTCTTTGCATTTGTGTCGTTTTTTCTAAGGAAAATGCCGAGCTCGCTTTTGCGAGGCAAGGCACAAATGGCGTTTGAAAACAGCAGACCTTAGTTCTGCACAGGTTTTGTTTTCAAACTTATCCAAACCTTCCTGTAATGTAATCCTCGGTGCGCTTATCTTTCGGCTGTGAGAACAATTTCTCGGTTTCACCAAATTCCACTAACTCTCCAAGAAGAAAGAATGCCGTATTGTCTGAGATACGAACTGCCTGCTGCATATTATGCGTCACTATAATTATAGTATATTTTTCCTTTAATTGCAATGCAAGCTCCTCAATTCGAGAGGTGGAGATGGGATCAAGCGCCGAAGTCGGCTCATCCATAAGCAACACTTTAGGTTCTACGGCAAGCGCACGGGCAATACATAAACGCTGTTGCTGACCGCCCGAAAGACCGAGAGCGTTCTTTTTAAGTCTGTCCTTTACTTCGTCCCAAATAGCCGCATCACGAAGCGCCTGCTCTACGATCTCATCGAGCTTCACCTTGCTTGTGATACCGTGTGTACGAGGGCCGTAAGCGATATTATCGTAAATACTCATCGGGAATGGATTTGGCTTCTGGAATACCATCCCGACGTCACGGCGCAACTCGTTTACATCCACATCCTTATCAAATATGTTTCGACCGTTATAGTAAACCTCGCCCGTGATCTTTACGATCGGTATAAGGTCATTCATACGGTTGAGGGTTTTAAGGAATGTGGATTTACCGCATCCTGAAGGGCCGATCAGCGCCGTGATGCTCTTTTCGGGAATGGCAATATTTATATCCTTTAAGGCTTTATTATCACCGTACCATAGGCACAGATCTTTAGCCATCATTATTTCGCTCATACGTTTCTCCTTTTTGCAAAGTATTTGCCAACGAGTGTGGCAGACAGATTTATCAGTAATGTCAGTATCATCAAAATTGCGGCGATGGCAAAGGCAACACCGAATTCGCCTTCTTCTTTAGCATAGACATAAAGAGCAACGGTTAGGGTTGCACCGGGAGAAGTAAGTCCCGTAAAAATGCCATTTAGAGCATGAGCAAAGCCTGCAGTAAAGAGCAGCGCCGCCGATTCACCGAGGATACGACCGACAGAGAGGATACACCCCGTGATGACACCGTCTACACATCCGGGTAATACTACGGTGCGGATCACACGCCATTTGCCTGCGCCTAAACCGAAAGCACCTTCACGGTAGCTCTGCGGAACGGTTTTTAAGCTCTCCTGAGTGGTTCTCATTACAGTAGGAAGGTTCATAATAACGAGCGTCAGCGCACCTGCGAGAAGGCTTGTTCCGAAGTTGTTGGAAAACAGCAGCATACCCACAAGACCGTATATGATAGACGGAATGCCCGAAAGTGTTTCAGCGGCGTACTCGATCATAGCCACCAGCTTTTTGTTTTTAGCGTATTCTGTAAGATATATCGCCGCACCTACGCCAAGAGGCAGTACGATAACAAGCGTAGCAAGTACGATATAAACCGTGTTCAGAATATCGGGCAAAATGCCGATTCGCTCGGTTAAGTAGCTCGGCTTGGTGGAGAGCAACTCCCAAGAGATATTCGGGATCCCGTTTATCAGCACATATCCCATAAGGAACAGAACAAGTGCCGCCGTAAATGCGGTACAAGCGATCATTGCGCCACGCATAAAGCCGATATATATTTTTCGTTTTTTATTCATCTTATTTCTCCTTATCACGCTTGAGGAAGAAATTGAGCGTAGCGCCCGTCAGCATAATAAACAGGAACAGTACAAGTGCAATGGAGAACAGAGCGTTCCTCTGTAAGCTGCCGGGACTTGAATATGCCATTTCACTTGCAACGGCTGTGGTAAGGAAACGGACGCTCTCAAAGAGCGAAGGCATATTCGCCACGTTGCCTGCAACCATCATGACCGCCATTGCTTCCCCGATAGCACGACCAACACCAAGCACAACTGCGGCGGCAATACCGCTTTTTGCGGCAGGGACAGACACCTTGAAAAAGGTTTCGGTCGGTGTTGCGCCGAGAGCAAGGGATGCATACTCATATTCCTTCGGAACGGCATCAAGAGCTGTAATGGAAACCTTGATAATATTGGGCAGTATCATAATCGCAAGTACAATAATAGCTGCAAGCAAGCTTGCGCCGTCCGGTACATTGAAAATCTCACGGATCACCGGTACAAGCACGAGCATACCTACAAGACCATACACAACTGAGGGGATACCTGCAAGTAGGTTGACAGCGGCTTCAATAACAGCTCTGACCTTCTTGTTTGCAACCTTTGAAAGATAAACAGCGGTAAAGAAACCGATCGGCACACCGATCACTATCGCACCGGCAGTTCCGTACACGCTTGTCAGTATAAACGGCAATATCCCGTATTTTGGCTCGGCGGCGGTGGACGCCCATTCTTTGCCGAAAAGGAAGTTAAAAAGTCCGATCTCCTTAATGGCAGGAATACCCGATATGATCAGATACACCGTGATAAGCAGAACACAACCTACGGTTATTAAACCGAGTATGAGGAATATGCCGTGTACGATATTCTCAAATAATCTGTTTTTCTTCATCGTTATAATTACACCTTTCTTTGCATTTGTGTCGAAAGACACAAATGATGCCTGCAGCAAAAACACTTACGAGTCGCACTAACTTTGGTTGCAATCAAACCTCAATGGGAACAAGCGGCGGCACTTGTGCGCCGTCGCTTAGAGTCCTTAGTTAGCAGGAACGACACCTGCGCCGCTGATGATCTCATTCGCCGCTTCGGAAGTAATGTAATCGAAGAACTTCTGAGCACTCTCGGAGAGAGCTGCATCCTTCTCCGTTACGAGAACGAAGGGGCGCTGTACCACATAGCTACCGTCCTTGATGGTTTCTTCGCTTGCAACAACACCTCCTACGGTAAGAGCCTTTACGGTATCCTTTACAGAAGCAAGAGAAGCATAGCCGATGGCACCGGGGTTACTTGCCACGGTGGTAATAACGTCACCGGTAGATGTCAGTTCTTGGCGGTATTTGCACTTGTCTTCTGTATCAGTGATGGACTCAAAGCCATCTCTTGTACCGCTGCCTGCTTCACGACCGATGAGTACGATCTCAGTATCGTTGCCGCCAACCTCTTTCCAGTTCTTGATTTCGCCGGTGTAGATCTTAGCAATGGTTTCAACGCCGAGGTCAGAAACAGGGTTGTTAGGATTTACAATGATTGCGATACCGTCATAGGCTAAGATAGTTCCTTCAAGACCTTTTGCCTTTTCCTCATCCTTGAGATTGCGACTCGCAAGACCGATGTCGCATCTGCCTTCCTGCACCGCCTGAATACCTGCACCGGATCCGGTTGCATTATAGGTTACGGTAATGCCGGTGTCAGCTTCAAAGGCTTCGCCCAATGCGCCGATGACCTTGTTCATCGAGGTGGAGCCGTCTGTTGCTACTGCTTCTTTGTCACCACCACAACCGGTAAGCGCACATACGATGAGCATTGCTACTGTGAGTAAACTAATAATCTTTTTCATTTTCAAAATCTCCTTTTGATTTATTATTTACACTTATTTATCGATTCTATCGACTACGTTTATATTTTATCTCTCTGCCGTAAAATCCGTAACCAAACCGATGTAAAATCGGAGTAAAATTGTTTTACACAAAAAAGACGGCAAGGAGAATTTCTCCCTACCGCCATCTTATTTGGATTATTCTGTGTTTCTGTCATTAATTTTCATTTTTTCTATCAGTTCGCAAAGGCATTTATCATAAAAAATACGTCATATTTGCAGTTTTCTATTGATATTCCTCCAAAAAATCCACCCACATAAAACTGTTCCTTTCGTGAAAATAATAACGCAGGGGTGGCATGACCTTCCCTGCGTTTAAAGCGATTATGCGAAGAACAACTTGTTGAGCGTCATAGGATCAATATATTCACCATCCTTATAAACGCGCATATTTCCGGAGGCGATCTCGTCAATCAACATCACATTACCCTGTGAATCATAACCGAATTCAAATTTAATATCGTAAAGGTCAAGCCCCTTTGCTTTCAGATCGTCAGCAACAATTTTTGTAATAGCCTGAGTCTGAGCCTTGAGAGAGTCGTACTGCTCGGCAGTCATAACACCCAAGTCTACAAGACCATCTTTCGTAACAAGGGGATCGCCTTTTGCATCATTTTTAAATGTAGTTTCAACATAGGCAGGAAGTTCCTGTCCCTCTGTGCAATAATCGGAATAACGACGGTAGAAGGAGCCGACTGCCTTATAACGACAAATAACCTCTAACCCCTTACCAAATACTTTTGCAGGCAGAACTTCCATAGTGGTATCGTCAAGGTTTGCAGAAACATAGTGTGTACGAATTCCCGCAGCATTGATTTTCTCAAAGAAATATATGGACATACGCAGATTCACATCACCAACACCTTCAATGGTCAAACCAACACTGTTCTCGCCGGGATCAAACACACCGTCCTTGCCGGTGCAATCGTCCTTAAAAAGCAGCAAACAATTTCCATTCGGAAGTTCGTAAACATTCTTGGTTTTTCCTGTATATAAAAGCTTCAAATTTTTCATGTTGTAATACCTCTTTCTTAAACCTTACTCAAATTCTATGGTTCCAACAGGCTTAGGTGTAACATCAACCATTACACGATTGATACCCGCCACCTCGCAAGTGATACGGTCTGTAATGTGGTGGATCAACGGATACGGAATTTCCTCAATGGTAGCTGTCATCGCATCGGTGGTATTGACCGCACGGATTATTGCTGCCCAACCTTCATAACGCTTGCCATCCTTCACACCAACACTCTTAAAATCGGGAACGGCGATAAAATACTGCCATACCTTTCCTGCCAAACCGTTCTTATCAAATTCTTCCCGCAGGATAGCATCCGCCTCTCTCAGAGCGTGTAAACGGTCACGGGTTATAGCACCAAGACAACGAACACCAAGTCCGGGACCGGGGAACGGTTGACGGTACACCATATTATGCGGAAGTCCAAGTGCTTCACCAACCACACGAACCTCATCCTTAAAAAGCAATTTTACGGGCTCGACAAGCTCAAACTGCACATCATCGGGAAGACCTCCAACATTGTGATGAGCTTTAACACCATCACTTTCCAAAATATCAGGATAGATGGTGCCTTGTGCAAGGAATGAAATACCCTCCAGCTTAGAGGCTTCTTCATCGAATACCTTGATAAACTCACCGCCTATGATCTTGCGTTTCTTCTCGGGCTCGCTGACACCTTCGAGAAGATCGAGAAAGCGGTCGGTGGCATCGACATAGATTAGATTAGCCCCCAATTCTC
The DNA here is from genome assembly GCA_015065335.1 of Oscillospiraceae bacterium. Classification (GTDB taxonomy): domain Bacteria; phylum Bacillota; class Clostridia; order Oscillospirales; family CAG-272; genus UMGS1312. The sequence goes on along the minus strand of SVQM01000015.1, from coordinate 21,779 downwards.
TGCCGAATACCTCGATAACCTGTTCGGACTCGCCTTTGCGCATGAGTCCATGGTTAACATGAACGCAGATGAGCTGCTTACCGATTGCCTTAATGAGCAGTGCGGCCACTACGGAAGAATCTACGCCGCCGGAAAGGGCAAGCAATACCTTTTTATCGCCGACCTGTTTGCGGATTTCCTTAATCTGTTTTTCTATAAACACATCCGCAAGCGCTTTTGTTGTTATACGCTCCATTTTTGGGGGACGAACTGCTTTCTCCATATATGTTTCTCCTTATTCGTTGGTATAGTTATCAAAATAGCCTTGGATATATACGATCGGGGTACCCTTGTCACCGGAACCGGAGGTTAAATCACAAAGGGAGCCGATTAAGTCAGTAAGACGTCGTGGCGTGGTTCCCTGAGATACCATGTTACCCACAAGAGAGGAACCGTCCTTCTGCATGATCTTTCCTTTGATCGCTTCCTGCAACGCTTTACCGGAAAGACACGAGAAATCATTGTCAGCTAAATACTTTAGTTTTAACTCGTTAGGAGTGCCCTCCAAGCCGGGCGTATAGGCGGGCGAAACAACAGGATCAGCCAACTCCCAAATCTTGCCGACAGGGTCCTTAAATGCACCGTCACCGTACACCATAACCTCAATGTGTTTACCGGTAATTTCAAGCAGCTTTTCCTGAATGTCCTCAACAAGCTGTTGGCATTCTTCTCTCGGGAACAGCTTCACAGTATCTTCGGTAGCCTTATTGGAACCAAGCAAGCCGTAGCGAGCATTATAGCCACTTCCGTCAACAGACTCAGTCATTATTTCATCCAACCCGTAAACCTTTTCAGCACCGGCAGCCTTCAGTAAACGCTTAGTACGTGAGCGGCTGTGAATATCACAATTGAGAACATTCTTGGTGTAGTTGAGTATTGCTCGGCAGTCGTTGGCAAAGATAACTTCTACCTCTGCACCGCACTCACGAACCAAATTGGAATAATATTCTACGTAATCAACACCTGTGAAGGTGTGTTTTGGATATCCAAACAAGCTCCTCCACTCGTTCTCGGTCAACACATCAGTATAGGGGTTAATACCTTTTTCATCAAGTAAATCTATATCAACAAGATGATTTCCAACTTCATCGGAAGGGTAGCTGAGCATCAAAATAACCTTTTTACAGCCTTTGGCTATCCCGCGTAAACAAATTGCAAAGCGGTTTCTGCTGAGAATCGGAAAGATAACACCAACAGTTTCTCCGCCGAACTTATTTCGTACATCTGTTGCTATATTGTCCACACTTGAGTAGTTGCCTTGTGCACGAGCCACAATCGCCTCAGTCATACAGACAACATCACGATCTCTCGGAATAAGCCCTTCCACCTTCATTGCTTCAACAATGGAACCCGTTACGATTTCTGCCAGATTGTCACCCTGACGGATAATCGGGGCACGGAGTCCCATTGAAACTGTTCCATATACTCTGCTCATAATTTTCCTCCAACTGTTGACTAATTCTTCTGATACCATTATAATATAAACATATCCATAAGTAAAATAGATAATACTTACAACGGAAATAAGGTGAGCTTATATGAAAACAAAACTTGATTATTACCGCATTTTTTATGAAACTGCACATTACCGTTCATTTTCAACCGCAGCCGGGCGCTTATATATTTCACAGTCTGCCATTTCTCAATGCATACATCAGCTCGAAGATGACCTTAATGTTCAACTCTTTGTAAGAACAAGAAAAGGCGTATCACTTACAAATGAGGGAAAAATTCTTTTTTTGAAGGTTGAAAATGCAATCAACTCGATAGAACAGGGCGAAAGCCAACTTGAACGCCTTCGTCATTTAGAAGCGGGTGAGCTTAAAATCGCCGCCGGTGACACAATAACAACCCATTTTCTCCTAAAATATCTTGAGGAATTTCACGCTACCTATCCCGATATCAGAATTGAAATGGCAAACTCCTATTCCTCCCGGATGCTCGCCCTTGTAAAAGAAGGGAAAGCTGATCTTGCGTTTGTCAATATGCCAATGGAAGATGAGGAGATTCTGTTTGAGCCTTGCCTTGAAATTAACGATATATTCGTCTGTGGTCCGGATTTTGAGAAGAAGGCATCATATTCGTGGGAAGAAGTAGCGGAGCTGCCGTTGATCCTTATTGAAAAAAACGCATCGTCACGACACTTTCTTGAAAAGAATTTCAACAAAAAAAACATTTCTTTAAATCCGCAAATTGAGGTAGCAGTACACGATCTGCTGATTCGTTTTGCTTCCATTCATCTTGGTATTTCATGCGTTATTGAACAATTTGCAAGTGAGGAGTTGGAAAAAGGTCTCATTAAAAGATTACCGCTTGACCCACCGCTACCGAAACGAAGCATTGGATGTGCTTACATAAAAAACGCACCGCTTTCCTATGCCGCAAAAGCATTTTTAGATTTGATCAAACAGCAAGGATAATTTAATTGAAATATATCGATCGGACCGGCGCATATTTAAAAGCAAATATTTCATTTCTTATTTCTCATTTCATCCCCATTGCAAGTTTCACTGTATTGTGGTATACTATACTTGTAATATTGTATTATGGGGAGGTATACCCTACATGATAAAAATACTTCATACGGGTGACGTTCATCTGGACAGCCCGTTTTCCGGAATGTCAGCCGAAGCTGCTGCCGCAAGACGCCGTGAGCTCCGTGAGACTTTCTCAGATATGATGGCCTATGCAAGATCTGCTTCCGTGGATCTCGTGCTTATCGCAGGTGATCTTCTTGACCGCAGATTTGCCACAGGCGAAACTGTTCAGCTTATCAAAGATGAGCTTTCCGCTCTTGATTGTCCCGTTGTCATTTCCCCGGGAAATCACGATCCCGCTGACGGAAAGGGGATCTGGAACAGCACATTTCCGGGAAATGTCCACATCTTTACCGAGGAAACTCTGTCACGTATATCCATAGATACTCTCGGCGTCGATGTGTACGGCTATGCCTTCACCTCAGGTGAGCTTACCTCATCTCCGGTTGCGGGAGAATTTGCCCACGACAAGTCAAAGATCAATATTCTTCTTTGCCATGCAGACATGACATCTCCCGTATCTGTAGCTGCACCCTTATCCAAAGCACAGATCGAGTCCTTCGGTGCTGATTACACCGCACTTGGCCACATCCACAACGGAGAGGCTTACAGCGGTATTGCAGGAGACTGCGTTTACGCTTATTGCGGATGCCCCGAAGGACGTGATTTCGGCGAATGCGGTGTCAAAGGTGCTATCATTTGTGAGATCAACGGCGGTGTGGGAGAGAGACGTGTCACCTTGTCACGAAAACCCTTCTGCCGCAAGAGATATGAGGACATTACTGTTCCCGTTGACGGTGCCGTATCAATGGCAGAGGTTTGCCGTGCCGCAAAAGATGCCTGTATGCTCATGGATGAGCGCACGATACTCAGGATCACCTTTACCGGCACAGTCGATCCTGAGCTTGTGATAGAATCGGGTACCGTAGAAGCAGCAATCCCAACAGTGCCTTCCGTGACTGTACGGGATCGCACATCTCCGTCACTATCCTTCTCCGTGGATGATCCCACTGTCAGAGGTGAGTTTTGCAGACTTCTCGCACCTCTTCTCGGTTCAGCGGATCCCGCTGAGAGAGAGACTGCGGTAACGGCTCTCAGGATGGGACTTTCCTCCCTGTCGGGAAATGATCTCTCTTAAGTGATAAAGAAAGGTATACGATCATGACAATACGTCGGATACATATATCCGCATTCGGACCTCTGAGAAATTTTGACTGCGAGCTTTACTCGGGGATGAACGTCATCAGAGGCGATAACGAATCAGGCAAGACCTCCCTTGCCATGTTTATAAAATTCATATTCTATGGCTTGTCCGGCAGAAGCCTTGACGGCGAGCCTTCCGAGCGAAAGAAATACGTGAACTGGGATACCGGCTCTGCCGAGGGGTACGTGATCGTGGGACACGAGGGAAAGGAATATCGCATAGAGAGAACTCTGTCCGTCACTGTCCGTGCGGGAAGTGACAAAGAATCCGTGAGAGAATCCCTCACGGTTACGGATACTGCTACCGGCGGACGTGTTCCCGAATTTGAAGAAGCCCCCGGCTCGGAGTTCTTCGGTGTTGCGGAGCAGGTTTTTGTAAATACCGTATTCTCAGGACAGGCAGGAAGATCACGTATCGATGGCTCGGATACTGCGGCTGCTGTTGAGAATATGCTTTTTGCCGCCGATGAAACCGTAAATGTAAAAAAAGCAGCCGAGCGCCTTGATAAATACAGAAGATTGCTCCATCACAAAAAAGGAAGCGGCGGTGAGATCCCCACACTCAAGGAAAAATGCACCGAGCTTCGTGCAAGGCTTGATGAGGCAAGTGCAAATTCCGCAGAGATCATTGAGCTTGAAGGAGCAGTGGCAAATCAGACCAAAACCGAAGCTGAGCTTATTTCGGCAATAGATGCCGACAGTGCAGCTCTGACATATTTTGAAGCAGAAAAACTGTGCGCTGAGGGCAATGATGCTAAACTTGCAGATAAAGCTGCGCAGACTGCGGAGGATGATCTGAGAGCGGCTCTTGCCATGTGCTGTCAGCCCTCTAAGCTTGATGACGGCCGCAGACTTTCCACTGCCATTGAAGGAGAGCGTGCGGGAGAAGCTGAGTTTTCCGAAAGGCTCTACGAGCTTGAGGTAGGTGCGGCAAATCTTGCGGATCCTACATCCCCCGCTGATCCTGTAGCACTCCTTGAGGAATACAGAGGATGTGCTGCCTCAGCACGTACATTTACTATAATGGGTGTGATCTCCGCTGTACTGGGACTTTCGGCAGGGTGTGTTTCGGCACTTATGTATGCCATGAAAAGCCAGATTTATCTCGTGCTTCTCGGAGTAGCGGCAATATTTGCGGTGCTTTGCGGAGTTTTCTTTATTCTGCGTGGTAAAAAGATCTCCCGTATGAACGGGATCTGCGACATTTTTGAGGTAGATGATGAATCGGAGATCGCCGGTGAGGTAGAATATACACTTTCCCGCAGAGCCGAAGCGGATGCTCTTTTGATAAGAGCTGAATCGGTGAGACTGTCTCTCGAGCAGTCACGTCAACGTATCGAGGCTCTTGAAACCGAAGCATGCGCTATTGCGGCAAGCTTTGAGGATTGCTGCAAGGCAGACTACGACGGCGGTGCCATGAACGATGCTCTTGAACGTCTGTCGGCGGCTATCGCTCTCGGAGAAAGACGCCAGGTAGCAGCAGAGGGACGTCGTGCGGCTTATGAAACCGCATCGGCTGTTGCGGCGGCAAAATGGGAGCGGATCCCAAAGGACAAGCTTGCATCAGCAGCAGAGTATATCAAAAGCACCCCTCGCATGGACAATTTCCCTGTCGACGATGCTGCTGCTGACATTATCAGGCGAAATCTTTCCTTCAATCAGGCAAAGCTTGATGCACTGCGCAAAAAGCTTCACGCCGAGGAGATCGAGCTTGCATCAAAGAAGGCTGTGACCGAATCTCCGGCAATGCTGTGGGAGGAGCTTTCCGCAACTCTTGAAAAGCTGAAGATGCTGAATCTCAGATATGAGGCGGTAACTCTTGCCGAGGAAACTCTTGCGGCGGCAGGTGAAAATATTCGTCGAGGAGTTATTCCGAAGATTGTGAAGATGGCGTCATCACTTTTCTCTGCGGCTACGGAAGGTCGGTATGAGAGTCTCGGTGCCGGAAATGCATTCGAGCTTTCAGCCGTTGCAGACGGTCACACGAGAGATTCAAAGCTTCTCTCTGCCGGAACTGAGGATCTCGCCTACGTGTGTCTTAGGGTTGCTCTTGCAACGGAGCTTTTCGGAGATAAGCGTCCGCCTCTGATCTTTGATGAGAGTCTTGCTTTTATGGATCCCGTCAGAAGTGCCGCAGCAAAGGATGCCCTTGCGGCGTCGGGACACCAGGTACTTCTGTTCACCTGCAAACCCGAAGATGCCGCAGATCCCACTATACTCATGTCTCGTTGTCGGTAAGCACCACGCCCCCGTAGCACGGGGAAGCAAATGTCGGCTAACTTTAGTCGAAGAGTATAGTCAACCCACTACATCATCTTGTTTTGCAAGTCGTCACCCCGGCGATTCCTTAGGGAACGCCGGGCGTTTTTTCATATATCAGCATAACTCCTGCTAAAAGACAACGGCATCCCACGGCCATGCTCCTTCCCGAAAAGATTTTTCATCTAATTTCTCTACACCCCTTGAAATCTTCGTGAAACTTGGTATAATTAAAGTAACTATATTTTTGTTTCCGGAGGAAATAAACCATGGAAAAGATCAAAGTTGGAATTATCGGTTGCGGTTGTATCGCAAACGCAGCTCACATTCCCTCTTATATGAAGATCCCCGAGGTAGAGATCAAGTATTTCTGCGACATCATTCCCGAGAAGGCACAGGCTGCAGTTGATCAGTACGGCTGCGGTACCGCTGTGACCGATTATCACGACATCCTCAACGATCCCGAGGTGTTCGCTGTATCCGTTTGTACTCCTAACCTCATGCACTCCATCATTTCTATCGACTGCATGAAGGCAGGTAAGCACGTTCTCTGTGAGAAGCCCGCAGCTCGTATCTACTCCGAGGCTCTCAAGATGCAGGAGGCTCAGCACGAGACCGGTATGTATCTGCAGATCGGTGTCTGCAACCGTTTCAATGCGGCTGTAGGTAAGGTTCGTGAAAGGATCCTTGCAGGTGAGCTTGGTAAGCTCTATCACGTATTCATCAATTTCCGTGAGCACAGATCCATCCCCGGCCTTGGCGGCGCTTTCACCAACAAGTCCATCGCAGGCGGCGGCGTTCTCATCGACTGGGGTGTACACCGTCTTGACCTCGTTATGTACTGTACAGGCGATCCTAAGCCTCTCACCGTTTCCGGTGCTGCTTTCTCCGAGATCGGTAAGGCTATGGACGGTTACCTCTACCGAGGAATGTGGTCTGAGGACACCAAGGATCTGAACGGTGTATTCGATGTAGATGACAGCGTTACCGCATTCATCCGCACCGAGGGCCCCATGATCTCTCTCCACGGTGCGTGGGCACAGAACATCGAGGAGTCCGAGAACTACATCGACTTCATGGGTGATAAGGCGGCTATCCGTCTGTACTACGGCGGAGACTTCACCGTATACGGCAACGACGGCAGAGGCTTCTACAAGAACAAGCCCGTTTACAAGGGATGCGATATGTATCTTGAAGAGATCAAATCCTTCCTTGACTGCGCTAAGAACGGCACAAAGAATCAGGCTCATATCGACAACGCTATCCTGACATCCAAGATCATGCAGGGTATCTACGATTCTTCTGAGTCCGGTAAGGAAGTTGTTCTTGACTGATAAACAATAAAACTAAAAGGTCATTCAATCGAATGACCTTTTTTCTATTTATGTCGCAAAAGTGCTTTAAATTCCTTCCACAGTCTGCTTCCGCCAAAGGCGATCCCTCTGAATCCTCTGTACACAAAGAGCACAGGCATGAGGTACGGCTTGCCGTAAAATTTCGGATATTTTCGCTTTATGGTCTCTTTATCGGGGAACAATCTTTGTCTGATGTACGACAGCTTTGAGCCTTTCCTGCAGGCATCGTTCAATCTGTTTTCCAAAAGCCTCTCACGGCTGCCGTATGTACCGCATCCCGTGAGTATCAAAAGAAGCTCCTCCTGCTCCGCTGAAAGCTCTGCACCGTCAAGAAGCACTGCTTTCATAAAATCGTACATCTTATCATGGAATTCCCTGATACCAAGCTTATCAAGCTCTTTTCCGATATACTCCATATCAAGAGAATCACCCATATTATCGTGCACAACGAGCATATCAGCTATATGCCGCACTCCACAACCGCCACCGTTGTAATGCATATACATATGGGCAATATTATAGATATAATCATCCTCAGATGAGAAGAAATATCCGTGGCCCTCTGCTGCAACGGCTCTTTTCCACGGATCTCTGTAATACTCGAAGCAATATTCATGCTCGGGAACAAGATCCCTGTGCATCTCAAAATTATAGAAAGGCTTTTTGCTGTAGGCATCATGATTGGAAGACACCTCAGAAAGAGTATAGCCTCGCCCTGTCATTATTTTTGAAAGACGGCTCTGTGCCTCGGGTACGGAATCATCGGACACACGGTACCCTCCTGAGGGATCCTTTTCAACAATACCGTAAAGAATATCGTTGTCCGCCATAGATCTCATCCCCGGCATTGGATAAAGTGCCGCAAGGCGTATCCCTTTCAGCGGAAGATAGGAGAGTCCCTCCTTTTCCATTTCATCTATGATACCTTCCCTTTCGGTATCAAAATATGCCTGACGGAAAAGAGCTGTATCTACGGAGCTTTTCCATTTTGCTGCAAGCTCCGCATCATCCGAAAAATCTCTTTTGCGAAGGCCGTAAAATGCCATAGACTCAACACTGTTATGCTTTGCCACAGCATATACATGGCTGAGCTTTACACCTTCCGGAAGCTCTCCCGGAACAAGCTCTTCCGAAAATGCACATCTTATAAGCTCACAGAGATACTTTGCTGCCCCAAGTCGCAGGTCTTTTGATGACACATCGCTCATGATATGCCCTCCGAGATCATTTCTTATCGTCCTTATTCATTTCGTAATTCTTATAAAGCTCATCTATCTGCTCTTCAATAATTGCAATGTCTGAATGAAGCTTTGCGATCTCTGATGCCATTTGAGCGGAATAATCCTTCAACCGCGCATCATAATCCATTCTGTATTTTTTTGCATCTACGAAGTTCATCATCTCAAGCTCATCCTTGTAAGATGATAGATACGAGAGCATAGAGGTAAATTTAGTCTCCGTATAAAGCTCTGATGAAGCCTCGAAGCCGATAACAAAGGTGATATGACCTTTGTTATCCATCGCCTTTTTAAGCACTGAGTTCAGATTGTTTCCTCTGTATCCCATTGCGCCGGGCTTCCACATACCCTCCACGGGATCTGTTGCTACAACGGAATCTCCGCCATATCCGGTATTCATGATAAGCGTATTATAACCGGATATCGATATATAATTCTCAATTTCGGAAGTATAATACTGCTCGGATATCATGACGATACAGTCGATAACGTACTTGTTCTCACGAAGCCACAGATCAACTGAGGTAATACCGTTAAGTCCATCGCCCTCTGACCACTCGGGAACGATACTCCATCCTGCCGCCACGAGAGCTTTGACTTGCTCATCAGTCATACAGCCTTCATTTCCGGGAAGTGTTTCCTTTGATACGGCAATAGTTCCCGTAAGTCCCGCATCCTTCATTATGGGGAAAATATCAGTATAGATCACATTAGACATCCCGCGGAATATAAAGCTGACGGTAGAATGGACCTCCACTGTACTCTCAAACGTTTTATTTATATCAGAAATAGCTCTTTCTGCTTCTCTTTTTTCAGCTTCAAGAACAAGCAATTTTTCAGACAGCTCGGAATATACAGATGAAATATTTGCTTGTTCCTTCGAATAATTCTTATACCCCCATGCAAGCAGAACTACACCTGCAAGTGCAATAACGGTACAAACCATCGAAATTACTCTGCGTTTCATTTCAATCCTTTCCCGATACCTTCGTTCGTCTCATTTTTTTCCAAATATTCTTTTGCACAAGCGTACAGCGAATATTTTCATCTTCTTGTATGCATATATCACCGGGTGAATAGCCACCCAGCACCTTGAGTAAATACGGTACAAGACCGAGTTCATGCTGATTTCTTTGGAGCCTCTCCAGAATCCATCGAGATATCCGATGATATTCTCCTCAGGTACAGCCTTCTCCACCTCAAGACAATTATCTCCGCGGATATCGTATCCTCCATCCGGTAGCACACGAATTATTCTGTGGAGCACATAGCTTTTTCCTCTTCTGTAAAGAGGAACGTCATATTTTTTAAGTCGTCCGTTCTTTTTTCGGATAACTATCGTATCACGCCTGTTTCTGAGCATGGGATACATACTCATTCCCGAGGTAGTACATACGTACATACCCTCTTTTTCAAGCACATCTTCGATCAGACAAGGCTCACTCACAGTTCCAAAAAGCCTGCCTTTTCCATTTTTTCTATCATTTCTGTTACGTCTGCAAAGGTAGATTCTCTCGGAACATTGTACTTGTCCGAAAGAAGCACGGATATCTCCTCGGGGCTTTTGCCCTCGTCAAGCCACACCCATACATCCCTTGCAGTGCTGTTCAACTTGATCATTCCGCGGAAGCTCTCGCTTGCCTCTCCTGTAGCAGTCGCAACTGCCTGACCCGCAATGTCTCTCAGCACAAATCCTTTTTTTATCTTCATTTTTTCTGCAGCCCCCGTTTTATGATCGTCATAGTTCAATTTGCACAGTGTCTCAAAACTGCATTTTACCGCATCCTCTGAAATATCGCAGTATAAAGAACAGACGGACACTCTTTCAAGCATCATGTCAAGAAGCTCCATCGTTCTGCCTGCAACAGCGGAATCTGAGGAAAGATAAGTCTGGGAAAAGAGGAACGGTATCAGCTCATCCGCCTCAGCCGAACAAGCAAAGTTTCTGTCTCCTCTGTGAAGCAGGCATATTCCTCTCAGAGGAACGCTCCTGTTTTTCTGCCACCTCTCTTTACCTGCCCACGGAGTTCCGTGGACATATACTCCGTCATCCTCAACCGTGATGATAGGCTTGTCACCGTTTACTATATCGACTTTTTTCCCCAGGTGTTTTTTCCACATACGGATATGGGTGGTCTTTCCTGTACCGCTGGGTGCCGTGAATATATACCCGTCATCACCGTAGCTGATAGCAGCACCGTGGAATACGAATCCTCCAAATGACGGAAGGGCTTCTGCAATGGGACGATAGAGTCCTGTCAGCTCAGCCGATTCTCTGGAAATCCCGGGAACTGACGCAACCGTTTTTTCTATCTCCTCATCGCTTACTGTAGCTGTAATCTCAATGTTACTGTCGGATACGATATAATCCGCAAAAAAAAGGCGGCTTGTCTCAAATCGGCTCTCGATACCGATATTATGTCCCGCAAGACATATCGTAAACCTTTCCATCAGATCACCCCCTACACTACTTCAATTTATATTGTACCACATTTGTTTTCAATTTGCGATAGTTTTTTGAAAAAATATTATATTATTGATCTTTTTTATAAATTCAAAGTATCATTTTATGCCGATGATTCCTCCACCGGTGCCTCTCATACCTTTTGTTGCTCTGTGGGAATGATATGTGTCCGACATATGTGCGGTACAATCCTCACAAACATCTATCCGATCACGGGATACCCCCGCATCCGTAAGAAGCTCTACATTCATATCCTGCAGAGATGCAAAATATCTGCCGTCTCTTTGGCGGATATGCCGCATCGCAAAAGCCTTCCCCGCAAGCGAGCTGACCGAATCTATGAAATCCTCCTTCACCTCAAAGCAGCACTCATGTATCGAGGGACCGACAGCCACACGGACAGTGTCCTTAACCATACCAAGTCCGCACATCCTTTCTACTGCCTTTGGCGCAATACCAAGAACCGTGCCTCTCCAGCCTGCATGAGCAGCACCTACCACAGGGGAACCGTCAGCGCATACTCCGGCAAAAAGGATGGGTACACAATCAGCAGCACGCACGAGCAAGGGAATATTCCTGCATTTTGTCACGTACCCGTCGAACTCACGTATTTCGGGATCGACTGAAGTGTCCTCGGGCAATACGTTCAGAATATCCGTAGAGTGGACCTGCTTTGAATACACAGCTCGATCCCCTTCCATGCCGATATATGATGCAAGCCTTGCGATATTCTCATCCACATTCTCACGAGTATCTCCCATGCGGACAGCAGTGTTCATCGATGCCACCTCGGGGATCACGGAAACTCCGCCCCTGCGAGTGGCAAATCCGTGACAAACACCGGGGCAGTCGAGAATATCGGAGCAAACAATATTTTCACGGCTGTAAAACATTACTCATCCCCTCCGGGAATGATCACTTCGGGAAGAGTGCGCTTCGGCACAAAATGAACTCCCGCATCATCACGGAAGTATGTGACCGATCCCTCTCTCGGCTCGCAGAGCAGAACTGTTTCCGCCGGATAACCGAATGCAAGAAGAAGTCTCGGAACAAGGCTCTCACCGATACCGAGAACATCACAGATCTCACTCTTGAAGCTGCCGATCATACAGCATCCGATACCCTGCTCTGCCGCCGCAAGAGCAAGAGTCTGTGCAGCAATACCGATATCCATTGCGGCATAATCGGAAACGGGAGACACGGCCGTATCATGGCACATGAGGATAAATGCGGTAGGCATCTTTCCCTTAGGAGGAAGCTCCCAGTCGGGCAGAGCACCTGCCCATGCGGTGAGAGGCTGCACCTTTTTGCACTCCTCCCCTGTTATAAGTCTGTATTTTACAGGCTGACGGTTTGCCGCCGAGGCGGTCTTTCTCGCAATATCCACGAAGGAAAGAAGCTCCTCACGGCTTACGGGCCGGCTCTCATCAAAGGAACGAATACTGCGGCAGTTGTCTACAAGAAATTCAAGCATGGCATTACCCTCACAAATTATACTTATTCATAATAATTATACAACAAATCTCCTCAGCCGTCAATAGAGGAGCCTATCCGGCACACCGCACTGCTTGTGCAATTTCCGAAAAAAGCTAAAACTAAACAGCAGTTCGGACAAAAATAAAAAAATTACAAACAGGGGGTTGACAAATACGAACGGTTGTGCTATAATACGTTCAGACATAAGTTCCGCGGGGGACGCCCCGTTATATTTTGCCGGCAAAACAGAACTAATGTTTATAATCTAAGAAAAATTTATTTTTACAAAAAGAAAGGATTTAAAAAAGTTATGGCAACAAGATATGTAGAAAATTATCGCTTTAACGATATGACTGATGCCCAAACCATTCAGGCTGCGATAGAGGCGCTTGAAGACGGGGACACTCTGGTGTTCAACAAGAAAACCGAAATAAAGGATGAGAGTACAGGAGCAGTTATAGGTTATGATACAACATACGTTCTGGATGCACCTGTGGATTTCACCCGATGTAACGTGGGGGATGATGAAACACCTGTGATCGTCAATAAAACAAGAAAATATCTTACTATTAACGGTAACGGGTGTACGGTTTGTGGTTCTGATAGTTTTATCGAAACCTATGGAAAAACAGGAACAGGCAACAAAAATGCACTGTTTTACACATCGGATAATACCGGATGTGGAATGGAGTATTGTACGATCAGGAATTTTCATTTCACATGGAAATCATCCGAATCAAACAAATCTGCTGACAGAAATATCCGAAATATGGGTGTAGGTGTTGTTACATCGGAAGGCTCACCGTATTTTTCAAACAGTATCATTGAAAACTGCACATTTGATGACTTCAGAATCGGTCTGTACCAGTGCGGAAAGGATTCAATTACAAGAGGATGTACGTTCACAAACTGTCATGAGGGCATATATTCCGACGGATCGGTTCGCAATGTGTTTGAGGATAACTATTTCTTTACAACATGGTATACAGGACTTCATCTGGGTAGTTCTGGGGATAGTATTGCTCGTAATAATAAGTTTTACAAATGCAAAGTTTTTTCAATTTTTGCAACCGGAGCGTTCGAATCGAGCACAAATTCTAAAGATACAAGAATTACTATCATGGATAATAAGATATACGGTGAGGGCTTCGATGTAACAAGAAAAGATTACGGTATCAAATTACAGGCTGTGCATCAGGCGGTTGTATCGGGAAATATTATTTGTGATATAGGTGGAAACGATGATACAAGTGGATACGGAATATACGTTGACGGTAATTTAAATGCGTACAAGGATGGATATGACAGCATCTGCGTTTCAAAAGAAGTAACTGTAAGCAACAATGTTATATACGGTTGTTGCGGTGGCGGAATTCGAGTAAACAATTCTGCAGGCGTACTGATCTCCGGTAACAACATTATTAACAATCCGGAGAATGATCCCGATGAAGATTCGGGCAGAACCAAATACGGTATTGTTATCAGGCTCAAAACACATGGTGCTACGGTATCAAATAATATGATATATCAGTTTGACGAAGGTAATGCAATCAGTGTCTCTCAGGGTGCCGATATTGTTGTGATTCAGAATAATTCTGTTATCAATGAAAGATTTGTTCTTGAAGATCATATTATGAACGATCGTATTATTGATAATGCAACGTACAGTACACCGGGCATAACTCTACCTAATTCCACTTCTGAATTTTCCAACGGTGAAAAATTCAGGCTTAAAATACCGGAAAACTATACTGAGGCGGCTATACTTGTTATTGCGTATAACGGAAATGCTTATATGCTTCATGGAAATAATTCTTCTGACCCAACTGATGACAGCGAAACAATAAACTTTCCTACGGAAAAAGCCGGCAAGTATATTTGGATAGAATATCGTAGTATAGGTGAAGGATATCGTTTTTTCTATATGGATGATTATATACCCGCCGCAGATCAATCTAATACTACCAATTAAAAAAGCAAAGGAGTGACCGCCAAAGTCACTCCTTTACTTTTTAAGTAAAACTTCACGAACCCACACCGGCGAGCTTTCGTCTGAGAACAAGAAGATCAGGTGCAGATATCACCCCGTCACCGTTGAAATCCGCTCCGGCAGATATTTCAACAGCTGCACCGGAAAGATAACGTGAAAGAGCTGCTGCATCTGCGGCATTTACGTCACCGTCGCCGTTTACATCGCCTTGTATAGTTTTTATGGGCGAAATATCGTAGGCATTATGAAACGCCGTGTCTTTATAAGTTGAAAGACCGTAATCGAAATCTATACCATAAGTATAAAAATATACTTCAACATCATATTTTTCAGGATCGAAAAACTCGGGGAGTGTGGCTTTCATTGTTTTGGTGACAGTTCCTTTGTGCTCACCTTCGAGTTCACTTGGATAACATGGTAATGTATTGTAGTTGTTGTATTCACCGGGCCGGCACACATAGTCGGGTTCAAGGACAAGAGAACTGTGTCTTACAAGATAAACAAGCTCACCGCTTAGTTTATCGGTAACAGCAAAACAGGCTTTAGCTGAAAAGTCATTATTAACCTCGATAATATCTTGGTAATCTGCCGGGCCAAGTTCGTATATCCAATGATTATAGGTGATATCATAATCTGCCTCGCAGGTAACCGTTACGGTTCTGCCGTTCCACTCATGATCGGCTACTCTGAACTGTGGCTTTTGAGAATCAAGATATGACGGTGTATTCTGAACATTCTTCAGAAATTCCTCAAAATAATCAAGATATTCCTCAGGCCATACTTCCGGATCTACTATACGGTAATAATCAAGCCAAAGGTTTGATAAATATCGAAGCTGTCCTTCTTCACTGAGACCGTCGTACATATTTTCATACCAATAATAATAACTGCCGTACTCATCGTAATAATAAAGCCTGCCGTATTTCTCAGTAATTTCACTGCTGAAGACAACAGTATCAAAGCACCTTGCAGTTATAGGATAAGACAATCTGAGGGAGTTTATTCCGTATATTCCTGATTCGACAGTGCCGTATACTTCTGATTTTTTCACATTAAAAGAATCCCACCAATACACATACTTCCCCGGATAAACCTCCTCGGGGAACGGATGCGCCGCCCACACGGACACACTACACATCATCACAACCGCCAAACATATCGAAAGTATTCTTCGCAAGTGTTTCATAATGCCCTCCTATAAAATAATGGTAACAGGATATAACTTCCCTGTTACCATTATATAGGATATTTTTGCCTTTGTCAAGATATACTTTTCGACAGTTGTCGAGTATTTCTATCCGGCATACCGCACTGCTGTATTATTCCCGCATACATAAAAGCAAAGGGCTCACACCGCCAAAACCAGTCCCGTTTTTGGTACTTTAGCATTATAAATCCACAAAAATCGTTCATCCGTTCTTGACGGGTGGGAGCAGATGTTATATAATAAATACAGTACACCGAAATGTCGAAAAAATGATGAAAATAAAACTGCTTCGACAATAACACAGGTGTTGTCCATTGAATAGTATAATACTCGAAAGGAATTGCAAAAAATGAAGCAGAACTCAAAGAAAGAAGCCATGGCAGCCCCCATAACTCCCGAGGAGAAAAAGAAAGCCCTTGAGACTGCCATATCCAAAATAGAAAAGACATACGGCAAGGGCTCCGTTATAAAGCTGGGTGAGAGTCCCAAGCTTGAGATATCCGCAATTTCCACGGGATCTGTATCTCTTGATGCGGCTCTCGGCGTTGGAGGTCTTCCCAGAGGAAGAATAATCGAGATCTACGGTCCCGAATCCTCAGGTAAGACTACCGTTGCTCTGCATGTTGTGGCAGAGGCTCAGAAGCTCGGTGGCGAGGCAGCGTTCGTAGATGCGGAGCACGCTCTTGATCCCGTTTACGCAAAGGCTCTCGGTGTTGACACCGATAATCTTCTCGTATCTCAGCCCGACAGCGGTGAGCAGGCACTTGAGATCACCGAGGCACTCGTGCGCTCCGGAGCTATCGACATCGTTGTCGTTGACTCTGTTGCAGCTCTCGTTCCCCAACAGGAGATCGAGGGTGAGATGGGTGCATCTCACGTAGGACTTCAGGCGAGACTTATGTCTCAGGCTCTCCGTAAGCTCTCGGGCGTTGTTTCTAAAACAGGATGTATCGTTATCTTCATCAACCAGCTCCGTGAGAAGGTCGGTGTAATGTACGGTAATCCCGAGACTCAGCCCGGTGGACGTGCGCTGAAGTTCTACGCATCTGTACGTCTTGACGTACGTCGTGCGGAGATCCTCAAAAACGGTGATGAATCCTTCGGTAACAGAGTTAAGGTCAAGGTCGTCAAGAATAAGGTTGCACCTCCCTTCCGCACTGCGGAATTTGACATCATGTACGGCACAGGTATCTCCAAAACCAGTGAGATCGTGGATCTTGCGGTCAAGTATGATATCGTAAACAAGAGTGGTGCATGGTTCTCTTACGAAGGTGCAAGACTCGGTCAGGGACGTGACAATGCACGTAAGGCTATCGAGGATGATCCTCAGCTCCTTGCGGAGATCGAGGCAAAGCTTCGTGATGCTCTGAAGAATGCCTCTCCCGATGAAGAGCTGTCGATCGACGATGACGACGATCTCGATATCAGACTTCTCGATCTTGACGAGGAATAATAATATCTGATGATCGTCCGCAGGATAGAGTTTGAACGGTTCCGCAATCTCAAAGAAACAACGGTGGAATTTTCCGACGGTGTTAATGTGATCCGCGGACAGAATGCTCAGGGTAAATCCAACATTCTTGAAGGAGTGTACCTTTTCGCCAGAGGAAAATCCTTCAGAGGAGCAAAGGCAAAAGAAATGATCCTTTTCGGGGAAAACGATGCACGCATCCGCATGAGCTTTTCGGGAGACAATAATCTCTCGGATGTGCCGCTTGAGATGCAGCTTTTCTCCGATAATTCAAGAAAGTATTACCGTCGCGGAGCACCTCTCAGAGGCGCTCGTGAGATGATAGGAAATTTCAGGGCGGTGCTGTTTTGCCCCGCCCACCTCAGCCTTGCCGCAGGTGCGCCTGCGGTGAGACGGTCATACCTTGACATTGCTCTGTCTCAGCTCTCCCCTGCATACATTGATGAGCTTGCAAAATACCAACGGCTCATACTTCACAGAAACACTCTTCTTAAGGATGCGGCAGGCGGTCGCAAGGTCACGGCTGCTGAATGGGAGTCATTTGCTCTCATGATCGCCTCCTTCGGAGCAAGAGTTGCGGCGGCAAGACTCAGATACACAAAAATGGCTCAGGCTGCGGTAGACACCGTTTTTTCGGAGATGACCGACGGTGCCGAGACAGTAGAGCTGAGTTATAACACCTCATATATGCGGACAGATGCGGGTGAGCTTCTGGAGGCAGAGGCTGACAAGCCCTTTGGAGCTGATGCAGATCCACGCATCGCCGATGGGATCGTCGCTCTGTACACCGATCATATCGACAGAGAGATACGCCTTGGTGCAACACTCTACGGCATCCATAAGGACGACATCGACATAACACTGAACGGAAACGACGCAAAGCTTTATGCGTCGCAAGGACAGCAGAGGAGCATCGCTCTTGCCATGAAGCTGGCAGAGGGTGAGCTTTCACGGAGAATATCGGGAGAATACCCCGTGTTCCTTCTTGACGATGTGCTGTCAGAGCTTGATTTTTCAAGACGGAGCTATGTTCTGTCTTCCCTTTCGGACAGGCAGATAATCATAACCTCCTGTGATGCGGATCTTTTCCGTGATCACACAGGAGCACAGATAATAAATGTCCATAACGGGCAGATAACAAAGTAACGGCGACACTGTAACTGATGCGGCATCAGGAGAGGACTATGTGCAAATACACTATCACAGCGATCATCAAAAATATTGCGGGGGTCTCCATTAAGGCAGAGCCGATGGGAGATGAGGGAGAGATCCTTGAATTTCTCATAACCGAGGAAAGCTACAAAGGATTCTCCTTTGACGAAGGAGATACGATAACTGAGGAGGATATCGTCCTTATCGCAGAGGAGGCGGACTTTTGCCGTGCGGCGGCAAGAGCCTTGAAGATACTCTCATACTCATCACACTCAAAGTCCGCACTTGTGCGCAAGCTGTGCCAATACGGCTTTTCCAAGGAGACAGCGCTTCGTGCAGCTGAGGATTCCGAGAAAAAAGGCATTCTTGACGAGTCTCGTCAGGCAGAGCATCTTGTGGATTACTACCTGCGCCATAAATATTGGGGTAAAAAAAGGATCGCCGCAGAGCTCATGAGCCGTGGGTATTGCAAAACCGCCGTGACAGGAGCGATCTCACAGGTTGACGAGAGCCGTTTTGAAGAAAATCTGATGCGTCTCGTATCGAGAAAACCCGTTCCCGAGGACAGGCATGAAAGAGACAAGTACATCTCTGCATTGTCCAGAATGGGATATTCCCTCCCCGAGATACTGAGAGCAATAAAAGAAGCTGAGTAAAAGAATTATGGAAAATTCTGATTTTGAGATACAGGGCACTACCCTTACAAAATACACGGGAAACGACAGCACTGTGGTGATTCCCGACGGAGTTAAGACATTGGGATTCAGGTCTATGGAGTGGCTTTGCGGCATCAAAAAGATCGTTCTCCCCGAAGGGGTAGAGGTGATCTACACGGACTCTATCATAGGGTGCCAGGATCTTGAAGAGATAAATCTTCCGAAAAGTCTTGTGAAGATCGGCGGTAATGCGTTTCGCTATACTGCACTCCGTGAGCTCTGTCTCCATGATGGGATTAAGGAGATCGGAAGCTGTGCATTCAACGGATGCAAAAGCCTTGAACGGGTAATACTGCCGAGGGGACTTGTGAAGATCGAAGACAGGCTTTTCTGCGATTGTGTGAGTCTTCACGAGATAGAACTGCCTGCAGGTATTACCTACATCGGCAGAGGTGCTTTTGAGCGCTCGGGAATCAGAAGGATCGTCATTCCCGACGGCGTAACTCATATTTCAAATTTCGCTTTCGCAGACTGCGCCGAGCTTGTGGATGTGTACATCCCGAAAAGTGTTACGGGGATCGGCAAAGAAGCATTTTTCCGTAGTCCGAATGTGGTCGTGCATAAGGAAACGGTTTGAGGAAACGGTTTTGCTTCGCAGAAACTTTTTGAAAAAAGTTTCCGCACCTTCAAAAACTTTTATACTGCTACAGTTATACAGGATTATTATATTTGATAGACAGCAAGGCAACCTTCGTTGCCTTGCTTATTTTTTATTGGAGAAGGGGAAATAACAATTGTCGATTTTTACTTCGTGAAAAATCGATGGCATAAACGGTAAATCGAAAGGCTTACCACAGTGATATGGGAATAAGGAGATACAGAAAACCATCCTTGTCCTATTTATAGAAAAGTTTTTGCGGGGGACCTTTAAGTTGACAAGCAAAACGGTGAGTCCAAAGGGGGTGCTTTTTCAAAAAGCACCCCCTCGGATATTACTGACTTATTCTATTAAATTCCCTGCTTAGAGCGGTTCATATGCTCGATCTCGGACTCATTGACAGTAGAAACTCTGCCCTCGATGGGGAGGAGCTTCTGAGAGATAACGTCCACGATTCCGTCAGCCTGAGGGAAGTAGTGCTTCTCAAGCTCGAATGCGGGAGTGATCCAGTTACGTGAGCCGAATACTGCAGGAGGAGCATCCAGATAATCGAATGCCATCTCGGTGATATTGGAAGCCATATCACGCATTACAGATCCACGGTCAACAGCGTCACCTACGATGATGATACGACCGGTCTTCTTAACGCTCTCGATAACGAGAGAGTAATCGAAGGGAACGATGGAACGAGCGTCGATGACCTCAGCCTCGATGCCGTACTTCTCGGAAAGGATCTTTGCTGCATCAAGAGCACGGTACAGAACTGCACCGATGGAGAGGATGGTCACATCCTTACCCTCTCTCTTGATATCGGGCATACCGGGAGTTACCTCATAGTAATCTGCAGGAACACCGCCCTCATGGAACTTCTCACCGATATCGTAGATTCTCTGGCTCTCGAAGAAGATTACGGGGTCAGTACCACGGAGAGCTGCATTCATAAGTCCCTTTGCATCGTAAGGAGTTGCAGGGAAGAATACCTTCAGTCCGGGGATATGTGAGCAAAGTGCGGTCCAGTCCTGAGAGTGCTGAGCACCGTACTTTGAACCAACAGATACACGAACTACAACGGGCATCTTAAGGATTCCTGCGGACATAGACTGCCACTTGGAGAGCTGGTTGAAGATCTCATCACCTGCACAACCGATGAAGTCAGCGTACATAAGCTCAACGATGGCACGGCCGCCTGCCATTGCATAACCTACAGCAGAACCTACGATCGCAGACTCAGATATAGGTGCGTTGAAGAAACGGTGGTAAGGCAGAGCCTCAGTCAGACCACGGTATACTGCGAATGCGCCGCCCCAGTCACGGTTGTCCTCACCGTATGCAATAAGGGTGGGATCCTCGTAGAACTTGTCGATGATGGACTCAAAGAGAGCATCACGGAGACCTACTACCTTGATCTTGGGTACTTCCTTGCCGTTCTCATCGTATGCGGAACGGGACTTGGTAGCGAGCTGCTTGAGTCTGGGGTTTTCTTCCTTGGGCATGAGAACCTCAGGCTCTCTCTCTGTATCCATAGAGGGAGTGTTGGTGTTGGAGTACATGATAGAGGAGATCATGTCGGGGTTTGCCGCAAGATCCATTCTGGGGGAGATCTCGTCGTCGATCGCCATAGAGCAGATCTTGGTAACACGGCGGATGATATCCTCCTCGATTGCGTCGAACTCCTCAGCGGTCGCGATCTTGCCCTTGATCATCTTCGCACGGTATGCGGCGATGGGACAAGCGTCCTTCCAAGCGTCGATCTCTTCCTGAGTACGGTAGGTGGAGGAGTCGGAGGGGGAGTGTCCGCTTACACGGTAGGTAGTAACCTCGAGAAGTGCGGGGCCCTTACCGGAGGTGAGAAGCTCCTTCTTTCTGGTGGTTGCGTCGATAACTGCGAGAGGATCGTAACCGTTTACTCTCTCAGCGTGCATCTGATCGGGGTTGAAGCCTGCACCGAGACGTGCGGGGATGCCAAATCCCATGGTCTCACCCTGGGTCTGACCGCCCATTCCGTAGAAGTTGTTGAATACGTTGAAGAGGATGGGCATACCGCCGTCGGAGTACTTGCCGTCCATGCCCCAGA
>SVQM01000014.1 GCA_015065335.1 Oscillospiraceae bacterium | reverse complement strand
CATCGAAAAGGCGTGGGATAAGGATCGTTTCTATATCCCCGAGTGGCTTCCCATTAACGTAAGCTCCGACTACACGTTCTTCTATAATCTCCGTGAGATGGGATTCAAGTTCAGCCTGTGGCTGTGTAACGATTACGACCTTCTCTGGGAGGAGGAAAGACAGGCAGGAAAGGCTGACGATACCGATCTTGTTGACGCATCCTATGACGGTGCTGTTATCATCGACCACCATTTCGAGAGTCCCAGATATCAGGATCAGGTAACAAAGGTAGACGAGCCTTGGTTTGCGCACCTTCGCAAATTCGTTGACAACGGTGCATCCGCATTCAAGCTTGACGGTGCATTCCAGGTGAACGATCATCCCGATAGACTGTGGGCAGGACGCTTTCTTGACGATGAGGTGCATAATATCTTCCCCGTAATCTACGCAAAGCAGATGAAGGAAGGCTTCAGAGATCATACAGAGGGCAGACGTGCCTGCATCTATACATCATGTCTCTATGCAGGAACTCCCAAGTATGCGGCAACATGGGCAGGTGATACCGGTGGCGGATACGATACCGTTGTTGCAATGCTGAACTACGGTCTCTGCGGTCACTCCAACGTTACCTGTGATATGGATGCGGCTCAGAATGCGGCTATCCACTACAGCTTCCTGTCCCCCTGGACTCAGCAGCTTGGATGGAGAAACTGGCAGCAGCCCTGGTTCCTCTCCGAGGAGAGGGAAGACCTCATCCGCTACTACTCAAGACTTCGTTCTTCTCTTATTCCTTACATCTATACTGCGGCTCATCAGGCGGCATCAAAGGGTATTCCTATGGCACGTGCTCTGTCACTGATGTACCCTGATGTTCCTGAGTACGACTATGTTACCAACACCTATATGCTCGGTGATTCACTCCTCGTTGCAGTGTTCGATATGAACGTGACTCTGCCCGAGGGCAAGTGGTACGACTTCTGGACCGGTGATGTATACGAGGGCGGAAAGGTCATTGAATACAAGATCCCCGAAGGCAAGAGTGGTGCGCTTCTCGTGAAGGCAGGCTCTGTTGTTCCCATGATGAAGGATCTTGACTATATTGAGCAGAAGCTTCCCGATGAATATATCCTCCGTGTATATCCCGGTGCTGACTGCGAGAATGAGCTTTACGAGGATGACGGTTACACCTACGATTATGAGTGTGGCGGATATGCTCTGACCAAGTTCACCATTACCGATTCTACTGATAAGGGATACACCCTTACCGTAGGCGCAAGAGAAGGCTCTTACACCGGACGTGATAAGAGACCCGAGGAGACCTATAAGGAGTCTGATCCCGTGATCCCCGGAATGGGTGAGGTAGTACCTATGAGAGTCGTTCTTTGCGGCAATGTTTCCTCCGTGACTATGAACGGTACGGCTGTTGAGTACACCGTCACCGACAACGGTGCAGAATTCGTTATCCCCGCAGATGTACATGCGGCAGGGGATGCAGTAATCATTGTAAATTATTAATTGACATAAAGGAGATAAGATCATGCGTGAGATCTTTCCCGAAACAAAAGACGGTGTGATCCACCGTGTCACAAGCCACATATTCAACTATAACGGATGGCCTACAGTGACAAAAGACGATCGTGGCGTGCTTTATGCGGCAGCATCAAGCTACAGACTTCAGCATGTCTGCCCTGCAGGTAAGAACTGTATGTACCTCTCCTTCGACGAAGGCGAGACTTGGACCTGTCCTATCGTTGTAAACGATTCATATCTCGATGACAGAGATGCGGGAATCGTGTACATGGGTGACGGTAAGCTCCTTATGAGCTGGTTCTCCAGTAAGGATGAGGAGCAGTTTGCGAGATTCAAGAATTATGAGTGGCTGCAGGAGCCTCAGAAGGTCGCTATCCTCGGAATGGGACAGGTTCCCCTGTACCTTGACGAGAACGACACAAAGCCCGGATGCTTTGTTAAGGTCTCCGAGGACTATGGTGTGACCTGGAGTGAGAATATCCGTGTGCCTCTCAACAGCCCTCACGGTCCTAATGTGATGAATGACGGCAGTCTCATCTATTTCGGTAAGATATGGGGTGGTGAGTGCGGTGAGCACGAGAATAAGATCGCTGCATTCCATTCTGATGATGACGGACGTACCTGGCAGCTTCGCGGACTTGTTCCTCTTGCAGAGGAGCTTGAACTCTGGATGATGCACGAGGCTCACGTTGTACAGCTTCCGAACGGAAGGCTTCTCGGTGCAATGCGTGTTCACGGACGTCCTATCGAGCCGTCCTTTACCGTATATACCTCTTACTCCGATGACGGCGGATTCACCTGGTCCACACCTGTGTGTATCGGCGTTGACGGATCACCTCCGCATCTGCTCGTTCACTCAAGCGGTGCTGTTATCTGCTCTTATTCAAGACGTGGTGATGACAACAATAAGCACGAGAGAGCCTGCGTAAGTTACGATGGCGGTGAGACATGGACTGAAGACTACCTCATCAACGACAAGGCAATGTACGATCACGGATATCCCTCCACTGTTGAGCTGTCCGACGGATCACTTCTTACTGTTTATTATCAGCCTTATCCCGGTGACGGTCCCTGTTCATTCCTCTACACTAAGTGGAAGCTTGAAGAGAAATAATCAGACAGCACAGGCTACAGCAAAGGAGACACTATCATGCGTGAGATCTTTCCCGAAACAAAAGACGGTGTGATCCACCGTGTCACGACACACGTGTTCAATTATAACGGCTGGCCTACCGTAACAAAGGATGATCGCGGCGTGCTTTATGCAACCGCATCCAGCTACAGACTACAGCACGTTTGCCCCGCAGGCAAAAACTGTATGTATCTCTCATTCGATGAGGGTGAAACGTGGACATGCCCCATTGTTGTAAACGACTCCTATCTGGACGACAGAGATACGGGAATCGTTTACATGGGTAACGGCAAGCTTCTGATGACGTGGCTTACCGAAAACGATCCGGAGCAGTTTGCCAGATTCAGAAATTACGACTGGCTTCAGGCTCCCCAAAAGGAGACGATCCTCGGAATGGGTCAGGTTACTCCCCTTATTGATGAGAACATGACAAAGCCCGCATGCTACGTAAAGCTGTCCGAGGATTACGGTGTTACCTGGAGTGAGAACATCCGTGTTCCCATGAACAGCCCTCACGGGCCAAACGTGATGAATGACGGAACTCTCCTCTATCTTGCAAAGATATGGCCCGGCGAATGTGGTGATAACGAGAACAGGATCGCCGCATTCCACTCCGCAGACGACGGACGTACCTGGCAGCTTCGCGGATTTGTTCCCGTACCGGAAGAGCTTGAGCTGTGGATGATGCATGAAGGACACGTTGTTCAGCTTCCAAACGGAAGACTTCTCGGTGCAATGCGTATCCACGGACGTCCGATCGAGCCTTCGTTTACAGTGTATACCACCTTCTCCGACGATGGAGGATACACATGGTCAACTCCGAAATTCATCGGAACTGACGGTGCACCACCCCATCTGCTGGTTCATTCAAGCGGTGCTGTTATCTGCTCGTATTCAAGACGTGGCGGAGCGGGTAACGATCACGAGAGGGCCTGCGTAAGCTATGACGGCGGTGAGACGTGGACGGAGGACTACCTTATAAATGATAAGGCAATGTACGATCACGGATATCCCGCAACTGTTGAGCTGTCCGACGGATCGCTTCTCACAGTATATTACCAGCCATATCCCGGTGACGGAGCTTGTTCACTGCTTTACACCAAGTGGAAACTTTTAGGTTGAGAAAACGCTTTGCGTTTTCTCAAGTAGGCTTTGTTCACTCAGGTCTCCCCGTTCGCAAGCTCACTTGCCGACACCGTTTCACGGGTCGGATGCCTGTGGGCTATGCTTGTGACACTCGCAAAGCCGCAAGGAGTGGATTTGGTCGCTTCCTATCGAGAGCTTCCTCATCCACAGATTTCAATTATAAACCTTCCAAGTTATAAAGGAGTAAAAAAATGAAAGAAATATTTCCCGAAGTGAAACACGGCATCGTTCACCGTGTTCCGAATACCGTATTCAGATATAACGGCTGGCCTACCGTCTGTAAGGATGACCGTGGTGTGCTTTACTGCACCGCATCCGGTATGAGAATCCAGCACGTGGATCCCTCCGGAAAGAACTGTATGTGGCTCTCATTCAACGAAGGTGAGACATGGACTCCTCCCATGATCGTAAATGATTCCTATATGGATGACCGTGATGCCGGTATTACATATATCGGTGACGGCAAGCTCATAATGAGCTGGTTCAGTAACTACGGTAAGGATCACTATAAGTGGTACGAGGATACCGATTACCTCCATCCCGCTGACAAGGAGATGATCCTTGCTCTCGGACGTGTCCTTGATACTCTTCCCAAGGAAGATCTGAAGGACGGTAACTACGTAAAGCTTTCAAAAGATTACGGTGTTACCTGGTCCGATCCCGTTGAGACTCCCATGAGCTGTCCTCACGGTCCCAACGTGATGAATGACGGAACTCTTATCTATCTCGGTAAGATCCAGTTCGATAACGGTACTCAAAACTATAAGGCTATCGCTGCTTATCATTCTGATGATGACGGTATGACCTGGACTCTTCGTGGTACTGTTCCCGTTCCCGATGATCTTGTTCCCGATCATTTCCATGAGCCTCACGTAATCCAGCTCCCGAACGGCAGACTCCTCGGTGCGATCCGTTGCCATGAGCGTCCCGTTCAGCCTTCCTTTACAGTATACACCACCTTCTCTGATGATGGTGGATATACCTGGTCTATGCCCAAGTGTCTCGGCGTTGACGGCTCACCTCCGCACCTCCTTCTCCATTCCAGCGGCGCTGTTATCTGCTCTTACTCACGCAGAGGTGGTCCCACTAACTCGTCAGAGAGAGCTTGCGTGAGCTACGACGGCGGTGAGACATGGACTGAGGATTACGTGATCCATCCGAAGGTGCCTTTCTGTGATCACGGTTATCCCGCAACGGTTGAGCTGAAGGACGGCTCACTTCTGACAGTTTACTATCAGGCATGGGATAATGACAACTTCTGCTCCATCCTGCAGACAAAGTGGTCACTCGGAGATAAGTAAGCCTTATGAAAGTAATCAAACCTCAAAGGAAACAGGGAATCGTCAACAGACGTACAGGCACTGTGTTTAACTATTGCGGATGGCCCACTGTCTGTAAGGACGACCGAGGTGTTCTTTACTGTACTGCATCTGCAATGCGTATTGAGCATGTAGATCCCGCAGGAAAGAACTGTATGTTTCTTTCATTCAACGAGGGCGAGACATGGACCTGCCCCATCGTTGTAAACGATTCCTATCTTGATGACCGTGATGCAGGTATTGCATATTATGGGAACGGTCGTCTCATTATGGCTTTCTTTAACCAGAGAGACTTCGAGGACTGTGCAAGATTTGCCGATTACGAATGGTTGAAGGCTCCAAGAAAGCAGACCATCATCGGAATGGGTAAGGTCGTCCCTCATATAGAAGCAGAGAAAAGAGTTGAAGGCAACTTCGTTAAGATCTCCGAGGACTACGGTGTGACATGGAGCGAGAATATTCCCGTTCCCATGACCGCACCTCACGGTCCAAATGTCGGAAGTGACGGATCTCCCATTTTTATGGGACGAATCAGCTATGACGAGAATCCAGAGAACGTGAGCCGTATCGGATTCTATCACTCTCCCGACGGAGGACGTTCGTGGGATCTCCGTGGTGTTGTACCGATTCCTGAGGATCTTACAACCGACCATATGCATGAACCTCACGTGGTACAGCTTCCAAACGGTCGCCTCCTCGGAGCGATCCGTGTGCACTGCCGTCCCGTGCAGCCTGATTTCACAGTGTATACCACCTTCTCCGATGACGGCGGATATACCTGGTCTATGCCTGAGTGCATCGGCGTTGACGGCTCACCTCCGCACCTTATGGTTCACTCCTCCGGTGCTGTTATCTGTTCATATGCTTGCAGAAACGGTGACAAGCGTTCCGAGAGAGCCTGCGTAAGCTACGACGGCGGTGAAACATGGGCTGAGGATTACGAGCTGAATGCGGATGTGCCCTACAACGATCTCGGTTATCCCGCAACAGTAGAGCTTTCTGATGGTTCACTTCTTACTGTATATTATCAGTGCTGTCCTCTTGATGAGTGGACATCTGTGCTTCAGACCAAGTGGAGTCTTAAAAAATAAAAAAATGGGGGAACCTTTGTGGTTCCCCCTTGATATTTGAAATATTTGATTATTCCTTATTCTCAATAAGCTCAAGTATCTTCTTGTCGCCGTATACACCCTTCCAGTCCGCATCAAAATCATCAATTGCGTAAAGTGTCAGAGGATGATAAACGAGCTTTTCAAAGAGATCGGGACTGATGGTAACGGCGTGACCGCCAACCATTGCAACCTTATGGATCTGTTCAGCATTCTTAAAGCTTGCCGCAAGCACTTTTGTGGTAAGATTGTGTGCACGGAACATCTGCACGATCTCCTCAACAACATGAACACCGTCGGAGACGATGCTGTCAAGTCTGTTGATGTAGGGAGCAACGTAAGCGGCACCTGCTTTTGCGGCGATAAGGGCCTGCTGCTGTGTGAATATAGCGGTCATTGTGACCTTGATGCCCATTTTAGAGAGGATAATGGTAGCCTTGAGACCTTCGGGAGATACGGGGATCTTGATATAGAAATCTCCTCCAACAACACCCTGAAGGGCAATGGCCTCCTTAACGATAAGGTCAGCCTCATTTTCCGTAGTCTGAATGTGGAGCATTTTATCGGGACCGATAATGTCACGGATCTCTTTAATAAGAGCAGTGAAGCTTGTGCGCTCCTTTGATATTATGGTGGGGTTGGTAGTTACACCGTCGATAGGATAAAATTCAGCGCATTTTTTTATGGCGTCGATATGCGCTGTGTCGATTATGTATTGCATTTCAGTGCCGTCCTTATAAGTTATAGATTATTTTGCCATCTCGCTGAAGATCTTGAGAGCAGTCTGTACGTGCTTGTCCCAGAAATCCCATGTGTGACTGCCGGGATGCTCTTCCCATACGTAATCAAGACCGAGGGAAAGTACATGATCTCTGAATTTGAGATTATCTTCCCAAAGGAAATCCTCATTTCCGCAAAACTGCAGGAGCTTTGGAGCATTGGGGCAATCCTTCATCTTTTCGGCAAGAGCGAAAAGATCAGCATCGCTTCCTCGAACGGAGGTAAATCTGTCATCTCCGAAAATAAGACGCATATCTCCGTCCCAGAGCTTTTCTTCAACTCTTGTGGCAATATCCATAACTCCGGACATTGCACAAGCACCGGCGAACATATCGGGGTTTCTCATGGCGATCTTGAAGGCACCGTATCCACCCATGGAAAGTCCCGTAATAAAGGTCTTTTCACGCTTATCCGAGAGCTTGAACATTCTTCTCGAGCGCTCAACGACTTCTTTTGAAACATGAGTGTAGAATGCCTGACCGTAAGCCATATCCTCGTAGAAGCTGCGATCACCCTCGGGCATTATTACAGCCATTCCGTGAGCCTCAGCGTACTGCTCGATCCTTGAATAACGGCTCCAGCATGAGCTGTCATCGCTGAGACCGTGAAGAAGATACATAGTGGGAATATCATCAGTGACACCGTCGGGAATAACTGCTCTGAAGGAGACATTCTTACCAAGTGCCCATGATCCGAAGTTAACTGTTGTAAGTGACATGTATATGATCCTTTCTTTTGCTGTGTATAATATTATAATACTATAAAATGTCATCAAACGCAATAGAATTGCGAGATTTTATAAAAGAAAATCCCCTGTGCATTATGCAGACAGGGGATACGATGTTATTCTTATACTGTAGCATTACTTACTGCTTTTTTCGATCATGATTCGTCTGAACGCATTCAATAAGCCTCTATGCACGACTGTGTATGGAAAACAGCATTATTTGTCGACACTTATAGGTATAAATTCTAGAATACCGGACGTACCGTCGGAAGGTTCACCGAATTTCGGGATCTTTGGGAACAGTGCGATAAACGCTTCATACTGTCCTTTTGTAATATCGATCTCATCGTCACCCTTTGCTTCAACGTAAAATACATTTGAAGGATCATCGGCAAGGAATCGACCGAGCCTTTTAACAGCCGTGAAGATACCTTTTTCGGCATCCAGCGTCTCGATAGCGTAATAAGTCATATTTGTAGAGGATGCGAGCATTTCGGAATACAGCTTTCCGTCAGATGAGATCGTACCGGTAAAGCCGGGCCAGAAGAACATGGAAAGCTTTGCTTCATTATTAATGAGGGTGTAAATCTCAATGATAGCATAATTGTCACATATAAGAAGAAGCTCTGTGACACCGTCATTGTTTATGTCTCTTACAGCATAACCGAAGGAATCAACAGAAAGATCTTTGACCTTTGAGTGGATCTCGGTCATTGAGTATGACATGAGAGGATACGGATAGTGAGGAGATGTGAAGGTCCCGTCACCGTTGTCGGTCATATCATCATTTACCACTGCCTGTACCATTGCTCTGTAGTCGATAAGTATAGTCTGATACGAAGGATGAAGTGTATCGAAAATATTTACATCAAGATCATCGGGTTCAAGTGCCACGGGAGTGCTGACAAGTTCTGTTGTGACGGTCTCACTATCGGAAGAAACGGCTGTGTCATGCTTATCCGTTTCAATTGAAGAAGTATCTGTGATCTCAGATGAAACAACAGAGGTGCCGCTTGTTTCTGTGATACCTTTCTTGTTATCCTTCTTATCTTTACCGCATCCGACAGACAAAAGTATCAAAAGAGCACATGATACTGCGGTGATGCGGCGAAGTGCATTATTTGAAAAAAGCATATTTTTTCTCCGTTTGAATTTTTATGGATCATTCACTGTAAATTATATCAAATAGTATCTTTAATGTCAATACGACCTGTACTGACATGAAACAATGATATTTTACACCGTACACCACTTGATTTTTTTAAAGATAATGGTATAATATATGGTGTAGTGAATATTTGGATGTGATGGGGGACAGCGTATGGCTGAGAAAAACAAAAAAGTCCTTGCGCTGAACCGTAAGGCACGTCACGATTATTTTGTCGAGGAGACTTATGAGGCGGGTATCGCTCTTTTTGGAACTGAAGTAAAAAGTCTCAGACAGGGTAAGGTGAATCTGAAGGATTCGTACTGCAAGATCGAGGATGGAGAGCTCTTTGCTCTCGGTATCCATATAAGTCCGTATGAGCAGGGAAATATCTTTAACCGTGATCCTCTCAGAGAGAAAAAGCTTCTCATGCATAAGCGTGAGATCATGAAGCTTATCGGGCTTGTCACGAGAGACAGCTACACTCTTGTTCCGCTGTCACTGTATCTCTCGGGATCGAGAGTAAAGGTCGAGGTAGGACTTTGTAAGGGTAAGAAGCTGTACGATAAACGAGAGACAGATGCCAAAAAGCAGGCAAACAGAGAGATCGACAGATATTCAAAACAGGGAAGATACTAATGATCATATCCACTGATCGCATAAATTTGCGCTCGGTGGATATTTTTTAAAAAGATTTAAAAATCATGAAATGATCACAGTGCATTTTTCGTCTTTATTTATGAAGGCGCCGAAGAATCATAAAGGAGACTGACGTGAAAATACACAGACATGATCGTGAGTGCACTTTTCACGAATGGTTTGTGCTCTGCACAATACCAAAGAAAGCATGGTGATCAAAATGAAATACAGTGACGATGTTATAACGGATTTTCCGCAAAACAGCTGTAATACTTCGCTTGAAATAATTCATGGAAAAGGAGAGAAAATGGGACGAAGTGATGATACGATAATAACACTTCTGCAGAACAGAGATGAAACAGCACTTGAAATGATACATACAAAGTACGGAAGACTCATCAAGTCTGTTGCATTTAATGTGTACAGAAGTGATACCGTGGCAGAGGAATGTCTCAATGACACACTTCTCTCCATCTGGGATACTATCCCACCGAAGGAGCCGGAGTCCATATCAGCATATGCGGTGACGATATCCAGACGAAAGGCTATAGACCGTGTAAAATCAGCAACAGCGAAAAAACGCATGATTCCCGAAACGGAACAGTATTCCGAGATGGTTGATGAGCTTGCCTTTGCAGAGGACATAGCTGATGCGGTTGTTGATAAATTGGAGCTTGGAAGGATACTCAGCGAATTTCTCCGTACTCTGTCGGCGAAGAATCGAGAGATCTTTATGAGACGGTATTTTGATGTTGAAACGGTAAACTCCATTTCTACAAAAATGCACATTTCAAAAAATGCTCTGAATGTAAGACTTTCACGAATGCGAAAAGATCTTGCAAAGAAGCTCACTCAGGAGGTATCAAAATGATCACAAGAGAAATGCTGGCGGAAGCCATGAGCGAAATAGATCCGGCTCTTATCGCTGAACATACAAAACGAGTCAGCCCTCCACGAGTTACAGCGAGATATGTGGCGGCAGTACTGATATATGCAGCTGCTTGTATAGCAGTCGTGTTCACTCTTCCTTTTCTGATAGGAAAAGGAAATGATCCTAAAATTCCACCTAATCCTGCTGCATCTGTTACGACCGACGAAATAGAAACGACAGATCCGGATGAAAATGAGATAACCTATGATTCATGGGAAGAAGCAATGGAGGGAGAATACATGGAAGCTCTTGTGAATTTCAGTGGATTCTGTGAATACTTCCATGAGCCTTACACCATCGGTGACGATATTTCAGACAAGAGAGTTCTCGACCTGTGCTTCAGGTATGCCTTGCGCAATTCATTTGATTACCCGTCTCTGGTGATAGATGAACATGAGACGCAGACCGTAAGTATCAGTGAAGAGGAGCTTGATTCGATATGCAAAGCACTGTTAGGAGATCATGTGTCCATACGTGACTACGACCGCTTCCTCTATGCCTATCCTTCGGATTATACTACTGCCGCAGATCAAGCTGCATCAAGCGGAGAATGGGGAACTATCGGAAACAGTGCACGGTATCTAAAGGATGGCACATATACCTTTTCCTATGCAACTGATTATTGGGGCGGGTGCGGCTATAGTATCAACTATGACGTACCTCCCATGATAAGACCTATGGATGACGGCTTTGCCGTAACAGTTGATCTACTGTATTCCCGTGATCTCGGAGAATCGGAGAGTGCTGGAGAGGCAACGTATACCTTTGAACTCACTACTGACTGCTCAGGTAAAGAGAGATACAGGCTTGTGAACATCGACAGCGATATACACTGTACAAATACCGTGCAGTGCGTTGTAAATGAAGCAATGATGGGTTTTGAGCCGGATAATAGCAGAATCCCCCTCGAAGGGCATATGTTTACAATGTCAGTGGATGAGAGTCTCACAAGCGCCGAAGGTGACTTTAAAAACTTTATGAGTTGGAACGGTGAAGAAAAATCTTACGTACGGGCCCTTGAATTTGTTAGTGCTTACCGGGTGGATGCAGGATATGTTATGGATGAAACCATCCATCAAAAGGCCTACATGGGTGGTACACAGCCCACGTTTGAAGGTGTAGAGCCAATAATCGGAACGAATAAAAACGGTGTGGATTATGTAATGTATCTCGTCTATAAAAGCGGCGGTTTTATAAGCTATACCTATTTCCGAGTTGATTATAATCTTATAGTCGGATTTTCATATAGCGGAGCTGATGATGATAGGAATACTGTGCTCGCATGGTGTGACAGTGTGAGTAAGATTATGACGGAGGAAGTTGAGGAAAAAACAGATGTAGAACCCGATGAATGGAAAGATTTACCCAGAGTATCTATGACTGTTGAGGAGTTTAACAATTCCGAAAACTGGAGAGTTATGTATGAGTCAGAGAATAAATATGATTTTATTGTTGATATAAGTGATGCTCCCAACGAAACTTCGTTATACATTAAAGACTTAAATCAAGTATCCGCAATTGAAAGCTTCGGGAAAATAGTATACACATCACATCCGCATCAGTTGTATGGGAATTGCAATTATTATCTTGCGTTTTTAGAGGATATGGTTGTTTATCAGTGGATGTATTACCGTTCAGCATGCGGATATGTTATTACCCCTGATGGTTATGATGATATTCAGCCTGAAGAAGGATTGACACCTTATCTCTATGTGGAAGACGGTGAGCTTAAGTATTTTCGTTGTCATTCTCGTTATCCATCAATATGTCAAACCGGAGTTCTTAGTGTTGCCACAAGCTATGACGAAATGTTTATTGTCTACGGTGATACCCATATAGATGAAAACGGAAAGTTGGTGCTTGAAGAACCGTATGAAACTAAAACCTTCTTAGAAGCATACGGTATGGAAGAATTTGAAAATGAATTCAAGATGACATATTCGAATTTGTATAACTCTATAGAAGAAGTATTCGCAGCAAATAAAGAACGTATTGAAAAATATGGCTATTGATAATAATGAGATCAAAATGAGAAAGTCTGATTGCTATAACGAAAAAGTACCCGTCAGGGTACTTTTTCGTGCTTAAAATACAAAATCTTTCCATTGACAAATACAACTGTTCTTGATATAATTTAAAATAGTATGAAACAGGAGGGTTTTGCATGGACTACAGCGAACTCATAAAAGTGCGCCACAGCACAAGAGGCTTTGACGGACGTCTACTCACAAAGGAGCAGCTCTGCGAGCTTGTGACTGCGGGAACATTGGCACCAAACGCCTGTAATATGCAGTCGTGGCATTTCTATGCAACCTGTGATAAGTCAAGGATCGAGGGGCTTTTTCCCGATGTTCACGGCAGAGAATGGATAAAGAGTGCAGGTGCGGTGATCGTTGTCTGTACGGAGAACGGTGATCTTATCGACAGATTCGGAGACAGAGCAAAATCGCTGTTCGTCATTCAGGATACTGCGGCAGCGGCAACACAAATACTGCTGAAGGCAGCAGATATGGGGATGTCCGGATGTTTTGTTGGTGCATTCAATGAGTATGAATGCAGAAGATATTTCGGGATTCCTGATAACAGACGTCCTGTGATAATGCTTCCGATCGGGTATGAAACAGTACCGATTGTACCGGAAAAATCAAGAAAGCCTCTTGATGAAGTGCTTACAATAATCTGATAATATTGCCGATTTTCGGCATATATGGGGATGTAATGGTTTCGACGGGGATGTTGAAACAGAATAAGCGGGTGGAGTTTGAGGGAACTCCTAAATAAGCCTCAACTTAAAAATAAACGCTAACAATAATCTTGTTGCACAGGCTGCCTAAGTGCAGCTGATGCCGCCATATTGCGGCCCGTCTTCGGTGTGAGTGCCACGGCTCACCGCAGGCGTCAAATCAGTGGCGTACGTGCACAGTCCTTTAGCCTTTGAGACTGTCATGAACTAAAAGGCTGCCCTTGTACGCCTTCTGTCTGTCGGGACGTACAGGGGGAGATCTAAAGACAGACTGCACCCGGAGAAAGTTTTGCGGATATATTTTCGGACAGGGGTTCGACTCCCCTCATCTCCACCAATGAATATCACGGAAAGTGATATATAACGAAAAACACCGACAAGGTAAAGTTTACTTGCCTTGTCGGTGTTGGCTTTTTGTGGGGTGGAATGGAGGGACAGAGCAAACTTGGTGAGATTTCGATAAGTTTGTGGAAGAGGGGATGGGAATCAGCTTGCACTATATACAACAGATTTTAAAACATAGCCTCAAAAACTTTGCGTATGATGAAGCGATATAATTGACAACTGTACCAAATCAAGGTATAATATTGTTAAATGAGTAGACAAATACCGACTCAAAGCCAAGGAGAAACAAATGAAGAAAACAAAAATACTATCCCTGCTTTTGGTAGCCGTACTCCTCGCAGGTGGTTGTACATCCGTTAATACACCGGAGCCTCTGCCCGACGAAAATGCGATATCCTCATCCGTCGACGTATCGTCATACACAAAATGGCTTGCAGACAGACTAAATGCAAAAGCTGACGGCAATGAAGTTACACTCGATGATCATACCGTTACACTTGCAGTCGGCGATAACGTAATGGGTGTTGACACCGCCGGAATCCGTAACGAGGGATATATAATCCGTTCCGAAAACGACAGTACAGTTATTGTTGCTAAGACTGAAACCGGTGCAGACAAAGCAGTGCACAAGTTCGCCAATGAATACGAGAAGACCGGCAGTGCAAGCGTCAATGTTTTCGAAGGGCTGAAGATTGGCCGTATTCTATTGGGCGGTACTGACATAAAGAATTACAAGATTCTTCTCCCCAAGGCACCCGAAGGCGACGATTCTTTTGCAGCTTCCGCTACCCCTGCCATGGACACTGCTGCAAATGAGTTATCGAAATATATCGGGTTTTCCGTAGGACATGCTCTTCCAGTAGAATACGTTGTAGGTCTCCACACTATGACCGATGACGAGATCAAGGCACAGTATGGAAACGCTATCGTGCTTCTGTCCGATCCTACTGCAAAATCTGCATCACGTCTTGATTCCGAAACAGGCGAGATGGGCACCGAGGACCACAGACTCACCGTCTCTGACGGCATTATGCGAATCGTGGGCGGTAATCAGCGCGGATGCCTTTACGGTGTATATGACTTCCTCGAGAATCATGTTGGCTGGAGATTTCTCGGCAAGGATATGGATTATATTTACGATGCAACAGAACTTGACATTAATGATATCGACGAGTATTTTTCACCTTCTTTTGAATACAGAGGTTCCGATTTCAGTTCCGTAATGAACGAAGAAACCTTTGTAAAGGTAAAATACAATTCCTTCAATTCATTCCCCTACGCACAAAGTGCAAAATACGGCTATGGATTCGGATCTACCCTTTACCACGGGCATTCCTTCTACGGTCTTGTTCCTCAAGGAATGACCGGTTCTCATCCCCAAGAACAGCCTTGTCTTTCTGATAAAGAAGTACTCGCAGGTGTAATCGGGAATATGTGCAAGCTCTTGGAAGAACGTATGGGTCCTCCTTGGAATGCAAAGATCGGCTATGATCATTTGCAGATCGCCTGCTCAATGAACGATAACTTCAACTATTGCAAATGCCCTGATTGCATGTCAGAGATGCGAAGAACGAGCTTCTCAAACCTTTACTTTAACTTTGTAAACGAAGCCGCAAAAGTAATCGGAGAGAAATTCCCCGGTGTACTCGTTAATACAGTTGCGTATCAGTATGCAAGAACAGTGCCCGAAGAGGTGGTACTTGAACCAAACGTTTCGGTATACTACTGCGCTCAGGGATGCAATCAGCATAGTCTTTGCGACGGTCTGTGTGCAAACTATCCTATCACGTCTTTTAAGGGAGAAAATGTTTCCGAAAAGAAGAATCTTGATGCTTGGGCAAAGGTGTGTGATAACGTATATCTGTGGCATTATACCACGTCTTTCATAAGTGCGCTTTCACCTTGCCCCAATGTATACGAGCTGTACGATGATATTACTTACTGCGCATCGATCGGTCTTATGGGATTCTATTCTGACGGTGACCACGATCACAACTTTGAGAATCTCAAGGCGTATCTCATTCACAAACTGACATACAATGCCAATGTCACGAGAGAAGAATTCTTTGCGATGATCGACGAGTATATTACTATTGTTTACGGTGAGGATTCCGCACCTTACATCCGTGAATATCTTGATATGCATCAGCAGTCGGGGGAAGCAATAGACGGCTGTTTCACCAATAACTACCACTATCCCTTCGATATGATGGACAAAGATTATTTCATTGAAAATTACGATACGATGAAAGAGTTGTTTGAAAACGCACTCCGTTTTGCCAAAGACACTAAAACAGAGCACAATATCGAAAAACTCCGCCTTCACGTTGATTTCATGGGACTTTCCGCAACCTACGAAAGAGACTACGTAAACGGCTCCGAAGAATCACGGAAAATGTATGAAGATGCATACAAAAAGTTTGTTGACACGACACAAAAATACCAATGCGAGATCGAGATAGGTCAAGCAGATACATGGCCTACCGGCTACGAGCTTGACTGTCATCCTATGTTGAAATTCTTCAGCGGCTTCACCACTATCTCAAAAGAAAACCGTGCGTAATCCATCTTATAATTTCAAAAGAGACCGTTTCATTGATGGTCTCTTTTATTATGCAAATGATACATACCATCAAATCGCAATATGAAACGATGACAAATATCCTTGATTCTGTATTTTTTCTCACAGTAAAATCAGCCGCATAATTTTGGGAATCATTACAGGAAAATTCCTGCGCTATGATACGATAGATTATGCCAATCCCCCTCTCCCACCCCCATCCCCCATCTGCCGTGATACCGTACCGTCACGCATCATCTCCATCAAAATGGGCTCTCGTTTGAGAGCCTTCAGGCTGATCCACCCACTATTGAAGTGGGTGGATCTTTATTTTATGAATCACAAGCCGGAACGGAGTCTGAATATTTGCGAATGGAAGGATCGATAAACTACAGCATATTCAGTTGCTTCATATATAATGTTATGCATAACGACTTGACAAATCTATCGGATACAAGTATAATAATGATAGTACAATATCGATAAAAGGAGAGCCCCATGAAAAAGCTGATTTGCAGTGTTCTTGCATCTCTGATGCTTGTTTTCGCAGTGTCCTGCGGAAAAATCACCGTTGACACACCCACTGTGTCTACCACATCATCCGATGCTGAAAAATACGGAGAATGGCTTGCCGACCGTCTCGGCTATGTTCCGGAAAATGTTGTTCTCGGTATCGGCGATGACAACTCCTACGGAATCGATCTGTCGAATTTCGAGGACGACGGTTACATTATCCGTACCGTTGAGGGAAAGACCATTGTTTTCGGTAAGACCGCCGACGGTCTTGACCGCGGTGTGAGAAAGTATGCTCTCGCCACCGAGAGAGGTGAGGATGTTTCTCTCATCACCTATCACGAGGGCTACCGCATCGAGGATTTGAGGATTTTCGGTGTCGATATTTCCGAGTATGTTATCGAGTACGGAACAACTCCAAATGCAAACATGGAGTTTGCTGCATCTGAGCTTGTACAGCTTGTGAAGAAGGCTTGCGGAACTGAACTGACCATTTCCGAGAACGCTGTCGATGCCACTCACAAGATCATCCTCCGTCACTCTGAGGACGAGGAGCTGAGACTTGACGGATTCCGCTACTTTGCCGAAGGTGCTAATCTTGTTATCGAAGGTGCGGTTGACCGTGGATGTATGTACGGCGTGTACTACTTCCTGCAGAACGAGTGCGGATGGGACAACCTTGCAAACATGGCAAATAATAACAGCGGCATTCAGAACGTAGGTGACAGCTACCTTGCGGAGTCAGATCTTATTGACATCCCTGCCGATGTGAGTAAGACTCAGGTTCCTATGTTCGATTTCTATCAGATCTACAAAAATTCATGGGGACCTCTTGCAGGTGTTACCGATCGTACTACACCCACTTTTGAGCAGTGGTCTTATGGCACTGTAGAGCACGCAAGTCACGGAATGCAGTCCCGGATGTGGGATGGCAATGAGCACTCCATTCATCACAGTCAGGCTTGTTACGGCAATGAAGATAATCTTGAGTTTATTCTTGACAACATCGTAAAATATATAGATGAGCAGATCGACGCAGGTATGGTTCCCGGTAAATCACTCAAGCTGATCGATATTTCTCAGGGTGACAATAACCGTTACTGCCACTGCATAGACTGTTGCGAGATTATGACTAAGTACAAATCTGTTTCTTCCACTGTAATTTACGGAGCCAACTATATTGCCGAAGAAATAAATGCACTGTATCCCTCTGAAGAAGGAATTGCTGTTCAGACATTTGCATACTTCGCAAGTAAAGTTCCTCCGGTCGACATGGAGATAAACGAGAACGTCTACATCACCTTTGCCCAGAACGGTAACTGTACCAATCATTACATGGACGGCTCCGAATGTAAGGTTATTGACCCATCGTCGAGCGACGACTTCCTTGTTAATGATAACAATATCCTTCACGACCAGTGGCTCCGAGGTTGGTGCGAATTGTCCGATAACGTGTATGTTTGGTACTACGCCCTTGCTCTTGAGCTGGACCTCCATCAGTACACGGTACTTGATACTCTGTATCAGGATTTTCAGTATATGAAAGAGATTGGAGTTAAAGGCCTTTTCTTCCAGAATGAGTCCTGGGGATTTGGAATCAAGCGTGTTGAGCACAGAATGGCACTTGAACTTATGTGGAACCCCGATATGACCGAGGAAGAGTATGAGGAGCGACTCTGTAATATTCTTTCAACCGAGTATGGAGAAGGCTATGCATACGTTCGTGAGTATATTGATCTCTGGGTTGAATCTACAAACATCAAAGGATGCTTCAACTGTTGGGGTTATGGAAATAATGCCAATAATTATTCCGATCCTGCATACCTGAGACAGAACGGCGATGTTATGATTGATCTTATGGAGAAGGCTGTTTCTCTTGCTGCAGATGAAAAACAGGAGTACCGTATAAATCTCCTGATGTGTCACGTGTACTACTGCTATATTTTTGCGAATTATTTCCCTGCATACGAGGCAGGAGATTCTGTGAAGCTTGCAGAGCTTGAGCAGATGTACAACGATACTATCGAACTGATTCTTGATCTTGGATTTGAACTTGAGGGTAAACAGTACAATCATATTTATCCTACTCTTGAGCAAGAGGCGTGGATTGTATGGGTATCTAAACGTGCCGAAATTTTGGGATATTCCGAAAATCTCCGTCCTGCTCCCGAGGTTGAGGATATTTACGCCGAGACTGAGGTTGCTTGATACTTTCCTGCAAAAATGTAATGGAACACCCGGGGAATTATACAGAATAAAGAAACACCTATGGCGGGAAAACGGATTTGTCTGCAGGCAATGGTAAACATCAGCTTGCTATGCTAAGCGGACTTAACATCAAGTCAATCCTCACCCGCCTGCCGTGATACCAAAAACCACCGACAAGGTAAACCTGTGTTGCCTTGTCGGTGTTGGCTTTTTCAGGGGAGGAGGGAGTGTGCAGAGCAAACTTAGTGAGATTTCGATAAGTTTGTGGGAGAGGGGAGAGGGAGGTGCAGTCAAAATTAGAGAGATTATAAAATTGCGGAATTATCGCAAAATCACCACAAATTCTTGTAAAATACAGTCCATGTGTATATCTTTTACTGTGGTAAATAACTTTTTTGTTTTATTCAATGATTTTTCAATCTTTTATGGTATAATGGTTGAATGTGGAGGTGTTCCTATGAGGATTTTACTCGTTGAAGATGAAAAAAGAATGGCGCAGGCACTTTGCGAGATCCTGCGACAGGAAAAATATGAGGTGGATCACTTTGCAAACGGTCTTGACGGTTTAGCTGCAATAGAGAGTAATGTTTATGATATCGTTATTCTTGATGTTATGCTTCCCGGAATGAACGGTTATGAGATTACAAAAAAGGCACGACGTAAAGGAATTGCAACACCTATCTTAATGCTCACCGCCAAAGCGGAACTTGACGATAAAGTTACCGGTCTTGACAGCGGCGCAGATGATTACTTAACAAAGCCGTTTATGACAAAAGAACTCCTTGCCCGTCTCCGTGCTCTCGGCAGACGAACGCTCGGCACGACGGACGGCATTCTTTCCTTTGGAGATATTACTCTCGATACGAGCACGCTTATCTTATCCTGTACTGCCAACGGTCAGAGTGTTCGACTCAGCGAAAAGGAATATCGCATCCTTGAATACTTAATTGCAAACAGTGGGCAAATACTTACACGTGAACAGTTGGCGGTGAAAATTTGGGGATTTGAGAGCGAAGCCGAATACAACAACGTGGAAGTATATATGTCCTTTACCCGTAAAAAGTTTGCCTTTGTTGAGGCGAAAACTGAAATTAAAGCGGTGCGTGGTGTCGGATATGAATTGAGGTGTGACGATGTTTAAAAAATCGAGAAGAAAAATCGTTGCTGCCATTATGACAGTACTAGTGCTTTTGTGGGGAGGGTTCCTTGTTGCAATATACGCATCCAGCTACTATGAAATGAACAAACAGGACAAGCAGATGCTTCAGACCCATGCGGAGATGTACGTTCTGTATCAGGTCTCAAATACTCAGCAGCCGGACAGACCGATCCCGGGGGGCAATCACGGATTCAAACATGATTTTGATCCAGATTCACCGAAATTCAAGCTGTCTACATTCTATACCGTTGCCATTTCGTATGATGGAGAAATCCTTGAAACGAGAAACGATCCGCCAACGGTTTACAGTAATCACGAGCTTGAAATGATAGCGACAAAAATCATCAAAAGCGGCAAAACCATCGGAACGAAAGACAATCTCTCCTTTTGTAAAACTGATAAAGACGGATATACCCTTGTAACATTCATGGATAATACCGTTATCAACGAAAGTGCAGTGATGCTATTCCGATACACCCTAATATTCGGCGGTGTTGCTCTTGTGCTGTTCTTCTTTCTGTCGGTATTCCTTGCAAGAAAGATCGTAGATCCTCTTGAGAAAAGTTACCGTAAGCAAAAGCAGTTTATTTCCGATGCAGGTCACGAGCTGAAAACACCGGTATCGGTGGTCAATGCCAACGCAGAACTTCTATCCCGTGAAATCGGTGATAATCAGTGGCTTCAAAATATTCAGTATGAAAACGAGCGAATGGGCATTCTTGTAGGTCAGCTTCTTGATCTTGCCAGATCGGAAGATGTCACACCGCAAATGGAGCATATTGACTTCAGCCGTCTTGTAGCCGGTGAGGCCCTTCCCTTTGAAAGTGTTGCCTTTGAAAAAGGACTTGCA
Organism: Oscillospiraceae bacterium; assembly: GCA_015065335.1. Taxonomy (GTDB): domain Bacteria; phylum Bacillota; class Clostridia; order Oscillospirales; family CAG-272; genus UMGS1312. Next base: position 10,047 of record SVQM01000014.1, on the reverse strand, counting down.
CTCGTCAGCGACATTGCAGATAATATCGAAGTTGAAGGAAACAGCACACAGCTACGACAGATCATATCGATACTCCTCGATAATGCTATCCGCCACAGTACCGAGGAAGGTAAGGTTAGTCTTTCTTTAATAAGTGACCACGGATATGGAATGCTTTCCGTTATCAACAAGGGTGACGAGATCCCCGAAGAAAAAAGAGAACAGATCTTCGAGCGCTTTTACCGAGTGGATACGGTGCGCAACAGTGAAGATAACCACTACGGACTCGGCCTTGCTATCGCCAAAGCAATCGTTACTTCTCACAATGGCACCATAGACGTGCTTTGCTATGACGGGTTAGTTGAATTCAAGGTGAAAATTCCCGCACTGTAACTAAAATTTTCAATAAAATTTCAATCTTCCTCCTGTACAATGATTGTATCATGATGCAGGAGGATTTTCTGTCAAATTATATGAGGATCTTAATAACCACCGATCTGTATACGACAGCGACCAACGGCGTTGTAACTTCAGTAAAGAATTTATTTGATGAACTGACGGGCAAGGGACATGATGTGCGCATCCTGACATTGTCTGAAAACAGCCGTAGCTACAAGGACGGTGCAGTTTCCTATATTCGGTCTATGCCTCTCGAGGTGTATCCTGATGTGCGGATGCCACTGACCTACCGCCATAAGCTTATAAAAGAGCTGATATACTGGCGACCGGATATAATTCACAGTCAGTGCGAGATTTTCAGTATGCAGTTTGCTAAAAAGATCTCACGGAAGACGGGTGCACCGATCGTACATACATATCATACGATGTATGAAGAATATATCGGGTACGTATTACCGGGAAGACGTTTTGGTAAATGGGTGGTACGGTGCCTGACACGCAGCCGGCTGAAAAAAGTATCGCTTGTTATCGTTCCGACTGCAAAAATGGAGAAGGTTCTGACGGAATATTCACTTAGTAAGCCAATACGGATTGTACCGACAGGGATCTCTCTTGAACAACATAAAAAACGCATAACCGAAGAATACCGTCATGTAATGCGTGTGAAGCTTGGCATATCCGATGACAGATTTGTGCTTATAAATCTGGGACGGCTTGGTACGGAAAAGAACGTGGATGAGTTGCTTCGCTTATTTGCGAAGGCTCTCAAGACAAATGACAAGCTCATGTTTCTGATTGTGGGTGACGGACCTGCTAAAGCACAATTGGAAAAGTTGGCGGAGACTCTCAGAATTACGGATCACGTGATCTTCACGGGGATGGTAAAGCCTTCGGTGGTCCATGAGTACTACAAGCTTGGAGACGTGTTCGTTAGTGCATCTACAAGCGAAACACAAGGACTTACATATATTGAAGCCGCAGCAAACGGTCTGCCGCTTCTCTGCCGAAAGGACCCGTGCCTGGAGGATATTATTGTGAATGGCGAGAACGGGTTTGAATACACCTGCGATAAAGATTTTTCAGATGCACTTTCCTATATTTACCACAATTCCGAATGGAGAGAGGAGGCAAGAAACCGAGGTAAGGAGATCGCATCTCGATTTGATAAAACGATGTTCGTAAACACCGTGGAAGAAATTTACAATACCGTCCTTGGAAGATAGCAAAATAATTGAAAGAGGTAATTATGGCACATCAAACCGTATTCAAACGATACGAGCTGAAATATTTGCTCACTACCGAGCAAAAACAAAAAGTCCTTGAAGCGATGGCGCCGTATATGAAGCTTGATAAATACGGAAGAACGACTATCCGCAATCTTTATTTTGATACGTACACCTATCTTTTGATTCGCCGTTCTATTGAAAAGCCGGTTTATAAAGAAAAGCTACGTATTAGAAGTTACAGCAAAGCTAATGCCGACAGCACGGTTTTTGTAGAACTCAAAAAGAAATATAAGCACGTGGTTTATAAGCGAAGAATGTCTCTATCAGAAGCCGAAGCAATGATGTGGCTTTCAGGCGAAAAACATCCGGATAAGCACACACAAATATCAAATGAGATTGATTATTTTATGGAACTTTACGGCACGCTTCATCCCACGGTGTTTCTATCTTATGAACGAGAAGCCTATTACTCAAATGACGGCAGTGACTTCCGCATAACATTTGATGATAATATCCTTTGCAGAGGAGAAGAATTATCCTTGCAATCAGAAGCATACGGCACACCGATTCTGACTGAAGGTAATGTGCTGATGGAGATCAAATGCTCGGGCGGTATTCCGCTTTGGATGACAGAGGTGCTGTCACGCGAAAAGATATATAAAACGTCCTTTTCAAAATACGGAACAGCGTACAGAACGCTTATCTTTCCGCAAACTCATAAAATGAACTCATATAATATGATGGAGGTAAATAAAGATGCTTGAAAATTTATTTAAAGGATTATTTGATACGGATATAACAACTGTCATCAGCGTGACCGACTTTTTACTGTGCCTTGGTGCATCTCTTGTTATCGGCATTTTAATGACATTTGCCTATATGTACCGCACACGCTATACCAAGAGCTTTGTTGTGACACTCGCTCTGCTTCCCGCAGTAGTTTGCGTTGTTATTATGATGGTCAACGGTAACGTAGGTACCGGTGTTGCGGTTGCAGGTGCTTTTAGCCTTGTTCGTTTTCGTTCCGTTCCCGGCACGGCAAAGGAAATTTGCACTTTGTTTTTAGCAATGGGTGCAGGTCTTATAGCAGGTATGGGATACCTTGGATTTGCCGTACTTTTTACAGTTGTGATGTGCATTATGTTTGTGCTTTATAACCGCTTGGATTTTGGCACCAAAAAGAATTCCGAAATCTTTAAGACCTTTACCATAACTATCCCCGAAGATCTGGATTACTCAGGTGTTTTTGACGATATTTTCTCGGAGTTTACCATTTCTCACGATCTTGTTCGCGTTAAGAGCACCAATATGGGCAGTATGTTCAAGCTTACATACAACGTAATGCTCCGTGATCCTGCCCGTGAAAAAGAGATGATCGATAAAATTCGCTGTCGCAACGGAAATCTTGAAATAGCTGTGTCTAAGCAAGAAACGGTCGGCACGGAACTGTAAGGGAGGTCTGTATGAAAAAGCTTTTATCACATATACTGATCCTGACACTGGTAATCTCACTTCTTGCAGGATGTAATAATACCACAACGACTGAAAATCAGGATTCGGAGACTGTTGCTCCCCCCATTGAGGTTGACTTTTCAAAAACCGATGCGGATATGTTTACCGAGCGTGACAGTAAAATCGATTATGACGAAAGCAAAGTGGTTACTATCCAGCTGAATGGAACCTCCTCAATCTCAAGTTCCAACAGCGTAAAAATTTCCGGCAGTACAGTAACAATAACAGAAGAAGCGACCTATGTTGTTTCGGGTGAACTGACTGACGGTATGTTAATTGTTGATGCGCCCGATACGGCAAAGTTGCAAATTGTTTTGAATGGTGCAAATATTACGAGCAAAACCTCGGCAGCACTCTACATTTTAGAAGCCGATAAAGTGTTCTTAACTCTTGCCGATGGAACCACTAACACACTTGCCAATGGCGGAACTTTTACTGCTATAGACGACAATAATATTGATGCGGCACTATTCTCAAAGCAAGATTTGACACTCAACGGAACAGGTTCTTTGACGGTTACTTCTCCTGCTGGGCACGGTGTTGTTTGCAAAGATGATTTAGTAATTGCCGGTGGAACTTACACGGTCAATTCTTCGTCACACGGATTAGATGCCAACGACAGCGTAAGAATTGCAAATGCCACACTTAACATTGATGCCGGAAAGGATGCCATACACGCCGAGAATACCGATGATGCCTCTCTTGGATTTGTTTATATCGGGGGCGGAACGATTAAGGCAGAAGCTGAAGGCGACGGCATAGCCGCCGGTGCTTATATGCAAATAGTCGATGGTGCGATAGATCTTCTTGTTGGCGGCGGTGCAGAGAACGGAACCAAAGCATCATCGGGAAATTACGGTGGATTTATGGGAGGAGGTCATGGTGGAATGCGTCCCGGAGGAAACCAAAATTCCACCACAACAACCGAGGATACAGTCAGTATGAAGGGCTTGAAAGCCACAAATAGTCTGCTGATTTCGGGTGGTAATATTACCATCAACTCAGCAGATGATTCGGTACATTCGGATGTTTCGGTTATCATTAACGGCGGAACCATTACCATAGCATCGGGGGACGATGCTATTCACGCCGAAGATACGTTGACCGTTACTGCCGGCAAGATTGATATTAGTGAGAGTTATGAAGGCCTTGAAGCTCTGCACATAGATGTGCAAGGCGGAGATATTAAACTTAAGGCGAGTGACGATGGACTGAACGCCGCAGGCGGCACTGACCAAAGCGGTGCCGAAGGTGGCCGTGACGGAATGTTCGGCGGTGGCAAACCAGGAGGTATGGGCGGCCACGGCGGAAAGTCTTCTAGCTCCAATGGCAGCATTAAAATATCGGGTGGCACGCTCTATATCAATTCTTCCGGTGACGGTTTGGACGCCAACGGCACTTTGGAAATTTCGGGAGGACACACAACAGTTGTCGGTCCCACACAAGGTGATACCGCAACGCTTGACTATGATAAGAGCGGTATCATTACAGGCGGCACATTTATAGGAACAGGTGCTGCGGGAGGTATGGCTCAATCCTTTAGCGATTCCGAGCAAGGTGTGATTGCAATAAGCGTGGGTAATCAAAGCGCCGGTGCAAAGATTATATTAAAAAATAAAAGTGGAAAAACAATTATTGAACATTCACCCGAGCTTAACTTCGCAGCTGTGATTCTATCAAGCCCCGAAATCAAAAAGGGCGATACCTATACGGTATCAGTCGGTTCTGAATCGGGTGAATTTGAAGCAAGTTAATATACTCAATCCTCCGCATTCCACCTCTGTTCCACCCCTCCCACTCCATCCATCCTCACTCCATCCTCTGTGATACCACACGGTCACGCATCATCTCCACCAATGAATATCAGGTCAAGTGATATATAACGAAAAACACCGACAGAGTAAGCTTTGCTTGCCTTGTCGGTGTTGGTTTTTTCGGGGGAAGATGGAGTGGATGGAGCAAACTTAGTGAGGTTTTGATAAGTTTGCGGGTGAGGGGAGGGGGGAGGTATTGTTAAAATTTGCGAAGAGATAAAATTGTGGACTGACGAGCGAATTTACCGTGACTGTTGATTATGGAGTCATAAAGTGTTATAATTATAGATAATACCACTTCAGATGAACAATTGTAAAACATGATTTTGGAGATCAGGCTATGAAAGATACAGAACGTCGTGCGGCGGCGAAAGCCTTTGCTGAATATTGGAAAGACAGAGGATATGAAAAAGGGGAAAGCCAACCGTTTTGGCTCTCCATTCTTCGTGATGTCCTGGGAGTAGAATCACCGGAGAAATTCATAACTTTTGAGGAGCAGGTGAAACTTGACCATACAAGCTTCATTGATGGCTTCATTCCTGCAACTCATGTACTCATAGAGCAGAAAGGTCGTAATAAAGATCTGCGTAAACCCATCAAGCAGTCTGATGGTACTTTCCTCAATCCTTTCCAACAGGCACAGCGTTATTCTGCTGTTCTGCCTTACTCACAGCGTCCTCGTTGGATAATTACGTGTAATTTCGAGGAATTTCTTGTCTATGACATGGAAAAGCCCAATGGTGAGCCTGAGCAGATCTTTCTGAAAGATCTTGCTAAGGAATATTATCGTCTCATGTTCCTTGTGGATACCGGTGATGATAATATCCGCCGTGAGATGGAAGTCTCTATCCAGGCAGGTAACCTTGTGGGTGTCCTGTATGATGAAATTCTCAAACAGTACCACGATCCCGAGAATGAAGAATCTCTTAAAAGCCTTAATAAACTCATAGTTCGTCTTGTTTTCTGCCTATATGCAGAGGATGCAGGCATATTTGGCGGTCACTCCAAATTCCATAATTACATTAAGTCTTTCTCAGCACGTGATATGCGACGGGCTCTCATTGAGCTGTTCAAGATTCTTGATACCAAGCCTGAAGACCGTGATCGTTACGAGGATGAAAGACTTGCATCATTCCCGTATGTAAACGGTGGGCTTTTTGCGGATGAGCATATTGAAATTCCGCAAATGAACGATAACATTCGTGATCTTATTCTTCACAATGCAAGTGAAGACTTTGACTGGAGCGATATAAGCCCCACTATTTTTGGTGCTGTGTTTGAAAGCACATTGAATCCCGAGACCAGGCGTAGCGGAGGTATGCACTATACCTCTATCGAGAACATACATAAGGTAATTGATCCTTTGTTCCTTGATGAGCTTAGAGAGGAGCTTGATGAGATCAAGTCTATCAAGGTTGCCAAGACAAGAGAGACCAAAATCAACGCTTTCCGTGAAAAACTCGGTAGCCTTACTTTCTTTGATCCGGCTTGTGGATCAGGTAACTTCCTTACAGAAACATATATCTCACTTCGCCGTCTTGAAAATGAGGCTATTGAGGTTATTACACAGGGACAGATGCTTCTTGACGTTACCGGCCTTATTAAGGTATCTATCGGCCAGTTCTATGGTATTGAGATCAATGACTTTGCTGTTACCGTTGCAAAGACTGCTCTTTGGATTGCAGAAAGCCAGATGATGAAGGAAACAGAGGTTATAGCACAGGTTGACCTTGATTTCCTGCCCCTTAAATCCTATGCAAACATAGTAGAGGGCAACGCACTCCGCATTGACTGGGAAAGTGTCGTGCCCAAGGACAAGCTTAACTATATAATGGGTAATCCACCTTTTGTGGGTTATTCTTTGCAGACAGCAGACCAAAAGCAAGATATCCTTTCCATCTACATTGATGAAAAGGGTAAGCCTTATAAGACCGCCGGTAAGATTGATTATGTTTCTGGCTGGTATTTCAAAGCGGCTGAATTGATGCAGAATACAAATATACGTACAGCTTTTGTATCTACTAACTCTATAACTCAGGGTGAGCAGGTAGCGGCCGTATGGAAGCCATTATATGACCGTTTTAATATTCATATTGATTTTGCTCATCGTACATTCAGATGGGATAGTGAGGCGAGTATAAAAGCGCACGTGCATTGTGTAATTGTTGGTTTTAGTACAGTACTTAACTATAAGAAAAGACAGCTTTATTCTGCTGAGAGATTCCAAATTGTCGATAATATCAATTTTTATTTAATAGATGCACCAGTTGTTTTTGTCGATAGTAGAAGTAAGTCTTTGTGTGATGTTCCTGCAATGGTTTATGGTAGTAAACCAACTGATGATGGAAATTTCTTTTTAACAGAAGAGGAAATGCTAAATACTTTGAATAATGAACCTAACATAAAAAAATACATCAAACGTTTTTTGGGAGCATCGGAGTTTATAAATAACAAACTTAGATACTGTTTATGGTTAGTTAATGCTTCACCAAATGAAATAAGGAGTTCTAAGTTTATTTCCGAAAGAGTGAGAAAAGTTAGGGAGTTTAGACTAAATAGTTCAAAACTTGCTACAAAGGAAAGTGCAAGCACCTCATTTTTATTTCAAGAAATTCGTCAGTCCACTTCGACCTATATTCTTGTACCTGCACATACTGGTGGAACGAGAAAATACATACCCATGGGTTTTGAATCACCGGATGTCATTTGTGGAAATGCGAATTTGTCTATACCCAATGCATCTTTATATCATTTTGGAATTATAACTTCAAATGTACACATGGCTTGGACAAGAAGTGTGTGCGGGTATTTGGGTACAAGTTACAGATATTCAGCAAATATCGTTTACAATAACTTCCCATGGCCTGATCCCACCGATGAACAAAAAGCAAAGATCGAGGAAACAGCCCAGGCAATCCTTGATGCCCGTGCGCTTTACCCCGATTGCTCTCTTGCTGATCTATACGATGAGGTAGCTATGCCTCCCGAGCTTCGCAAGGCACACCAGGCAAATGATAAGGCTGTCATGCAAGCTTATGGCTTCTGGGGTAAGCTCAATACCGAATCTGAATGTGTAGCAGAGCTTATGAAAATGTATCAAAAATTAGTGGGTGGTTGATATCCCTCCCACTCCATCCTCCACCATCCGTGATACCGTATAGTTACGCATCATCTCCACCAATGAATATCACGGAAAGTGATATATAACGAAAAACACCGACAAGGTAACCCCCGTTGCCTTGTCGGTGTTGGCTTTTTCAGGGGCTTTGAGGAGGTGCAGAGCAAACTTAGTGAGGTTTCGATAAGTTTGCGGGAGAGGGGATGGAGGGAAAATTAGGGAAGTAGTTAAAATCGGACGACTATCGAGAAATAATACCATAACTGTTGATTACGGTGTATATATATGGTACAATTACGGTACAAACAAATAGATATGGAGTTATTTAAATGAAATACAATGCAACTGCAAAACCTTTGCTTTATGATTCACAGCTGAAGGCGAGGCTCGGACTTGTAAGGAAACGTCTTCAGGCTTATCCCATGGCTGATATGAACTTCACCATGATGGATCTGGAAAGGCCTACTCTTCACAGACGTCATGCGGACTTCTGCACATACGATCTGACGGGACGAATGATGTTATTCTATTCTCTTGCCGACGGTATCGACGGAACACACGTTGATTCTCTTCATGAGATCTTCAATAGAGTAATGCATAGTCGCAGAAAAAGCGGTCTTTTTGACGATACTCCCGACGATCAGCCTGTGATCGTGGGTACTCATTTCATCTCCGGTCTTGTAAATTACTACACTCTCACCGGTGATATGCGTGCACTTAATGCGGCCAAAGAAGCGGCTGAGCGTATGCTCAGAGACGGAGACAGATTCTTCAGATGCCTTGAGTCAAACGGTACCAATAACATGAACGCATGGATAAGCGAAGGCTTTGCAGAGCTTTACCGTGAGACTCGTGATGAGAAATATCTGGATGCTGTTCGCCGTATTGCAAAGGAGTGCATGGGTACCATTCAGTACGCTCACTCCCACGGTTACATGACCACACTGCGTGGTATCATGCGTGCAGCTATTTATGCAAATGATGATGAGCTTGCAATGATCGTTAAAGAAAGACTTTGTGAGATCATGGATATCGGTGTGACTGAGATCGGTGATATCGCCGAGGCTTTCCCCCGTTCCCACAGAAACGAAGGCTGCTCCATTGCTGATTTTATCATGCTTTGTATGCTTTGCGGTCACTATTTTGATGATCCCTCATACTATGAAGCTGCCGAATATTCTCTTTGGAATGCACTGTATTTCAATCAGTTTGTGACAGGCGGATTCGGGCACCGATTCTTCGCATATCGAGGATATCGTACCTACATTGAGGAGGCATGGTGGTGCTGTACACAGAATGCAGGTACCTGCTTTGCAGAGATCGCACGTCACGTGGCAACGGTACGTGGAGGCAAAGTGAAGGTGAACTTCCTCATACCCGGTGAATATACCCTCCCCGGTGAAAACGGTAATATTACCGTGACTATCACAACAAAGCTTCCCACTAAAGCCTCAACTATCATCAAGGTCGTCGGCACAAAGGATGATATAGATATCCGTATCCCCGATTATATAAAGGAAGTATCTTCCCGCAGGGTGGAGACCGACTTCGGTTACACACTTTATCTTGACGGTAAGCTCGGTCACTATGCGGAAAAGCGTGGTGACGGATACGTTATGAAGTACGGTCCCCTTGTTCTTGCACCTATGATCTATACCTGGGATATGTGTGTGAATGACGCTGATAAAACGAGCATTCCCGAGGGTTACACCCACGAAAACATGCCCGGTTACGGATGCATGCTCGATCTCGGCGAAGCCGATGAGAACGGCTTCTACCACTTCGAACACGATCCCATTCCCGCTTGGATCGTATTTGAAGAGGGAGAGATGGCTGATATTGCCGGTGGTGAGGCTGCTGCGGCACACATCCCTGTATGCTTTGATGACGGCGATAAAAACGTGCTGTATTTCCAGCCACTTTGCAGTGCAACTACAAATCTGACACTCATGGATATTCCCGTCGTATTCGATCTGAAGAAATAATAATAGATATAACC
>SVQM01000013.1 GCA_015065335.1 Oscillospiraceae bacterium | reverse complement strand
TTGGGGGGAAGACGTATATCTATCCCGGTCAAACTCTCAATATCTCTTTTGATCCGACACCTCTCGGTGAGATTTCTGTAAACGGTTATGTCTATACCTTTGTGGATAGGGATGTTCTCAGAAAAACACTGCCGTATCTTACATATCTGTCAGTATTCTCATACGGTATCAGAGAGGACGGTACTCTCGTTCCTCCGAACGGCGGTGATGATGAAATAATCTCCTTGGCGAAGGAGTACGGTACAGTTCCTCTTATGATGCTCACATCTCTTACAGACAGAGGAACATTTTCAAGTGAGCTTGCCACACGAACCATGCAAAATGAAACAGCATCTCAGATTCTTGCAGAAAATGCAGTACGAACAATGGTCGAAAAAGGGTATGGCGGTATCGATGTTGATTTTGAATATATCGAGCCGTCGGCAAGAGAGGACTATGTCAGATTTATAAATCAAATAAGATCCGCACTTCCCGAGAATGGAGATTATGAGATCTTTGTATCTCTTGCTCCCAAAACCTCCGATGAGATGCGCGGGCTTCTCTATGAGGGCCACGATTATGCAGGGCTTGGTGGGGCGGCAGACCGAGTTCTTGCAATGACTTACGAATGGGGATATACTTACGGTCCGCCCATGGCAGTTTCACCTATACAAAACGTGGAGAGAGTCCTTGATTATGCTGTATCACGTATCCCTGCAGATAAGGTGATGATGGGTATTCCGAATTATTCTTATGACTGGACGCTCCCATATGTTAAAGGTGAATCAAAGGCAGAATCGATGTCAAATGTTATGGCCGTAAAGCTGGCGATCGACAAAAATGCGGCAATACAGTATGACGAGACGGCTGAGACACCGTTCTTCAAGTATTTCGACCGTACAGCATCAGGCCCCGTAGAGCACGAGGTATGGTTTGATGATGCACGAAGCATGGACGCAAAGCTTAGGCTTATGAATGAAAAGGATCTCTACGGTGGCAGTGTGTGGAATGTGATGAACTACTTCCCACAGCTATGGACAGTAATGAATCAGCTGTATGAACTGAGAAAGAAGAACGACTGAACTTGCATATTTGTAAACATTTATGCGCAATATTGACAAGTTGAGAGATACAGTATATAATAATTTTAGTGGATATTTGAATTTATTCAAGGAGGTATAAAATGAAGTTGTGTAAAAATATCGTATTGTTCTTGTCGGCGGTGCTTCTCTTGTCCGTTTTTGTGATGCCCGCATCTGCTTTTTCCACAGATGAAGAATATGTACCTGATACCAAACGTTCTACGGCATCGGAGCTTATAGTTTATAAGGATAGTGCCAAGACTGAAAAATACGCCTCTGTTGACGATATTCCGAAGGGAGCTACGGTGTATTACGATATCGTGAGTGAGCCCGGTTACATTTGCCACGATATTAAGATCGATGTGTATGAGATAACGGATACGTATTTTGTGAACGATTATCACGGAGTACAGCTTGATTATACGCTTATGTCCGTTCTGGCAGGTGATACCGATCTCAGCGGTACGTATACTTTGGCTGATGCTACTGATATCCTGAAATATATCGCCGGATATACTCCTCAGTATTGGGCTTTGGGACGATCCGCATACGGCGAATGTATAATGGACTATACCTGCGACGGAAAGATCAATCTTTCAGATGTCAGCGGAGTTTTAAAGGATATCGCAGGATGGGATATTGACCGAAATAATCCTTGCCCCCGTACATACGGGCTTGAATATCTCCTTCCGGTTGATGCCGAGGCTTTCTACGGTGTTGAAGTAAAGTATCTTGGATATAGCGGATATGTGGTTGAACACGGGGACGCATACGGACTTTCCGACAAATATGATGATGCGTTTTTTGAAACACATGATCTTGTTATCTTTAACGGATACTGTCCCGGAGATGCAGAACCTGTGATCGATAAGCTGTGGTATAACAGCGATACAACTTTCGTCAGTGCGGAATTTGAATGCTCTAACATTCAGTTTGGTAGCGGTTGGGCAATATTTGTACCCGTTGCAAAGGAGCTTCAGGTAATACCGAATTATCCGATGTAAAATTTAAAACAACACAAAGAGATACCCGTGACAGGGTATCTCTTTTAATGTGATCTGATATGAAATATTATTCCTTACAAATGTTGTCGCACTTTTCGCTGTACTCACGCCATGTCTGGGCGATGGTCTTCCATTCGTCCTCGGTGAACTTGAATCCGGGAAGATCGGACACACAGTACAGATCGGGAATACCGATATTGGGCTGATTCTTCATAACACGCATCATATCTCGGTGAGTGTTGAATCCGCCGGAATCGGTATCGATGAGTGAATGAGGATTTGCCATACCCCACAGCTTTGCTCTGTGCTCGAAGATCTCCTTGCCGTTACGGCTTCCTCCGCCATAGTCGTGGAGTCTTGCATGGTCTACGAGAGATGCAAACATAGGATGCATGGGACTTGCATTGATCACAGCATCGGGCTTGGCAGCCTTCGTATAATCGTGGATCTGCTTAATGTAATCGTACAGAAGCTCAGCACCGTATTTGCCGCTGTATGTCTTGACTTTACGTCCGTGAGGCTGACAGAATGCGAAGTCAAGCTTGAAGCCTGCGGCATTGTAGCAACCCTCATCTGAGGAGATGATACGGTGTACGATCTCACGGAGAATCTCTTTGTATACGGGATGAGAGGGATCGACAACAGGTCTGTCACCCTTGATGTAGGAGTTGCCCTCCTCATCAACGATCAGGCACTCCTCGGGAAGTCCGTCACGGTTCCAGAGCTGATACCACATAAATGTGTGGATGCCGCTTTCAAGGTTCTTGTCAATGAATCCGCGGAGATCGGGCCAACGATCGGGAGCAGGGTACGCAGTACCGTACTCGTCCTGCCATTTGTCGTCGATGATGAGGATCGTGGGATGAAGATCACGCTGTTCCAGCTTTTCAAGCATCTCGTTGTAAACGATCTCCTTACAGGAGTGCTGAACGGTACCGTCACCCTTGGGACCGTGACCGTAAGCGTCCTGCTCGATCCATCCGCAAGCGATGGGACCGTACCAGAAGCGAGGCTTTGGACTGTTGTCACCTCGCTCGCAAATACCGCCGTCAAAATAGAAGTCACAGTATCTCTCACCGGCATGGTAGTGATCCTTTGCGGTGTAGACCATCATCTTGGGGGAGGTCCACTGTCCGTCAACTACCTGATGACCGTACTGGTCGGTAGAGATGGAGAAGTGACCGTAGTGTGCATTGTATGCCAGTCCGCAGAAGTTGTGCTCACCCATCTCTGCCACTACGCCAAATGCAAGATATGTGGGAAGTCCCGCAATTTTGAAGGAGTGGTAGAACATAGGAGGAACGGACAGGCAGGAGTAGATATTGCAGGAGTTGTTGGGGTAATATGTGCCATCCTCGGCACCGAGAGCGATGTCGGGATAGAATCCCTCGCAGAACTCGTGGGAGCTGCATACCTTCCAGTCCTCACGTCTGTGAGAGCCGAAATAATCAACGGTGTCAACACGTCCCTTACCGTAAACGGTAACGGTGTACTCAAAGTGAGTCTCGAAGCAGGTGATAGTATACACCTTTTTCTCCCAGAGAGCAGAAGTGGATGTCCACTCATACACATTGTCTGAAACCTGCTTGAATGTGACAGCGGAATCGTCCTCGATATCGAGGGCGAAGGTCTCATTGTCGTCATTCGTGGTGTTCAGTGCGGTGAGAGGATTCAGCACTGCGATCTCCTCACCGTGAAGGGTTATGGCGATCTTTGTCTCACTAAGCTCAAGTGAGTATGAAGTCGCAATAACGGATGTGGGTGTTGTTTTCATATGTATCTCCTTTACGGGATAATAATTTGTTTATATTGTATCATAAAACCAAGATAAATTACAAGAAGTATGTAGAGATTTGTTTGCGAAAGTAACAAAAACATTGATTATTTAATAAAATGTGTTAAAATAAATTTAGAATCGAAGATTATAGATGATAATTTGTGAACTTTGTGTAAACAAAATAGAGGCTGTGAAAAAAATTACTTCTTTTGTCGATTTAATAAATGAAATACCGGAAATTTAAGGGAGGAATTTAGAATGAAACGAATCAGAATGAAAAAGTCAGTATCGTTGTTTCTTGCAGTAGTTATGGTAATTCTTTGTATACCTATGACAGTGATTGAAACAAGTGCGATGACCGAAGGACGCTTTACATATGTAATTACCGATGGAGGTGCGATCATCACGAAGGTTGATAATAATTCCAAAGGTGAAATTGTTGTTCCCGACAGTCTTGGCGGCTATCCCGTGAATCGAATCGGGAGCGAAGCGTTTCGCGGATGCGAATACATATATCATATAACTATCCCTGACAGTGTAACAAGTATCGGCATGCTCGCATTCTATGAATGTACACGCCTAAAAAAAATAACAGTGACAGAGGGCAATCCCGCATATAAATCTGTTGACGGAGTTTTGTTTACCATAGACGGAGAAACAATTGTGTGTTATCCTGCCGGAAGGACTGATGCGGAATACTCCGTTCCGGCTGACGTGAGAACAGTTGGAGATCATGCTTTTGCATGGTGCAGCAGTCTTAAAGATATTACTATTCCCGACAGTGTTAAAAGCATTGGCAGCAGTGCGTTTTACTATTGTACCGGTCTCTCTGAGATAACTGTACCCGAAGGTGTGGAGGTCATTGAAGAGTTTGTATTCTTCGGATGCTCCGGACTTGTGGATGTCATCATACCGGAGGGTGTGACGGAAATAAAGACTCAGGCGTTCTCTTATTGTACGGGGATCACCGATGTTGTAATACCTGACAGTGTTAAAAGTCTTGGTTCCGCATTTTCACACTGTACGTCGCTTGAAAATATTAATGTACCCGATACTGTAACAGACATAGATCAGTACGTAATCTACAACACCGCTTACTATAATGATCCGTTGAACTGGGATAACGGAGTGCTTTATATTGGCAAGCATCTTATAACTGCAGACGGAACAGTAAACGGGGAATATACTGTGAAAGATGGTACTCTGAATATTGCAAACAGCGCATTTTATGCTTGTGCGGATCTTGTAAGTGTGACTGTTCCCGAAGGAGTTAAAAATATCGGAAAACAGGCATTTATGTGGTGTGAAAAGCTGAAGCGTGTAGATTTACCTGAAGGACTTGTCAATATCGGGAAAGACGCATTTGCTTTATGCATTAAACTTACGGATATAAATATCCCTGACAGTGTGACATATATCGGCGAGGGTGTCTTCAGAATATGCAACAGTCTTGGTAATGTGAATATTCCCGAAGGTATTACAAAGATTGAAAAATATACTTTTGCAGGGTGCATTCTTAATGAGGTGATAATACCCGAAGGTGTGACGGAGATTGGAGATAATGCTTTCGAGAATTGTAAGAAGCTTACAAATATTACGATATCTGCAGGTGTAACAAATATTGGCAAAGATGTATTTTTTGGATGTGATAATGTCACAGTCAGATGTTATACAAATTCCGTGGCGCATAAATATGTCGTTGATAATAACATCCCCTATATACGAATTGATGCGGACAGTGCTGTATATCACGGTGATGCCGATGGTGATGGTAAGATCAACCTTACCGACGTTGCACTCATTCTCAAATACATCGCAAAGTGGGATGTCGCTCCCGATCTTGACACCGCCGATGTTACAGGCGACGGCAAGGTTAATCTTGCGGATGCATCACGAATCCTTCAATACATCGCAAAATGGGACGTGACTTTCAAATAAGTACAAAAACGAGCCTTCACACAGAAGGCTCGTTTTATACATTATTTATTCTTTCATTATGCTATCGGCTGTCTTAAGCGTTTTTCTCAGGAATATGGAGCTGAGTATCAGTGACACTATCTCTGCTACGGGGAAGGCGATCCATATGAGCATGAGCTTTCCCGTAAGGGAAAGAAGCCAGGCAACGGGGAGAAGAACAAAAAGCTGGCGGCATACGGAAACGATAAGGCTGTGCAGAGGATTTCCGATAGCCTGACATACAGAACCTGCGATTATGCAGAAGCCTGCAAGGAGATAATGTGTACCGATGATCCGTAGTGCGGGCACACCGATCTCAAGTGCCTCCTTGGAAGGGTTGAAGAATCCCAGCAGTGTTGCGGGAATAAACTCAAAGAGAGCCATTCCCACTGACATTATGCACATTGCAGTGATGATCGTAAGCTTTATGGTGCGCTTTACACGGTCAGACTTTTTTGCACCGAAATTGTATGCGATTATGGGAACCATTCCGTTGTTAAGACCGAATATGGGCATGAATATGAAGCTCTGCAGCTTGAAGTATGCACCGAATACTGCGGTAGCCGCTGTGGTGAATGCAATGAGTATCTGATTCATGCAGAAGGTCATAACCGAACCTATGCTCTGCATAATTATGGAGGGAAGTCCTATTTTGTATATACCGATTACAGTTTCCTTGTTAAAACGTATGAGCCTTGGACTGATGTGGATATCGTGATTTACTTTTAGATTTAGTATTATTGCTACGATAGCGGCTACGATCTGTCCTGTTACTGTAGCGATAGCTGCGCCCAGAACTCCCATTTTCGGGAATCCGAAATATCCGAAAATAAGGATGGGATCAAGCACGATATTGATGAGTGCACCGATGAGCTGAGTTGCCATGGACATGGTGGTACGTCCCGTCGACTGAAGGAGCCTTTCAAAACAGAACTGAGAGAATATTCCCACAGAAAGACCGAGACAAACTGTGACATAATCAGTACCGTATTCAACTATATCCGAAACATCTGTCTGTACGGAGAAGAAAAGACGTGCACCGAATATACCGATGATGCTGAACAGTGCCGCACAGCACAGAGACAGGAAAATACCGGTGTTTGCGACTCGGTCCGCATCTTTTTGCCTTTTAGCACCGAGATAACGTGAAAGAAGTGCATTCATTCCCACCGTTGTTCCACCTCCGAAGGCGATCATAAGATTCTGGAGAGGGAAGGCAAGTGATACTGCGTTGAAGGCATCCTCACCGAGTCTTGATACGTATACGCTGTCTACGACATTGTATAGAGCCTGAACGAGCATGGATATCATCATTGGTATCGCCATTGAAGCGAGAAGACCACCGACGGGCTTTATACCCATTTTGTTTTCGCTTATGTTTTCTTTTGACATTGTTTATCCTTTTTGCATAATTTTGGGGAGCGCTTCTGCAGGAGAAGGCTCCCCGTATCGATTATTTTTTGCCGCCGAGCTCGGGATGATATTCCGGAACGATTCGCTGCATGAGTATGCGGATCTCATCGGGACCGGCGTTGAATGATTGTCTCAGCTCATCCATCTCACGGATGAACAGGGCATCATCCTTTTTCTGAGGATGACCGATAAATATGAGATCGTTCGATGTTTTACCAAGTCCCTCTCCCGAGAGGAGAAGCTCCTCGTAAAGCTTTTCGCCGTCTCTCAGTCCGGAATATTCGATCTTTATATCCACGTCCGGCTCAAAGCCTGACAGACGGATCATATTTCGTGCAAGATCGTCTATTCGCACGGGATCACCCATATCGAGAACGAATATCTCACCATTGTTGGCATAAGCACCTGCCTGAAGAACGAGAGATACAGCCTCGGGAATAGTCATGAAGAATCTGATGATATCGGGATGAGTTACGGTCACGGGACCGCCACGTTCGATCTGCTTTTTGAACAGGGGAACAACGCTTCCGTTGCTGCCGAGTACGTTACCGAATCTTACTGCGGCGAATTTCGTATCAGATATCGATGCAAAATACTGCACCACCATCTCACATACACGCTTCGATGCACCCATGATATTTGTGGGATTTACAGCCTTGTCAGTAGAGATGAGAATGAAGGTTTCAGAACCGTTTTTGTGAGCTGCATTGGCGGTGTTATATGTACCGAATATATTGTTTTTGATCGTTTCGGCAGGAGAGTCCTCCATGAGGGGAACGTGTTTATGAGCCGCAGCATGATATACGATCTGAGGCTTGTGTTTTTCAAAAACAGCATTGATCCTGTCCTCGTCTCTTACTGAACCTATGAGAACAGTAAGATTCAGCTCGGGATGCTTATACCTGAGCTCCTGCTGGATGGAATAAGCATTGTTTTCGTATATATCAAAAATGATAAGCTCTTTTGGAGAATTTTCCGATATCTGTCTGCAAAGTTCACTTCCGATCGAGCCGCCGCCTCCTGTAACAAGAACGACCTTGTCCTTAACATAACCGGATATTTCATGAAAATCAACTTTAACACTGTCACGACCGAGAAGGTCATCGACCTCTACCTTGCGGATCTTCTGAATGCTGACTTCACCGTTGACAAGCTGATAGATTCCGGGGAGAGTTCTGAGATTACAGCCTGTACGCTGACATATCTCGATGATCTCATGCCTGTCCTTCGCTTTTGCACTGGGCATTGCAATGATTATTTCTTCAATGCCCATCTTTTCTACAAGACGGGGGATGTCATTTCTGTCTCCGCAGATCTTAACACCATGAATACTTGAACCGAGCTTGAGGCGGTCATCGTCTATAACACATACGATGTTGTTAGTTGATTTGTCTGAGGTCTTTGCTTCTCTTATAACAGTTGCTCCGGCGGCTCCGCCACCGACGATCATTGTTCGTTTAGCTTTTGCAGATATGTTTTTATGAAGGCGTTTTGAAAAAATACGGAGAGATCTGTAACCAAATCTGCAAATAAGAACAAAAAACGACAATACAAGAGTGTTGATGACGGGAATGCTTCGGGGAAGGAAAGTGGGATCGTAAAGTATGTATCCCATGAGAGCGATGTTAACTATACCGGAAGCTACTATAATACAGAGTGCTTCCTCAGCACCTGCATATTCCCAAAGACTACGGTATAGCTTCATGATATAAAATACGATGATGGTACCGACTGAAAACAGCAGGGCCATTTTTGTATAATTTTTAATATAATGATCGTACTGCAAAAGCTCATTGAAACTAAGCTCAAAACGAATGAACATAGAGACCAGTACAGATATATTTACGAGGATGGCATCAATAATAACAAGAATGACGACCTTAAGGTATTTCATTAGTTTGTTTCTTTTATCGGAATAACTTTGATTTTCCTGCATGAGCACCACTCCTTTTTTGAATTATACTAAATTACATTATATCATAATAATCGTCAAATAGCAATAACTTTCGTGACCATAATTAAAATAGTAAGAAGAGACAGAATATTGTTATTTGTTGTTTTTGAAGAATTGGTAGAAATAGCAGGGTATCATGCCGTTATAGAGCTTTCTCACTTTGTCCGGCCTTCGTCCGTACAGTTGTGCGAAATCCTCATTTTGAGTAATTACATATATTTGCCAACGGTCAAGAGTTTTGAAATGACTGCCCATATCACGATAAAGCTGTTCGGCGGTATCAACAGTCATAAGGCGTTCTCCGTAAGGAGGATTTGTTACGATCGTACCACGCATACCGCCTGTTTCGATGGTGAGAGCATCCTTTTCAAATATTTCTATAATATCCGAAACGCCTGCTCGTTTGGCAGAATCACCTGCGATCCGTACACATTCCGGATTTATATCGGTTGCCCTTGCTCTGAAGCCGGTTTCGGTAAGCTCAGCGGCAATTGCTGCTTCTCTTGCATCATTCCATGAATTGGCAGGGAACAGTCCCGTAGCCTCTCCACTGAAACGGAGACGTGCTCCGGGAGCGATATTCTTCATCATCATTGCTGCCTCAATGGCGATAGTACCGGAGCCGCAGAAGGGATCCCACAGAAGTACATCCTCTCTGGGGCGTGACAGCTTAGCAAGAGCTGCCGCAAGAGTTTCTCTGAGAGGTGCGGTGACACGCTCGGGTCTGTAGCCTCTCTTGTGAAGAGGAGTACCCGTAATATCGATCATAAGTGATACTTTATCCTTCAGAATGAAGAATTCCACCTGATACAGATCGCCCGTCTCAGGCATGAATTTTACTCCGTAATGACGTCCGAGACGCACTGCAAGAGATTTTTTCAGTATCTTCTGACAATCGGGGACGGAGAAAAGCGTACTTTTGATAGAGTGTCCTTTAACGGGAAACTGTCCGTTTTTCGGGATGTAGTCCTCCCACGGAACATCGGATGCACCGTCGAAAAGCTCTGTGAAGGTGCGTGCGGTGTAAGATGTGATATGAAGATAAAGTCTCTCAGCAAATCTGAGATTTACAGCCGCCGTTGCGGCACCGTTCTCATCTCCGGCAAATGTGATGCGTCCGTCTATGGTCTCGACTCTGCGAAATCCCAGATCGTCGATCTCCTGCCCCAGAAGTCCCTCAAGACCAAACAGGCAGGTAGCAGTGTATAAATATTCCACGGTAATGATCCTTATCTTATTTTTTCGGTGCCTCAACAGGCAGAGTGAATACGAATTTGCACCACTTACCGTATTCACTTTCGGCGTGAATGGTCTCTCCGTGGGCCTCAATTATGGTACGCACGATATAAAGTCCGAGCCCAACACCTGTTTTGTCAAGACCGCGGCTCTTGTCAGATTTGTAGAATCTGTCGAAGACATATTTCAGCTCATCCTCTTTGATACCTAGACCTTCATCGAATACGGAAATTTCCACCTGCTTTGAAGACAGCTTTTTGATGGCTATACCGTATTTGCCGCCTTCGTTTGCAAATTTGATACCGTTTTCACAGAGATTATAGATGACCTGATGGATCGCATCGGGATCTGCGAATACATCTATATTGTCATCATCGCAGTCGAAGAATACATCAAGCTTTTTTTCGTCAATGCGTTGCTCGAAGGAGATGAGTACCTGTCGGGCAGTTTCACAGACGTCGAATGTCTGCATATTGAACTTCTTTTCACCTGCCTGCATTCTTGAAATATCAAGGAGGGAAGTGACAAGTCTCGAGAGTCTCTTTACCTCATCGGATATAACACCGAGATAATATTCGTGCTTATCGGGAGGGATCGCACCGTCAAGGATCGAGTCGACGAAGCCTACAATGGTGGTCATGGGGGTACGAAGCTCATGTGACACATTTGCAAGGAAGCTGCGTCGCATATCCTCAAGCTCCTCAAGGGACTGTGCCATAGAATTGAACGCCTCGGAAAGACCTGCGATCTCATCGTTTCCGATCACGTTGATACGCACATCGAAATGTCCCTTTTCAAAGGCTTCGGCAGCACGCTTCATTTCCCTTATCGGAGCAACGAGCCTCTCACTTATGAAATAAGTGGCAACAAGAGCTGCAAGCATGATCCAAAGACCTGAAATGAGGATCGCCTTGTTCATATCCACCATCAGAGCATCAACTCCGTTGTCGGTGGAGCATACGAATACCGCTCCGAGGAAAACGTGATTATTGTCGTATATCGCTTTCGCACTGACAATGTTTTCCGTTACGAAAAATCCGTCAAGATCACCGGTGACAGAAAGCTCCTTGTCATCGCAAAGCTGTGTTATCAGCTCAGACGGTACAGAATATTCTCCGTCTGCGTTGAATACTACCTCAGTCTCAAGAACGATCCCCGTCGAACCTCCGGAAACAGTGACATTACCATCGGTATCCGTAATAAATACAAGCATATTACCTATGTTACCGGACAGAAGATTCATAACAGGGTGAATAGCCGCTTCATTTTCATAAAGATATTCTGAAAAATTTCTCGTATTAGCCGTATCATAGTCATCGGTGATGAAATCACTCATCGATGAACAGGCGAACGAGAGTGTACTGAGACGTTGGTTTGTTCCGTAGGTATTGATAATGGTGGCAATAATGGAGGCAAGCAAAAATATACATACCACGATGATACACATGAATACACTGACGTATTTTATAAATATACTTTTAAACAAAATAAAGTCACCTCGCTCGGGAAATCAAAAAAAGCCAATGCCTCCGGGGATTATGCCGGAGGCTGCTTGGTTTAATTTGCTGTATTACTGGATAAGCTCGAACTTATAACCTACTCCCCAAACGGTTTTGAGGAGCCACTTGTCGGATACACCTTCAAGCTTTTCGCGAAGTCTCTTTACGTGAACATCGACAGTTCTTGAGTCTCCGAGATAGTCAAAGCCCCATACCTTATCAAGAAGCTGATCTCTTGTGAATACTTTATTGCAGTGAGATGCAAGGAAGTAGAGCAGCTCAAGCTCCTTGGGGGGGATCTCAACAGCTTTGCCGTTGAGTTTTAATTCATATTTCTGCAAACTTATCTCAATGTTCTCAAACTTTATGACCTCATCATCGTTCATGCTGTCATGAGAATTGTAGCGTCTGAGGACAGCCTTGACTCTTGCGGAAAGCTCCTTCATGTCAAAGGGCTTTACAACGAAATCGTCCGCACCAAGCTCAAGACCGAGTACTTTATCGAACACCTCACCCTTAGCAGTTATCATAATAACGGGCTTGGAAGAGGACTCTCTGATCTCACGACAGACCTGCCAGCCGTCCTTTTTGGGGAGCATGATATCAAGGAGCACGAGATCAGGCTCGTACATCTTGAATGCACTGACACCCTCGGCACCGTCCATGGCGGTTTTTACCTCATAGCCCTCATTTGTGAAATAGAGTCGAAGCAGATCGCAAATATTAGCATCATCATCGACTACAAGAATTTTGGTTCCCATATTATTTCTCCTTCCTTGCCCATGTGGACAAAAGAGTCTTTATGTTTTATATCCGAAAAATGCGAAGTACATAAATGCTCAAATATATTATATCACATTTTTTTGTACTTGTAAACAGAAAATTTACAAGTATAGCCAATTTGTCATATAACACTTCGAATATGCAATTATTATAGTTTGTCAAAGTGACGGTTATGTGTAGTTTTGGTGTAATATTGTAAAATCTTGGGAGAATTATTCTCTTATAGGTTCAGAACAACCACCTAATGAAAGCGGCAAACTCACGCACCATATAGCATGGGAGCTGTACCGATGTGCAGGGAGCACTGACGGGGATCAACTCAACACCGATAAATCCTTTTGCTTCAAGTGAGGTACGTCCGATATATATGGATCTGAATTGATGGAATCCGCTTGTGATCACAACGATGCTTTTTGTACCGGAAGGTAAAAGCTCTGCGGCAAGGGTGAAGTTTTCGGCGGTGGAGGAGGATCGATCCTCCGTGTATATTATTTCTTCGGGGATCCCTCTTTGTACAAGCTCATTTTTTATACACTGAGCTTCGGTCAATATATCTCCCTCGCCAAGTCCGCCGCAGGCGATCACCGGAACGGACGGATCCTTGCGAATATATTCATATGCAGTATCGATCCTCTTTTCGAGAGTGCTTCCGGGACGGTCATATTCAACGGCACCGCCGAGAATGATGATTGCATCGGGTCTTGTACCATGCATAGCTGTACCGCAGATCCATTCCCTGATAAGAAATCCTTCAAACACGGCAAACGCAAGAAGAAAGAGTGAAAAAAGAGAAAGGCAGGCAGCTTTTATGACCTTGTATTGGCATGCCATTTTTGTTTTAATTAGCTTCGGCTCGATAAAGACAGACCATGCACAGCCGGAAAAAAGAACAAGTCCGAAAACAAGCCATATCCAAAGTCCCGACAGACTAAATGATCTTAAAATACCGCATATAAAATAATATCCGATACAAATAACACCGACGACGGTTGACGTGACAGCGATCGGGGATGGCTTTTTCATGATGTGCTCCTTCTGCTTTTATTTTGTATATTACTTATACAACAGATGATTCTTTTTGTCAAGGCTGTCCGGGTATGCAGTTCATAAAAAATTCACGTGAAGTCTATTTTGCACTGTAGAAACATTATTATGGTAGGTGTAAAATATTAAAGTTGTTGCACATCTAACATTTCGGAGGATATATGAAGGATACAAAACCTATAGGATTCGTGATAAAAAATCTGTCAAGGATGATAGGGCGCAGAGCCAATAATTCAGCAGGTAGAAGACAGCTTGACAGCCTTACCGGAACTAACGGGTGGATAATAGGATATCTTGCGCATAACAGTGACAGAGATATTTTTCAAAAGGATATAGAGAATCATTTTTCGGTGAGACGCTCGACCGTATCAAGGGTAGTTACGCTCATGGAGCAGAAGGGACTTGTTGAACGGCAGGGAGTCGAGGGTGATGCGAGACTCAAAAGACTTGTGCTTACCGAAAAGGCATGGCAGATACATTCGGAGATCGAGAATGATCTTGAGGCTCTTGAGGAAAGGCTCGTTATCGGAATATCTGATGAAGAGCTTGATGTATTTCGCAAAGTCGCAGTTAAAATGATGGAAAATATCGATGATGGCGAGTGCGGGTGTCACAGAGGAAGGAGAGGTAAGAAATGCTGAGAAGACTTCTTAAATGCGTAAGAGAATACAAGCTTCATGCGATCCTCTCACCGCTGTTCGTGTGTGGGGAGGTAATAATGGAGGTGTTCATTCCTCTTGTAATGGCACATCTTATTGATGAGGGTGTGTACAAGGGTGAGATGAACGTTATCATTAAAACAGGTGTTGTTCTTGTGGCATCGGCACTTATATCTCTTATGTTCGGTGCCTTTTGTGCAAGAAGTGCGGCTATCGCATCTGCGGGCTTTGCGAAGAACGTTCGCCACGATATGTTTTATAAGGTTCAGGGCTTTTCATTTAATAATATTGACAAGTTCTCCACTGCCAGTATCGTTACAAGACTTACGACAGATGTTGCAAACGTACAGAATTCATTCCAGATGATAATTAGAGGTGCTGTCAGAAGTCCCTTTATGCTTATTTTCTCGGTGATCATGACGGCACGTATAAGCCTTCCCATGTCACTTATATTCCTCGGCATAATCCCTGTCCTCGGGATCGGACTCTACATCCTAATGTCGGGAGTTCATCCCATTTTTAAGCAGGGATTCAAGACTTACGATAAGATAAACTGTGTGATACAGGAGAATCTCCATGGGGCGAGAGTCGTAAAGTCGTATGTGCGTGAGGACTACGAGAATAAGAAATTCCGTAAGATATCGCAGAAAATGTATGAGCTTTTCACAAAGGCAGATAAACGTATGGCGTGGTCGATGCCTCTTATGCAGCTTTGTATCTATGCTACCATGCTTCTTATCTCATGGTTCGGAGCAAGGCTCATCATCGCCTCGGGCAATGATGCCGCAGCGGGAATGAGCACAGGTGAGCTTATG
The DNA here is from genome assembly GCA_015065335.1 of Oscillospiraceae bacterium. GTDB lineage: Bacteria > Bacillota > Clostridia > Oscillospirales > CAG-272 > UMGS1312. Next base: position 15,786 of record SVQM01000013.1, on the reverse strand, counting down.
AGTCTTATCACCTATGCGATGCAGATACTTATGAGCTTCATGATGGTCGCAATGATGTTCGTGATGGTGATAATGTCAAGAGCATCCATGGAGCGTATCGTTGAAGTACTGAACGAGGAGAGCGATATGACTGATCCCGAGTCTCCCGTCACCGAGGTGCCTGACGGATCTGTCAGATTTGAAAATGTGTCCTTCAGCTACAGCGGAGATGATACAAGACTTTGTCTGAAAAATATAAACATAGATATAAAATCCGGTGAGACTGTCGGAATAATCGGCGGTACGGGATCTGCAAAGTCTACTCTTGTCTCACTTATCCCCCGTCTTTACGATGTTACCGAGGGAAGCGTGATCGTCGGAGGACATGACGTGAGAGAATACAGCATGGATTCTCTCAGAAATGACGTATCGGTAGTTCTTCAGAAGAATGTGCTGTTCTCGGGAACCATCAAAGAAAACCTCCGTTGGGGAGATGCGGATGCCACTGACGAGGATATCGAGAGAGTCTGCAGACTTGCCTGTGCAGATGAGTTCATACAGGGATTCCCCGATAAGTATGACACATATATTGAGCAGGGAGGTACAAATGTATCCGGAGGTCAGAAGCAGAGGCTCTGTATTGCAAGAGCACTTCTGAAGCATCCGAAGATACTGATACTTGACGATTCAACAAGTGCGGTGGATACAAAGACCGATGCAATGATCCGAAGTGCATTTGAATCGGAGATACCGGATACCACAAAATTTATTATTGCTCAGAGAATATCCTCTGTTGAACACGCAGATAAGATCATTGTCCTTGAGGATGGAGAGATCCGAGGTGTCGGAACTCATGAGGAGCTTCTCGGATGCTGTGATATCTACAGAGAGGTGTTTGAATCTCAGACGAAGGGAGGAGAGGATAATGAATAACGGAAGAATGGGTCCCGGACGTCGCGGACCTATGGGCCCCCGAGGAGAAAAGCCGGATGCTGCTACAGTCAAGCGTACATTTGCCTATCTGCTTGATTATAAGTGGCGATTTTTGGCGGTGATCGTCTGTATTATCATCAGCGCACTTGTGAGCGTTGTGTCATCTCTTTTTCTGAGAACTCTTATCGATGATTATATAACGCCTCTCCTGCTTGAGAAGGAGACTGGTAATCTGCCTGATTTTTCGGGGCTTCTTGTGACAATTCTTACGATGGCGGGGATATACCTTGTAGGAGTTATCTCGGGCCTTGTCTACAATATGATCATGGCGACAATAACCCAGGGTATACAAAAAAATATCAGAGACAAGATGTTCTCTCATATGCAGACTCTCCCCATAAAGTATTTCGATACAAATACCCACGGCGATATAATGAGCCGTTACACCAATGATACCGATACCCTGAGAATGATGATATCACAATCGATCCCTCAGTCCATATCGGCCGTTATAACCATTATAAGTGTGTTTATATCAATGGTAATACTCAGCGGATGGCTGACTCTTCTTGTGGTAGTGCTTGCCGCAGTTACCGTGTTTATATCGGGAAAGATCGTCGGTCGAAGCGGAATTCACTTTGTGCGTCAGCAGAAAAGTCTCGGAGACATGAACGGTTATATCGAGGAGATGATCTCGGGACAAAAGGTGATAAAGGTATTCTGTCATGAGAGCGAAGCTGAAGAGGAATTCGACAAACGTAACGAGGAGCTTTGCGACGCCGCAACAGAGGCTAATAAATATGCAAACTATCTCGGTCCGATCATGAACAATATGGGACATCTGCAGTATGTGATCATTGCAATAGTGGGCGGTGCCCTTGCAATAAGCGGCATCGGCGGTCTTACCGTTGGTACCATCGCCTCCTTCCTTCAGCTTTCAAAATCCTTCAATCAGCCTATAAATCAGGTGTCTCAGCAATTCAATGCTATAATAATGGCACTTGCGGGAGCAAAGCGTATCTTCGAGATCATGGATCAGGCTCCCGAAACTGATGAGGGATATGTGACTCTTGTGAATGCCGAGGAAAAGGACGGCGTGATCGTGGAGACTGATCACCGTACGGGTGTGTGGGCATGGAAGCATCCTCACTCCGACGGAAGTGTGACATATACGAAGCTCGGCGGAGAGGTGAGGCTGAGCGAGGTCGACTTCGGCTATACCGAGGATAAGATGGTCCTCCATGATATCACTCTTTACGCTGAGCCCGGTCAGAAGGTTGCATTTGTCGGTGCAACCGGTGCGGGTAAGACGACTATCACCAATCTTATAAACAGATTTTACGATATTGCCGACGGTAAGATAAGATACGACGGCATCAATATCAACAAGATAAAAAAGGCTGATCTCAGACGTTCTCTCGGTGTCGTTCTGCAGGATGTAAACCTGTTTACGGGAACTGTAATGGATAACATCCGTTACGGTAAGCTTGACGCTACGGATGAGGAATGTATAGCTGCTGCAAAGCTTGCAGGTGCGGATTGGTTTATCTCAATGATGCCCGATGGCTATAATACTGTTATCGACGGCTCCGGCTCCGATCTCTCACAGGGACAGAGACAGCTTATCTCTATAGCAAGAGCTGCAGTTGCCGATCCTCCCGTAATGATCCTTGATGAGGCTACCTCATCAATCGATACACGTACCGAGGCGATAGTTCAGGCGGGAATGGACAGACTCATGCACGGCAGAACGGTATTCGTTATCGCACACCGTCTCTCTACCGTCCGCAATTCCGACGTTATCATGGTGCTCGACCACGGACGTATAATCGAGCGTGGAAGCCATGACCAGCTTATTGCCGAAAAGGGACAGTATTACAGACTTTACACAGGCGCATTTGAGCTTGAATAAGTATAAAAAGGAGTCTTCGGACTCCTTTTTGTCATTCGTTGAAAAGGTTTGCGCTTGATGAATATAATAACGTATTGTAAAAAAATTGAATAATATTTGTTATTTACCGAAAGCTTTGTGAGTGAATTACGATTTAATTATTGAAGAATAAATTAAAAGGAGGATATACCCATGAAAAAGCTTGTTTCTTTTGTTCTTTCTGCGATGATTGTCCTTGGATGTATTTCCACATCTCCTGCTTTTGCAAAGGATGTGATCATTGGCGATGTCAACGGCGACGGTGCAGTTTCCCTTGCGGATGTGATCGCCATATACCGTCATAATTTCAAGTATGAGACACTGTCATCGGATACTGCTGATATAAACGGGGATTCAAGAGTGAATCTTCTTGATGCGGCTGTACTCATGAAGCATCTGACGGGTGGAGATACCGTTATTGATACAGAGTATACGGATGTACCTCCGGCTGAGTATGAAGATCTTCACGACGGAGATAAGGTAAATACGGGATTCTTCCTTGAGGCTGATCCGATCTTTCAGAGCGAGCTGTATTATGAGGATAAGCTTACACTGAAGCTGTACCGGAGAAACAGCAGCCTTTGTGATGCTTTTATATACTCTCTGTATGTGGATTATTCAGACGGACTTGTTCTTGACAGTATTGAGTATAACTCCGAGAACATATCATCCGTATGTTCCGATCTATCTGTAAGCCCTGTGAAGATCATTAGTGCTAATAAAAGTTTTTATTTCCCAAAGGATAAACAGCTTGTTGCAACACTGACATTTTCCGTTATCCGTAAGGATGATATAAAAGTCAACGTGGGTATCGGGGAAGCGATCAATATGGATTACGAAAGGTTCACGGACGAGGATTTTGATTTTTCGGGATTCACTTGGGAGATGGGCGATCTTAACTGTGACGGCAGACTGACTCTTTCGGATGTGTCTGAGGCGCTTAAGCATATTGCCGGATGGTACTGCTCATGCATGGGGCTTAGTATCTATCCCGTAGATTTTAACGGTGACGGAAAGCTTACCCTTACCGATGTGTCGGCAATGCTTAAAAAGATCGCCGGCTGGAGCATTGTTGCAAACAGTTGACAGGATCACGTGTTTTTATAGAATAGGCATGGTATCATTTAAATAAAAATCCACCCGTACAATAATACTGATTGTGCGGGTGTGAATTATTCTGCTGATTTGAGATATGCTTTCATTCCGATAGCCTCCAAGCCATTAAGCTTAGCACGCCTGAGAAGGCTTAGGACTTCTTTGGAATTATCTGTGAATTCTATGTTGGATTCCATTTATTGCCTCACAAAAGAGATGATTCAAGATCAAAATCAATACCGTATTCTTTTAAATCTTCATCACGAACATCAAGTTCTGATTTTATAGTATCAAGGATCTCATAATATGCAAATTTTCGTCCTTCCCAATAATCTTGGTTAGAATTATCGTTTGCCTCTTTTATTGCGTCCTTTGCCTTTTCCGCAATACGAGAAATCATAAACTTAAATACTGCATCATTCACTGTATTCTCCTCTTTTCTTTAATTCCTTAATTCTATTATCAATGGATTCATGAAAATTTGCTATTTCTTTTTTCCAATGTCGCATAATTCCATCTTTTTTCATTTGGTCAAGAGAATTCCAATTGGGAATATATTTATTTGGGTTTGTAATCTTGTCTTCATGTTCTTTGATTCTTCGCTCATATTTTCTCATAGCTCTAATCAATGAACCTGATTCTTGTTTTTCTATATCTTTTTCAGCAAAGAACTGTAATCCTATTATACCATTATTCGCTTTATTTATCAATACCGTAGTGCCATCTTTTTTCTTAAATCCGATTATTTCACTTCCGAGGGTGCATCGGCAGTTGTACACGTTGGCAGGATCCGCATCGGGATCACCCGGGTACATGATATCTCCGAGCTCACTGTGGAATGGCTCATCGGGATCGGCAAGCTGGCCGTTGAGAAGTGCATGGGCATGACGTGTACGGTTATCGATCGCCGCCATCCATTTACGCTTGAATACATACCGTTATCCGATGCACGTTTGAATCCGTCCTGCCTTGCCTTGTTCTCAGCAGATGTTGCCATAGTCCTTGCATTTCCCACAGCGGCACCTTTATCCATATCGGTGACGGCAGTGAGCCTTTTTGCGAGATTCGGCACAATACTACAATGCTTTTTGTAAATAATGGATTTTACTATTGATTTATCGATTAAAAAAAGGTATAATAATTTTATATCGTTTTTTCGATAAATAAAGAATATCAAGGAATAGATATGAGAAAAATTATTTCGGCTATGCTTTTGATCACAATGATGCTCAGTGCTGTATGTCCTGTGGTGTCTGCGGCAAAGGTCCATCTTAATATGAGCTTCGATGATACGGAGGAGCTTGTTTCCGAATGTATCTATGATTCTTTTTACATAGAGGATGGTATGCTTTGCGGAGATTCCAGGGCAGATACTATTCAGACTATACATTATATAGATGACAACGGATGCTTTTTGGATGCGGGCAATGTCTGGCTTACCTACGATGCAAAGATAACACTCAGCATCGAGGATGACGAGTTTAGCGAGGCTGACAGGTTTATAAGTCTCGTGTACAGTAATGACAATCCCGTGTATGCCGGAAAAGATACTGACAGATCATACATCTCGTTTATTTACGATGTAGATGAGGGTTGCTTCTTCCTGAATGAGGGAAGGAATCGAACCGATGATGACGGGAAGATCATGGATCCCGTGTATGTTGATATAGATACAGACGGTGAAGAGTTCTTTGACCTCGGTATTTCTATAGGCAGAGACCGTATACGTTGTTTCTACAATGACAGAATGATATTTGACTTTAAGGATACGGGAAATGAATATCTCATCGGACATGATGTTCCTGCTCCTTTCGTGTTCTGCCAGGGAGGTAACTGTATAAAAAGTACAGGTGTCATCATTTCTGAAAAAGGATATCTGTATCCTTTTTCAGATGAGGATGTGCTTCTTGATATTGAAGGATTTTATCTTAAACCCGTTTCGACCGAATGCTCGGATGATAAGCTCGTGTTTGACCTCTGCATTAACGATGTGAACGAGTGCGGTGTTTACGGTGTTGGTCTGATCCTTGATTATTCGGAAAATCTTTCTCTTTCGTCTGTTAAAAAGCTGTATACAAAAGAGGGCTTGTACACATTCAGTGAAACGACAAAAGTAAAGCCTTATACAATACTTTGGGCTTGCGGAACGGCACATCTCCCCTATGGTGAAACAGCTCTTGTAAGATTAACATTTGATGTTAAGGGGAGCATTGATGAGGGAATAAAAGTTGGACTTGTTTATGAGCCTGATAATGTGCCAAACGGCCCTACCGGAGATTTGTTCAGCGAGAACGATATTCCTGTGATGGGATACATGGTATATTCCGAAAAACAGATAAAAAAGATATTCGGCGGCGTTCATAAGATGATTCGTTATTCTTCCAAGGCTGTAAGCTGTGAGGAAGACGGTTGGGTCATCAATATGTGCGAGAACTGTTATTATATTACTAAAACTGTAATTCCTGCGCATGGACATGATATTTATACTACAAGTAAAAAGCCTTCTTGTACAAAGGAAGGTTGGCGTTCTGAAAGATGCTATTACTGTGATATGAATAATCGTGTAGTGATCCCGGCAACCGGACATACTACAACGAGTTATTCAGGAAAAGCTCCATCTTGTACAGAGCCCGGTTATGCTGCCTATGAAACCTGTAATAATTGTAGTTACACATCATATAAAGTGCTTCCTGCAATGGGACATGATATAGTTAATTACGAGGAAAAAGCAGCGACCTGCATGCTGCCGGGATACAGTGCATATGTGAGTTGCAGGAACTGCGATTTTACAACATATAAGGCAACCCCCGCAACAGGACACGCAATCGTAAAGCACGATGGCAAAGCTCCGACCTGTACCGAAGCAGGCTATGCCGCATACGAGACCTGTGAGAATTGCGATCACACAACATATAAAGTGATCGATGCAACAGGACATACCATCGTAAAGCATGATGGTAAAGCTCCTACTTGCACCGAATCGGGCTATGCCGCATACGAGACCTGTGAGAATTGCGATCACACAACATATAAAGTGATCGATGCAACGGGACACGCAATCGTGAAACACGATGGAAAAGCTCCTACTTGCACCGAAGCAGGCTATGCCTCATATGAGACCTGTGAGAATTGCGATCACACAACATATGGAGAAGATACAGTTATCCCTGCTCTTGGGCATGATACAAAGTACAATGCCGGAAAGAAGCCTACGTGTACAGAAATGGGTTGGGAAGCATCAAATGCTTGTATTCGTTGCGGATACGGTGCTACTGTTATGATTCCCGCAACGGGACACACCATCGTAAAGCACGATGGCAAAGCTCCGACATGCACCGAAGCAGGCTATGCCTCATATGAGACCTGTGAGAACTGTGATCACACAACATACAAAGTGATCGATGCAACGGGGCACACCATCGTAAAGCACGATGGCAAAGCTCCGACCTGTACCGAAGCAGGTTATGCCGCATACGAGACCTGTGAGAATTGCGATCATACAACATTTGCAGAAATTTCTGCAACGGGAAAACATATCGGAGGCGTTGCGAATTGCATATCAAAGGCGGTCTGTGATGTTTGCGGCAGTGAATATGGCGAATTTGATCACGATGCTCACGGTGAGACTGAGATCCGAGGAGCTGTTGATGTAACAGATGATGCGGACGGTTACACCGGAGATAAGTGTTGTAAGGATTGCGGTACGATACTTGAAGCAGGTGAGATCATTCCGAAGCCTGATAAGGTTTCAGGAGATACAAGCGGAGACGGAAAGGTAACGCTTACCGATGCATCAATGATCCTCAAGTATATTGCGAAATGGGAAATGACCATGGATGCAAGTGTTGCCGATGTAAACGGAGACGGCAAGGTAACGCTCACAGACGTGTCTATGATCCTGAAATATATTGCAAAATGGGACGTTGTTCTCAAATAGGCTAAAAATTCCCCTTTGGGGAGTTTTTAGCCTATATCGACAAATATTGCAAGAAAACTATTGACAATATATACAAATATGTGTATAATTTTGTTAAGGTAATTTCTTGGCAATTATTTAAATCAAAACTGAAAAGAGGTAAAATCTATGGAAAAAATCGTTTCTTTGATGTTCCTTTCGCTTGTTTTGGTATTTAATCTGTTTGTGGTGTCAGGTGCCTTTGAGATCATTTTGCCCGATGATAACTTTGAGGAGGAGATCATATATACCGGCGGAGATGTAAATGGCGATGCAATGGTGAATTCGAGCGATCTCGTTTTGCTCAGACGATATATTTCTGGTGCTGATGTTGAAATAATAGGTAATGCAGATGTAAATGAGGATGATGCTGTAAATTCCACGGATGTAGTTATCCTTGCAAGACGTATTGCAGGTGCCAATGTCTGATCAATGCACATTATAATATTTTAAGGACCCGCAAGGGTCCTTTTTGCTGTAATTTATGAAATACTAAGTGAATACTAAGGAAGAGATTCTTAATTATTGTTTGTCAGATTTTACACTTTTGTTACAATTTGAAACCGAAAAGAAGGTGAATAATATCTTGACATAAATGCTTCGGGGTGGTATAATATGCTGTACGCTTTTTACAGGGCGCATTTTGTCATGCCCGGAAAAAGCTGAAAATGATACAAGTGCGGTAATCTCTTCCGCATCTGTATATAAACATTTTTGAAGAAAAGGAGGAAAACAATGCCAACCTTTAACCAGCTTGTAAAGCAGGGAAGAAGTAAAAAGACTTACAAGTCCAAGGCACCTGTGCTCCAGGCGAGCTACAACAGCCTTAAGAAGGAGCTCGTAGGACAGTCTTCTCCCCAGAAGCGCGGAGTATGCACCAAGGTTACTACAACCACACCTAAGAAGCCTAACTCTGCTCTTCGTAAGATCGCAAGGGTAAAGCTCACCAACGGCATGGAGGTTACATCTTATATCCCCGGTATCGGTCATAACCTGCAGGAGCACTCTGTAGTACTGATCCGTGGCGGAAGGGTTCGTGATCTGCCTGGTGTACGTTACCACATCATCCGCGGTACACTTGACGCTCAGGGCGTTGCAAACCGCAACCAGTCTCGCTCCAAGTACGGAGCAAAGCGTGCTAAGAAGTAATTTCTGAGCACTCTCGTAAAGTTGATCGAAGCGTGTACCTGTTTTACAATATAAATGTTTATATACAGAACAGGCCGACACCCACGGAAGAAAACTTTCGAGTACCTATGATATCATAAATTTAATGAAGGAGGGAAGATCAGTGTCAAGAAGAGGCCAGATTTCCAAAAGAGATGTTCTGCCGGATCCTATGTATGGCTCTAAGCTCGTAACCAAGCTTGTAAACAATATCATGCTTGACGGTAAGAAGGGTGTTGCCCAGAAGATCGTTTACGATGCATTTGCAGCTATCGAGGCTAAGACCGAGCAGAACCCCCTCGAGGTCTTCACCGAAGCTCTCGAAAATGTTATGCCCGTTCTTGAGGTAAAGGCTCGTCGTGTGGGCGGTTCAAACTATCAGGTTCCTATGGAAGTGAGACCTGAGAGACGCCGTACACTCGGTCTGCGTTGGCTTATCGCTGCTGCTCGTGCAAGAGGCGAGAGAACAATGGCAGAGCGCCTTGCCGGAGAGATCATGGATGCTAAGAACAGCACCGGCGGTGCATTCAAGAAGAAGGAAGACACCCACAGAATGGCTGAGGCTAACAAGGCCTTTGCTCATTACAGATATTAATTCCGTAATAGAGATCTGGACAAGCTTGCTTGTCCGAAAGGAGATTATAATTTTTCATGGCGAGAGAATATTCACTTGAAAATACCCGAAATATCGGTATCATGGCTCACATCGATGCCGGTAAGACCACTACTACGGAACGTATTCTTTTCTATACCGGTCGTACCCACAAGATGGGTGAGACCCACGACGGCGGCGCTACCATGGACTGGATGGAGCAGGAGCAGGAGCGTGGTATTACCATCACTTCTGCGGCTACCACCTGTTTTTGGAAGGGCAACCGTGTAAACATCATCGATACCCCCGGCCACGTTGACTTTACCGTAGAGGTTGAGCGTTCACTTCGTGTACTCGACGGTTCTGTTACCGTTCTTTGTGCTAAGGGTGGTGTTGAGCCTCAGTCTGAGACTGTATGGCGTCAGGCTGATAAGTATCGCGTTCCCCGTATGGCTTACGTAAATAAGATGGACATCATGGGTGCGGATTTTTACCGCGTCGTTGACATGATGCGTGAGCGTCTTAAGGCAAACGCAGTGCCGATCCAGCTTCCTATCGGAGCTGAGGAAAAATTCTGCGGAATCATCGACCTTATCAATATGGAGGCCGATATCTACTACGATGATCTTGGAAAAGATATGCGAGTAGAGCCTATTCCTGCTGATATGCTTGAAAAGGCACAGGAGTACCATGAGGCTATGCTGGAGTCTATCTCCGAGTCCGATGAGGACTTTATGGAGAAGTATCTCGGCGGCGAAGAGATTACCGTTGAGGATATCAAGAGAGTCCTCAGAAAGGCTACTATCGCTAACGAGATCGTTCCCGTAGTTTGCGGAACCTCTTATAAGAACAAGGGCGTTCAGAAGCTCCTTGATGCTATCGTTGATTTCATGCCCTCTCCTCTTGACGTTCCTGCGATCAAGGGTATCAACCCCAAGACCGAGGAAGAGGAGGAGCGTCCTTCCAGCGATGAAGAGCCCTTTGCAGCTCTTGCATTCAAGATCATGACCGACCCCTATGTTGGTAAGCTTTGCTTCTTCCGTGTATACTCCGGTATTGTTGAAGCTGGTTCTGCCGTATATAACCCCGGTAAGAGTTCACGTGAGCGTCTCGGAAGAATCCTTCAGATGCACGCTAACGAACGTAAGGACCTTGACCGCTGCTACTCCGGTGATATCGCTGCTGTAGTAGGTGTTAAGAATACCACTACCGGTGACACCCTCTGTGATGAGGCTCATCCTATTATCCTCGAGTCTATGGAGTTCCCGGATCCCGTTATCCGTGTTGCTATCGAACCCAAGACTAAGGCAGGTCAGGAGAAGATGGGTATCGCCCTCGCAAAGCTTGCTGAGGAGGATCCTACCTTCCGTACCTATACCGATGATGAGACCGGTCAGACCATTATCGCAGGTATGGGTGAGCTGCACCTTGAGATCATCGTAGACAGACTTCTCCGTGAGTTCAAGGTAGAGGCTAACGTAGGTCAGCCTCACGTTTCCTACAAGGAAACTATCCGCCGCGAGGCAAATCAGGATACCAAGTATGCCCGTCAGTCCGGTGGTAAGGGTCAGTACGGTCACGTTAAGATCACCCTTGAGCCTAACGAGCCCGGTAAGGGATACGAGTTCATCAACAACATCGTTGGTGGTGCTATTCCCAAGGAGTACATCCCCGCAGTTGATCAGGGTATCCAGGGAGCTATGCAGACAGGTGTACTTGCAGGCTACAATGTTGTAGACGTTAAGGTAACTCTGTACGATGGTTCCTACCACGAAGTAGACTCCTCTGAGATGGCGTTCAAGATTGCCGGATCCATGGCTTTCAAGGAAGCAATGAAGAAGGCAGATCCCGTTCTCACCGAGCCTATTATGAAGGTCGTTACTATCACTCCCGATGATTATCTGGGTGATGTTATCGGCGATATGAACTCACGCCGCGGACAGATCCAGTCTATGGATTCTCTCTCAGGTGCGACTCAGATCACCGCAAATGTACCTCTCGCAGAGATGTTCGGATATGCTACCGTTCTTCGTTCCAAGACTCAGGGACGTGGTCAGTATTCCATGGAGCCCAGCCACTTTGCTGAAGTTCCCAAGAGCATCCAGGAGGCTATTATCAGCGGTAAGGCTAAGGGTTAATCCTATAGTCGACTCAATAAAATTTATAAATAATTATATTTCTTAGGAGGAAATTAAAATGGCAAAGGCTACATTCCAAAGAACAAAGCCCCACGTTAACATTGGTACCATCGGTCACGTTGACCATGGTAAGACCACTCTTACTGCAGCTATCACTAAGACCCTTTCTCTCGGTAACGGTGATATCGAGTTCATGGCTTATGACCAGATCGATAACGCTCCCGAGGAGAGAGCTCGTGGTATCACGATCAACACCAGACACGTTGAGTACGAGACTGATGCTCGTCACTACGCACACGTTGACTGCCCCGGCCATGCTGACTACGTTAAGAACATGATCACCGGTGCTGCTCAGATGGACGGCGCAATCCTCGTAGTTGCTGCTTCCGACGGTCCTATGCAGCAGACTCGTGAGCACATCCTTCTCGCTCGTCAGGTAGGCGTTCCTGCAATCGTTGTATTCATGAACAAGACCGACCTCGTTGACGATGAGGAGCTCCTCGAGCTCGTTGAGATGGAGATCCGTGAGCTCCTTAACGAGTACGATTTCCCCGGCGACGATACCCCCATCATCCGTGGTACTGCACGTGGTGCTCTTGAGGCAGGTAATGATGTAAACGATCCCGCTTACGACTGCATCAAGGAGCTTATGGCTGCTGTTGATGATTATATTCCTACTCCTGACAGAAAGGCAGACCTTGACTTCCTGCTTCCTGTCGAGGACGTATTCTCCATTTCCGGTCGTGGTACTGTTGCTACCGGTAGAGTAGAGCGTGGTACTGTTAAGGTATCTGACAACGTTGAGATCATCGGTCTCACCGAGGAGAGAAGAACCACCGTTATTACCGGTGTTGAGATGTTCCACAAGCTTCTCGATCAGGCAGAGGCTGGTGACAACGTAGGTCTGCTTCTCCGTGGTGTTGCTAAGAACGAGATCGAGCGTGGACAGGTTCTTTGTAAGCCCGGTTCCGTAAACCCCCACACTAAGTTTGTTGGTCAGGTATACGTTCTTACCGAAAAAGAGGGTGGACGTCAGAAGCCCTTCTTCGCAGGTTACCGTCCTCAGTTCTACTTCAGAACTACCGACGTTACCGGATCTATCTCTCTTCCCGAAGGCGTTGAGATGTGCCGTCCCGGCGATAACGTTGATATGACTGTTGAGCTTATCACTCCTATCGCTATCGAGAAGGGTCTCCGTTTCGCTATCCGTGAGGGTGGTAGAACTGTTGGTTCCGGCGTTGTTTCCGAGATCATTGCGTAAGTTCTAAATATAAGCATATTCGCAGAGTGGCATCGCCACTCTGCGATTGTTGCTTAATCCTGTGAAGCTGCATATATTTATTGTATAAAGTTTTTGAGATTCTAAAGAACTTTTTTCAAAAAGTTCTTTAGCGAGGTTCGGAGCAGAGCTCCGATATAATAAAATAACATATAAAAATCTTTGGGGTTTGGTGAGATTCCATACCGGCGGTGATGTACAACAGTTGTACAAAGCCCGCGAACAGCTATGTTTATGTAGTTGCCGAACAGGTGAGAATCCTGTGCCGACGGTTGCACTTTAGTGCAGACAGTCCGGATGATAAAAGATTATGGTATGCCTGTGTAATGCATGCCTTTGCCCCGACGTTTTGTCGGGATTTTTTACTGCTCCAAGGATCCATGGAGGATCAAATGAATAATAAATATAAATCCATATCGTCAACGGATCATATTCGTAAGCTATGTGCTGTGTCAATATTCTGCGCTCTTGCGTATATTTGCGTATTTCTAATAAGATTTAAAGTGAGTTTTCTCACTTTTGACCTAAAGGATGCTATCATGGCTATCGGTTCGATGTACTTTGGTCCCATTTATGCTGTTGTAATGCCGGTCGCCGTATCCCTTCTTGAATTTTTGACTATCAGCGATACCGGTCCCTACGGCCTTATCATGAATTTTCTTTCAAGTGCCGCATTCTGCGTTGTCGCATCATCTATATATAAATTTCGTAAAACAATTTCAGGTGCAGTAATTTCTTTAATAACTGCCGTAGTTGCTATGACAGGTGTAATGCTTGCAGCTAATCTTTTCATTACACCATATTATATGCACGTTACAATTGAGACTGTACGTGGTCTTATTCCGGGGCTTCTTCTGCCTTTTAATCTTATAAAAGGTATAGTAAATGCATCTGTGGTTATGCTTCTGTATAAGCCTTTTTCCACCGCATTGAAAGCAAGCGGAATTATCCGTAAATCATCTGAAGATATACAAATCAAAAAAATGCCCGTAATATCACAAATAGTCGTTGCTGTGGTTTCCGTTTGTGTCCTTGCGGCGGCACTTGTATCATTGTTCTTCTTCCTTGATGCATCTATTGCCTGATCCTGTTAATACTCTGTAAAATTATAAAGGCAATTGTTGAATTTTATTTCCGGCCGTGATATAATACATAAGCTTGACGAAATTGAGCTTTATGAAAGGAATCGTTTGGTTATGATGGCTTTTTTGAAAAATCCCTTCGTATATGTGTTTCTTGTATCAATGATTCCTCTCATTGAGCTAAGAGGGGCCGTACCTATAGGAATAGGGTTGGGGCTTCCGTGGCAGACCACTCTCGTCATTGCAATAATAGGTAACTGTTTACCTATACCGTTTATTCTGCTGTTTGTAAAAGCTGTTCTAAAATGGATGAGAGGATGTAGTGTAAAACTGTTTTCCAAGGTATCAAACTGGATGTTTGATAAGGCAGAGAAGAACCGTCCGAAGATCGAAAAATATGCTGCGTGGGGACTTTTTCTTTTCGTTGCAATTCCTCTTCCCGGAACGGGCGCATGGACAGGCGCATTGGTTGCATCGATTTTCGATATGAATAAATGGAAGGCATCGCTTTCGATCTTTGGTGGAGTTGTTACTGCGGGGCTAATTATGACTTTCGGCTCCGAGCTTGTAAAATATGTGATCGGACTTTTCTAAAACTGTTGAAATGTTCATAAAATTGTGGTACAATAATTAGGTAAAATTAAATCTTATCGAGAGTGGCTGAGGGACAGGCCCTATGAAGCCCGGCAACCTACTGTTTCGGCGGAAACAGCAAGGTGCTAAATCCGGTAGATAAGAAGTATGCGAGGCATATCTCCGACTTCTTGTCGGAGATTTTTTGTGAATTATGGAAAGGAGAGCTTCACTTGAAGCGATTATAAATATGAGAATGCTTTTTACATCTGAATCGGTAACCGAAGGACATCCCGATAAAATCTGTGACCAGATCTCCGATGCTGTGCTTGATGCACTGCTCCGTGAGGATCCAATGTCACGTGTAGCCTGTGAGACGGCTTGTACCACAGGACTTGTAATGGTAATGGGTGAGATCACATCTAAAGCCTATGCCGATATTCCGACTATCGTAAGAGAGACCGTTCGCCGTATCGGTTACGACCGTGCAAAGTTCGGCTTCGACTGCGATACTTGCGGTATCATCAACTCTATTCATGAGCAGTCTCCCGATATTGCTCTCGGCGTTGACAGATCTTTTGAGGCTAAGGCGGCTGACAAGTTTGATATCGGTGCAGGAGATCAAGGACTCATGTTCGGATATGCCTGCCGTGAAACAAAGGAGCTTATGCCTCTGCCTATTGCTCTTTCTCACAAGACTGCTATGAAGCTTACAGAAGTTCGCAAAAACGGTACACTTGACTACCTCCGTCCTGACGGTAAGACTCAGTTTTCTGTTGAGTACGAAGACGGCAAGCCTGTTCGTATCGATACGATAGTTGTATCTACTCAGCATTCTCCCGATGTTGAGCTTGAGAAGATCAGAGAAGATCTTATAAAGTATGTGATCGATCCTTCTGTTCCCTCAGATATGGTGGATGATAATACAAAGATATTCGTAAATCCTACCGGACGTTTTGTTATCGGTGGTCCTAACGGTGATTCCGGTCTTACCGGACGTAAGATCATCGTTGACACATACGGTGGATATGCACGTCATGGTGGTGGTGCTTTCTCCGGAAAG
>SVQM01000127.1 GCA_015065335.1 Oscillospiraceae bacterium | reverse complement strand
GGTGAGCTTAAGGCGAATTTCGCAGCCTTGCCTGCAACATCGACTGCGCCTGCGAAATTCGCCTTAAGCTCACCTACGGTGAGTGTTCCGTCGATCATGTCGACGATCCCGTTTTCGACCTTGAGATGAGAACCCTCAGCAAGGACAAACCCTGCACTGTCATCAGCAAAAACGGATACTGCACATGACAAAAGCATTACTGCCGTCAGCGCAAGCGTAAGAAGTTTTTTCATGATCTTTCACCTTTTTCACGATTTGGGTATAGCACCCTTTGTATCATTATAACAAACACAAATAGGTATTGCAAGGGGGAACGGTCGCTTTTTGAAAAGAAACGGTCGCTTTTTGAAAAAAGCTCCGCAAAAACTTTATACTGCGTAACCGGATAGGATTACTATATTCTTATGACAGCAAGGCAGCATCTGCTGCCTTGCATATTTTCCATATTGGGATAGAGAATACCAAATGTCGATTTCTCACTTCGTTGAAATCGACGATATAGAATTACCGTGATAACGGTAGGCCGCTTGTTTTACTACAGAAATACAGTAATAAGGAAATATCGGATTCACCTTATCATAAAATCTGCTTTTTGCTTTGCAAAAAGCTACCATACTTCTTCCTTCTTCACTATTACCTATTCCTTCAAAAAGGCAGAGCCGAAGCTCTGCCTTTTTGCTTTGTCATTTCTGATTGTCGAGGATGATCTGCACGATCTCGTCACGTGCTGCATCGATCACATCGTGCTCCTCTGTGTAACGAAGCATACCGGTAGTTACCTTATTTACGACCTTCATGACCTCTTCACGTCCTACAAGCTCCTCTGCCATACGGAGGTAGTCGAAATCGTCAAAACCGTCACGGATCTGGTACAGTCTCCATGAAGGAGAAGGACCTACACGTCCCCAGAACTCGCCGGGGAATGCAAGAACACCGTCACCGTTGTAGATATCAAAACTGTACTTAGATATCTTATCCCAGTGCACGCCGATACCATAATAAAGCACACCGTCAATATCGTTCATAAACTGCTGCCATGAAAGAACTCTGATAACAGCACCCTGATACCATGTGAAATAGTTTGCATAAGGGATCTCAGGGGAGCAGCATACATACCACCACATCTCATCGCCATTCTCCTTAAATTCCTTTGCTCTGTCAACGAACTCGCCATATTTATTTACAAATCTTCTGAGGCCCCACTTACCTCCATCGCTCCACGGATGGAATGCGGAGGACTGAGGACACCATACGTTGATGTAACCCTTGATATATTCAACAGGATCAACACCGTTATTGGTACAGTAATCGTTGCCATATCCGTCGTTACCCGCAAGAGGAGCCATATTACGTATATTGGTGGTACCGAGAAGCTCAGTCACATAATCGTAGGTAGCTCTGAGGTTGTCAAGGTGGGGACCCCAAGGCTCATCATGGTAGTAGAACAGTCCCTTCTTGAACCACTCAGGATTTGACGCAACCTTGTTATAGTTAGCGACAGTCTCCTCTATACTACAGTCCATTCTTCCGCCGTACATGCTTGTTCCGTACTCATCGTTAGGTCCGGTATTACCACCTGCAATTACGAATGCGGTAACACGGGGGTCGGACATATATGCATCAGCACGTGGATCGGTAATATCGTAAGGGAGCACATAGCTTGAAAGATTCTGATCAAGCATCATGTCGTAGTAATCTTTCGTATCCATCTCACCATTCTCTTTGCGTGCATGCTCAGCATTAGCAAAGAGAGAGGCGCTGTAAGGTGCATCGGGGAGAGCAAAATCCCACACGTACGCATAGATGGTGCCGGTCTTTATGACCTTGTCGCCTTCTTTGATGTTAATGGTTGCAGTATACATTCCCGCAGGAGTATCCTTTGCAGAGGTGGTGGTGACAACAAGATGCTGAGTCATGTTTGCCTCAAGCTCAAAGGTATCAGCCATTGTGAGAAGAACCTCAGGTATTTCTCCGCCTTGCCACTCTACGAACTCCTCGCTGTTCTGCCATACACCTTTGTATCTTGTTTTATCGCTCTTGATGATAGGATAAGCAATTGAGTTGTCGTAATATTTCACCCACTCAAGCTTCGCTTCCATAGTAGCGTCACCGAATTCGGAAACAAAGGGAGTAACCTCCGCAGAGAGTCCTTCTCTGTCGTTTTCTGAATAGATGAACACCTGGCAAGATTCAGTCTCGTTTTTCGCCAGCTTCATCTTGTGAGCATACTCACCGGTGTGCTTTGTATTCTCACGCACAGTTTTAAGCATCATGTCGGAGAAGAACAGATCAAGGGTGCTGTCCTCATGCTCAGCGGTGAGAGCTTTATTTACAAATACAAGACGAACATTACCGAGGGAGATATCGCTCCACTTTGCGAGCTTCTGCAGAAGCTTTGAAACGTCGGCGAGTGTGAGCTTGTCGTTTCTGTCAACGTCACCTGCGGTAGCGGAGATATCTACATTCCACTTTGCGATGGACTGAAGCATTCTTGTAGCATCTGTAAGTGTGATCTTACCGTCCTTTGATGCGTCGCCCCAGATGATCGCCTTGGCAGACTCACCGCCTGCAGTCACAACGTCATCGGCACATACAGCCGCATCGTCAGCCTTGCCTGCAACATCGACTGCGCCTGCGAAATTCGCCTTAAGCTCACCTACGGTGAGTGTTCCGTCGATCATGTCGACGATCCCGTTTTCGACCTTGAGATGAGAACCCTCAGCAAGGACAAACCCTGCACTGTCATCAGCAAAAACGGATACTGCACATGACAAAAGCATTACTGCCGTCAGCGCAAGCGTAAGAAGTTTTTTCATGATCTTTCACCTTTTTCACGATTTGGGTATAGCACCCTTTGTATCATTATAACAAACACAAATAGGTATTGCAAGGGGGAACGGTCGCTTTTTGAAAAGAAACGGTCGCTTTTTGAAAAAAGCTCCGCAAAAACTTTATACTGCGTAACCGGATAGGATTACTATATTCTTATGACAGCAAGGCAGCATCTGCTGCCTTGCATATTTTCCATATTGGGATAGAGAATACCAAATGTCGATTTCTCACTTCGTTGAAATCGACGATATAGAATTACCGTGATAACGGTAGGCCGCTTGTTTTACTACAGAAATACAGTAATAAGGAAATATCGGATTCACCTTATCATAAAATCTGCTTTTTGCTTTGCAAAAAGCTACCATACTTCTTCCTTCTTCACTATTACCTATTCCTTCAAAAAGGCAGAGCCGAAGCTCTGCCTTTTTGCTTTGTCATTTCTGATTGTCGAGGATAAGCTGTACGATCTCGTCACGTGCTGCCTCAAGGACTCTGTAATCCTCGGTAAACTGAAGCATACCGGTAGTTACCTTGTTTACTACCTTCATGACCTCTTCACGACCTACAAGCTCCTCTGCAATACGGAGGTAATCGAAATCGTCAAAGCTGTCACGTACCTGGAGAAGTCTCCATGAAGGAGCATATCCCTCACGTCTCCAAAGTCTTGCATCATACTGAAGGATTCCGTCGCCGGTACCGATATCAAAGTTGTACTTGGTAATGTTACCGCCAAATGTACGGTAGTAAAGCACACCGTCAACATCGTTAAAGAACTGCTGCCAGGAGAGGAGTCTCACGATAACTCCCTGATAGCAAGCAAAATAGTTTGCATAAGGAACCTCAGGTGAGCAACATACGTACCACCATTCTTCTCGCCTCTTGCCTTAAACTCGTTTACTCTGTCCGCATACTCGCCGTACTTGTTATACTGACGTCTGGGAGTCCAGAAGCCTCTCTCAGCCTGGAGATGATATGCATTGGACTGAGGACACCATACGTTGATGTAAGGATCGATGAAGTCAACTGCGTCGATGTTATCAGCCTGGCACTGAGTATCTGCATAAGTATTGTTGGAAGCAAGAGGAGTCATATTACGGATATTTGTGGTGCCGAGAAGATCGGTAACACGCTCGTAACACTGACGAACAAAATGGAGTCCGCCGTCACAAGGCTCATCGGTATAGTAGAACAGACCCTTCTTCGCCCAATCGGGATTAGACATTACCTTATTGTAATTGGCAACTGTCTGCTCATCGGTTCTGTCCATGATTCCGCCATACATATTAAGACCGTACCACTGTCCGCCGCCTGCGATAACAAATGCGGTAACACGGGGATCTGACATATAAGCATCTGCTTTCTCATCGGTGATATCATAAGGAAGACAGTAATCAGACAGGTTGTAATTGAGAAGGAACTCATAGTTTTCGACACTCTGCTCTCCTGCGAAGAGAGATGCACTGTAAGGAGTATCGGGAAGAGTGAAATCCCAAACGTATGCGTATACGGTAGCCTGCTTCACAGCCTTGCCCTCTGCATCCTTAAATGTAAGGGTGGACTTGTACATTCCAGCAGGGGTTTCCTTAGTTGACTCAACGGTGATAATGAACATCTGGTTCGTCTGTGCCTTCATCTCGAAGGTATCAGCCATTGCGATAACGACCTCAGGCATATCATCAGAGTATACCTGCTGAGGAGTAATAAGCTTATTGTCATCAATAAGGTTTGTAAATACGGCTCTGTTAGGCTCATAAATTACCCACTCAAGCTTTCCGTCAAGTGTTGCATCGCCGAACTCGGATACGAAAGGAGCAAGCTCAGCAGTCATGCCCTCACGGTCGGTCTCGGAGTACAGAATAGCGGAGCAGGAGTCATACTCGTTACGAGCAAGCTTGATCTGGTAAGCATTCTCGCCGGTGTGAGAGAGCTGCTTTGTACCGACCTTATTCATAATGGAGGTGAAGGAGAGCTTGAGAGTAGAGTCCTCATGCTCTGCGGTGAGAGCCTTATTCTCGAACACCATTCTTACGTTTCCGAGTGAGATATTGCCCCACTTGGCAAGCTTCTGAAGAAGCTTTGAAACGTCGGCAAGTGTGAGCTTGTCATTTCTGTCAACATCACCTGCAGTAGTAGAGATGTCAACATTCCACTTTGCGATGGACTGGAGCATTCTTGTAGCATCGGTAAGTGTGATCTTACCGTCCTTTGATGCATCACCCCAAATAATAGCTTTTGCAGTCTCACCGCCTGCAGTTACAACGTCATCGGCACATACAGCCGCATCGTCAGCCTTACCGGCAACATCGACTGCGCCTGTGAACTCAGCCTTCAGCTCACCTACGGTGATAGTTCCGTCGATCATGTCGACGATCCCGTTTTCAATCTTGAGATGAGAGCCTTCTGCGAGAGCAAGCCCTGCATCATCAGCAAAAACGGATACTGCACATGACAGAAGCATCACTGCCGTCAGTGCAAGT
>SVQM01000126.1 GCA_015065335.1 Oscillospiraceae bacterium | reverse complement strand
TGAAATGGAAAATATCCTCGTCAATGGTAAGGCCGTAGATGAGACCGAAATTTTAGGTGGAGCATTTGCATCATCCGCGCATTGCGGCGATGGCCAGTCAACGGTTATTACAGTTTACTGTTACGATGAATACGGCGATGAGGTAGAGGTTACCTTTGATCTCGTATTTTACGACATCATCTCCGAGACGTTGCTCTGGAGAGGCAACAAGTCAATAACCCTTACGGGTGAAAAATAAATAAAAGAAAGGACTACCCATGAAAAATTCACTTAAGACAAGACTTCTGGCATTGCTTATGACGCTTGTAATGCTGTTTTCGCTTGCAGCTTGCGGCGGCTCTGACTCGGATTCGGGTTCAAACAAGAATAACGATGAGCCGAAAAAAGAGAAAACGGAGGCCGCTGATTCAGAGGAGAGTGCAGATTCTGAAGAGGTCACAGACATCGAAACCAAAGCTGAAACTGAAACTAACATTGATGACACCAATAAGTTTGAAGATGTTAACTCCATAGATCATGACGACCTAAGTTATGTCATGATCTATAATCCCAAGATTTATAATGAAAACCTGCGATTTGATTCAAGCTCGCTCAGTACCGGATATCTCGGTTCTCAGGTAAGTATTGATTTCAACAGAG
Organism: Oscillospiraceae bacterium; assembly: GCA_015065335.1. Classification (GTDB taxonomy): domain Bacteria; phylum Bacillota; class Clostridia; order Oscillospirales; family CAG-272; genus UMGS1312. Next base: position 4,673 of record SVQM01000126.1, on the reverse strand, counting down.
GCGACGGACTTGATGAGGAGAAGACTCCCGAGTACGGTTTCATTTCACAGGACAGTCTGAATGAGGATGTTCCGTGGGATAAGATCAACCTCGACGGAAACCGCGGAGAGGGTATTGGGTTTGATTATGATGAAGGTGATGAGAGAGAATTCTTCATATATGACACAAGCATGAGAAACCGTTACAAGGAAGAATTCGAGTGCATTTACGCAGGTGAATACTGCTATATCTGGACAGACGGTTCCGGTGATGAGGATGCTCTTACTGATTACGGTGAGGAGTTTGACAGCAATATCTATGAGGAAATGGTGGATACCTTCGGAATGCCCAGATTCGTAAGTGATGATGGCGGTAAGGTCAATCTTCTGTTCTATCCTCTCCAGTCAAATCTTCTTGGATTCTTTACAGCTCTCGATATTTTTGCTGAGGGCGAATATACGGAAAATGAGATAGAATCCTACGGAATGAATACCGGCCACGCCATTGTAAACATAAATTCAAGATTTCTTGATTATACCGACGTTGTGTGCGGAACAATGGCACATGAGTTCCAGCATCTTATCTGCATGAGTGCGGCATTTGACACGGTTACCGGAGTTTATAGTGATACATGGTTCAACGAGGGAATGTCAGGCTATATCGAGGAAAAACTTTACAGCGGTGTTAAAGCGATGAACGGTCACTTCGATTCCCTCAATGACAGTTCCCGTATCCGCAAAGGTCAGTCACTCTATAATTTTGAGAATGACGGTTATGATATCGGTGTATACGGCTCCGTTTATTATTTTTCCGAATTTCTCGTGGAAATTGCGGGAAGTGATGTGTTCTCTGATTTCTACAAATACTGGAGACAGTCATACAGCGATACACTTTGTACCGCTGAGGGTATTTACAATGCAATACCTGATTCCACCAGAGACAGCATAAACAACAGTATAGCTTATTCATCGAATGTCAGCTTTGAAAATGACTACGAGAAGTTCATGAGTAAGCTTACATTTAATTACTACCTCTCAGTGCTTTCGGGAGCAAACATCAAGGGATTCGACAATATAGAACCTGAAGATCTCCTGTATGACAGCATTGACGGCACAAACATCGAGGGCGGCGGAAGAATCATCGTTGCAGTTGACGGTGAATTTGAGATACCGAAAGATGCCGAAGCAGGTCTTGTATACGTCGGTCTTGACAATAAGTTCAGACCTATTTCAGATCTGGAATTTATCTGTAAATAAATACGCAAGAATCACCCTTCGGGGTGATTTTTGTTTTGTAAGACGGAAGATTGTTGAAAAACACAGCGGACTATGGTACAATTGGTAGAGAAATCTATCCCATTGGAGGATATCATGAGAGTAATGACATTCAATATCCAGCACTGCCATGCCTGGAATGAGGGCAGGATAAACATTCCTCTTTTTGCAAAGACAATACGGAGACTTCGTGCAGATGTTTGCGGCCTCAATGAGGTGAGAGGGAAGGGACCCATCGGAGGTTATACCGACCAGGTTGGTAAGATAAAAAGAAGATTATGGTACCGCGGTGTGTTCGGTGAGGCGATAAAGGTTCGCGGAACATCTCCCTACGGTAATGCTATCGTCAGCCGAAAAAAGATTCGCGAATGGGAGGTCATCCATATTTCCGATGAATGCGCCAGAGGTGAGTCATCTCATTTTGAGCATCGCGCGGTGCTGAGAACGGTTATCCGTGAGAATAAAAAGGATATCACATTCCTCGTTTGTCATATGGGACTTTCGGTGGCTGAGAGACGTTGTGCCGTCAAAACGATATGCGATATCCTCGACTGTACCGATACTCCCGTGATACTTATGGGGGATTTTAATACGACTCCCGATGCGGAAGAACTTTGTCCCATTTATGAGAGGATGTCCGACACGGATGCCCTTGCGGAAGATCCGGGTGCCCCTACGTTTGCATCGTACGAGCCGAAAACGAAGATCGACTACATTTTCTACCGAGGTCTTAAGTGTACCTCGGTACAGACTGTGCCCGAGGTTGTGTCCGATCATTTCCCGATAATCGCGGATTTTGAAGTGTAATAACAAAAAATACATTTTTTTGACACAATATATTGACATATTTTGAGTTATAGGTTACAATATAGACGATTAATTTTGCTAAAAATAAAGGAGGATTTACTCTTGAGCAAAAAACTTTTGGCTGTCATTATGATGGTAGTCGTTGTTATCGGCGTCGTTGCGTTCGTATGGGTCGATGGCGGTAACAAAGACGCGGTTATGGATTGTGCTGACTGTGAGGGCGCAGGCGTTATTGAAGGAGTTGCCTGCGAGACTTGCGGCGCAACAGGAGAAGTGGGTGCGTCTACTCCTTACTATGCTACATGGATGGCACTTCTCGCACCTATCATCGCGATCGCACTTGCGCTTGTGACCAAGGAGGTTTACTCCTCTCTTATCATCGGTATCGGTATCGGCGGTCTTCTTGCTGCTAACTTCGCACCTGTTACCGCTCTTGATAAGATCATGAATGACGGATTTATCTCCGCTGTTGCGGATACCGCGGGAATTTTCGTGTTCCTCGTAATTCTCGGTGTAATGGTAGCTCTTGTTAACAAGGCTGGCGGTTCTGCCGCATTCGGTCGTTGGGCTCAGAAGAACATCAAGTCCCGTGCAGGTGCTGCTATCTGTACATTCGTCCTTGGTGTACTTATCTTTATCGACGACTATTTCAACTGCCTTACCGTAGGTAGTGTAATGCGTCCCGTTACAGATTCCAAGAAGATATCCCGTGCGAAGCTTGCGTTCCTTATTGATGCTACCGCAGCGCCTATCTGTATGATCGCTCCTATTTCATCATGGGCAGCAGCTGTATCAAGCTATGCGGCTGATGGTGAGGGTATCAAGCTCTTCGTTGCGGCTATTCCTTACAACCTCTACTCACTTCTTACTCTCGGATTCATCATTGTTATTACTCTGATGAAGCTGGACTACGGTCCTATGAGAAATCATGAGCTCAATGCGATTAACGGTGATCTTCATACAAGCGGAACCTTTGAGCATGTTGAAGAGGAGAAGGGTAACCAGAAGGGACGTGTTCTTGATCTCGTTCTTCCCATTATCGTTCTTATCGTTTGTTGTGTACTCGCACTTATCTATGTTGGTGGATTCTTCACTGAAGGTGCTGACTACCACAATGACTTTATCGGTGCGTTCGGTGAGACTGATGCGACAGTAGGTCTTCCTCTCGGTGCATTTGTTGCACTTGTATTCACCATCATTTACATGGCTGCACGCGGTGTCGTTTCCTTCGACGATTCTATGAAGAGTATTCCCAAGGGATTCAACGCAATGGTGCCTGCAATTCTTATTCTTACCTTTGCAACAGCACTTAAGAATATGACAGGGCTTCTCGGTGCAAAAGAGTTTGTTGGTGATCTTATGAACGGTGCGGCTGCAGGACTTGCAAACTTCCTGCCTGCAATCATCTTTGTTGTTGCAGTAGGTCTTGCATTTGCAACAGGTACATCATGGGGAACCTTCGGAATTCTTATTCCTATCGTTTGTGCGATCTTCCCTGAACCCGGTGCAATGCAGACTATCGGTATTTCCGCATGTCTTGCAGGTGCGGTTTGCGGTGACCACTGCTCACCTATCTCCGATACCACAATCATGTCCTCCGCAGGCGCTCAGTGTGACCACGTAAATCACGTATCCACTCAGCTTCCTTACGCGATTACCGTTGCGGCGATCAGCTTTGTGGGTTACATAATTGCAGGCTTTGTTCAGAACGTATTCGTGGTTCTCGGCGTAAGCTTCGCTATCATGATCGCTACTCTTGCAGTAATCAAGCTTCTGCAGAAGAAAAAAGCATAAAATCAAACATCAGATCGGGAGTCCTCGGACTCCCGATCTTTTATGCTCTATTGAATGTGTGAGTGTTTTGTGATACAATTATTAAAGTGATTTATGAGGTGGTATTATGACGTATAAAAATATCGTGCCCGGCAAATTCATTGAACGCCCCAACAGGTTTATTGCAAAGGTCGAGGTTGACGGAGCGCTTGAGACTGTTCACGTTAAGAATACGGGACGGTGCAGGGAACTGCTGATTCCCGGGTGCACTGTTTATCTGTCCGTCTCCGATAATCCCGAAAGACGTACAAAATACGACCTTGTGGGTGTAGAGAAAGTAACTGACAGAGGTATTATTACAGTTAACATGGATTCCCAGATCCCGAATGATGCTGCCGAGGAATGGCTTCGCAGTGGCAGTCTGTTTTCACCGGATGCAAGGATCAGACGTGAGGTGAGGTACGGTGATTCACGGTTCGATTTCTATATCGAGGACGGGGATACCCGAGCATTTCTTGAGGTCAAGGGCGTTACTCTCGAAAATGACGGCGTGGCGGTGTTTCCCGATGCACCTACCGAGCGTGGGGTAAAGCATCTCTCTGAGCTTGTATCAGCCATAGCTGACGGATATGCGGCATATGTGCTGTTCGTCATACAGATGAAGGGTGTACGGGAATTCAGACCGAATGACGTTACTCACAAAGCGTTTGGCGATGCACTTAGATACGCGTCGGAAAATGGCGTAGGGATCATAGCTATGGACTGCATCGTGACCGGGGATTCTATGACGATAGATTCACCTGTGCCTGTAATACTGTAAATTTATCTTTTCCTATTGCA
>SVQM01000125.1 GCA_015065335.1 Oscillospiraceae bacterium | reverse complement strand
GAAGAAGTGCCTGAGGTGTGGTGAGTACCACGAATCTCTCGCCTCCCGCAAGGAGAGAAAGCACCCGAAGTCTCTCGTGCTCAAACTCACGGGAGGCTGTAATGTTGTTAAAATTGTAGTCTCTTGCAGGAAAATGCTCTGCCCTTACGCCAAGCGCTTCTATGGCGGCAGCAACGGTACGGCACACCTTCTCCTCCTTGCAGATCACCACGGGGGAGCCTTCCGTCATCATATCTGCGGCAAGAGTTGCAACAAACAGCGGATTTGCGGAATCGGTGATACCTGAAACTGACAGAGGCTTTGCAGGCTTCATGGAGCGAACGAGCTCACCGTAGTCTGCACTTCCTCTTATAAGGGACGAGATCACCGCCGCCCCGGAAAGCTTTACATCACTCATTTGTGTCCTCATCCTTCTTCGGCGGCACAAGTCCGTTGCACTTGCCCATAGCCGCCTCTGCACCGTCACGGATGAGTGTCTCAAGAGCAGTGCAAGCACTGCCGAGAGCGAAGAACAGGTCCTCTCTGTCCCCTTCGGGGATCTTACCGAGCACCCAGTCCGCCATCTCCCAACCCTGAGGCTTTGCACCGACGCCAATCCTTATTCTCGGGAAATTGTCGGTACCCATGCGAAGGATGATGTTCTCAAGTCCCTTCTGACCGCCCGATGAGCCTTTTTCACGTACACGGATCCTTCCCACCGCAAGATTCACGTCATCGGAGATGACTATTATCCTCTCCGGGGGTATCTTGTAGAACGCCGCCGCCTCGGATACTGCCTCACCCGACAGGTTCATGAAAGTGTCGGGCTTCATGAAGAGAACCCTCTTGCCTGCAACGGAGCCGTCACGGACAAGAGCCTTGAATTTCGACTTTTCTCCGTTGACGGAAAGCTTCTCATAAATGAAGTCCAGTGCCATAAATCCTGCGTTGTGACGTGTCTGATGATACTTCCCTCCGGGATTGCCAAGTCCTGCAACGATGTACTCGGGTGCAGAGCCTGCGGTCTCATCCTTCTTTTCGATTTTCTTGAACAGATCAAATATATTTGCCATAAAAGCTCCTCTATTAACGCTCGAAAAGCCCCAAATCCTCACACCCGCAGGGTGAGGATCGGAGCGAATATTTTTACTATATTATATCGGATAATTCACTCAAGTGCAAGGGGGTACACCGCAAAATCTTTCGACAGATTTTGCAGCTCACGCTCCGGCTCTAGCTCACAGTCCCAGCTCGTCTCTCGAATATCCACGGGTGTCAGCCCATCTGCCTTCTCTGTCCACGACTGAGAGACGAAGGTATCTTGCATCCCCATCGATCTCGATGTCCGCAGATGTCACCGTCTCTCCCAAAGGTGCGAGAAAATGCTTCGGATGCTTGCGCCCCGTGTAGGCTATGATCGCCGTCGCAGGTGAGCATTCTACGTGTACTGTACCGTCTCTGTATTCTGCAGACCTTATCTCAGGCCCCATGGATGAATACATATTCCCCGATTCCATGGCGGAAAATATGCTGTCATAGCTGAGGGAATCCGCCATTATCATGGTAAATCCGCCAAAGGAGTCAAAGCCCGGATGCCCTGCGGGGAATCTGTTGTGATTGTCGTCGGCACCGTGGCAGAATATCCTTTTGCCCGCAGAGAGAAATCTGTCATAAAGTGCTCCGTTGTGTTCAAGACGGCTTGAAACGTAGCTGTTGTAGTTCACCATCTCCATGCTAAAGCATCCCTCAGTGGCAATGATATCCGCCTCGGACTCCATTGACCAGTATGGGTGATTGTATGAGACGATATATCCGTTATCTCTTGCGGTGCGGATGAACTCGTTTATATATTCACGGTTGTACGCACGAGTGCGCTCACTTCCCGCACGGGGGATATCCGCCTGCTTTTCTTCGGGAATATACTTACAGCACGCTTTGTTGTAGCAGATGAGCGTCGTATTGTGAGGATCTCTTGCAAAAAGATTCAGATGCACCTCGGGAGAGTACACATCATATCTGCAATCAGGTGAGGGACGGATGTACGCCTCGTATCCGGTGAGCATGAGAAGCTCATCATCTCCAAGAGATGTGTGATCGTTCGGATATTCGTGATCGGTGATGGCAAGGATACTGTAGCCCTGTGCCTTATACATATCACGAAGCTCCACTGGTGTTAGTGAGCCGTCGGATAGTGTACTGTGAGAGTGAAGATTCGCCTTGTACTGAGGCACCTTCGGTGATATAAGATACATATTACAGCTCCTCTCTGAGAATACGGAGAAGCTCTCCCGCATCCTCCATCACAAAATCGGGCTTATCGGGAGATGCCTCAAGGATATCCGCCGTAGTCTCGCCACTCATTACGAGAATGGTGGTGCATCCTGCATTGATGCCGCTTTTTATATCTGTATAGATCCGATCACCGATAACAGCCGTCTCACTTTCTGTGTAGCCGGTCTTTTCCATGGCGAGCTTTGCCATGAGAGCTTCGGGCTTACCTATGACAAGGGGACGCCTTTTTGATACGTTGTAGAGCATATCGCAGACACTTCCGCAGTCCGGGACACTGCCGAATTCCGTGGGACACACGTAATCGGGATTCGTGGCGATATAGGGGATATCCTCTCTTGTGAGGAGGAGCTTTGATATGTCATAGAGCTTCTTGAAGGTAAGCTCCGTGTCGTTGCCCATTACGATGCAGTCTGTATTTTCTATGTCCTCGGTCACTTCAAATCCCTCACGGCGAAGCTCATCCTTCAAGGAATTCGTACCGCAGACATACAGGCGATCTCCCCTGTGATGTCCTGCGAGGTAGAATGCCGTTGCCTGAGAGGATGTCATAAAATCCTCCTCAGCGGCATCGATACCGAGCCGTCCCAGCTTTGTCACGTAATCCTTCACGCTCTTTGCGGAATTATTGGTGACGAAAAGATACCGACCGCCAATATCACGGATGGTGCGAAGAAGCTCCTTCGTAAACGGAAAAAGTCTGTCTCCGATATATAGTGTTCCGTCCATGTCAAACAGGAACAGACGGATGTCTTTAAGGCTTTTTGTCATGGGTCAATACTCCCCGATATGTTTTTCATTATTGTATCACATTTCAAACAAAAAATAAACCGCTGTAACAAAATTATTATTTTACTGTCACAATAGATGTTTTTTCGACACAATTTTGCAAAATATGACATTTTGTCTTAATTGGATATTCACCCATGTGTATAATTATAAGTGTTTCATTTAGGTGCGTGGGCAAATAACACACTACAAGCTGATCGAGGGAGAGAGAATTGCGTCGGATCGTTTCAGAAATCAGAAAACACCGCGAAGCTATAGCCTTAATATCCGGACTGTTGTTATACTGTGTCCTGGCATCTCTTCTCGGGCTTTCCTGTCCCATTAAATATATCACGGGAATATCATGTCCCGGATGTGGAATGACAAGAAGCCTTTCAGCCATTGTTACCCTTGATTTTGCCAAAGCATGGTATTATCATCCATTGATATTTCTGCTCATACCTGTTATCCCCATTGTGTATTTTCTCAGCAGACGACATATGTTCCGTGAAAGAAAAGCCGTGATCATTGTCGTAGGTATAATATTTATTGCTGTATATTTATACCGTTTTCTGATCCTGAGATCCCCCGTACTTGTTTTTAATCCCGAAAATGGGCTTATTTCGATTATCGTAAGAAAAGCAATTGCGTTTTTCAGATAACATTTTCAATTCGAGTTTTAACAGGATATCATTTTTCTGTTATAACATAATTACTGCTATCGTGGATTAAGCCTCCCTTTAGCGGTAAAGACAAAAAATTTTTTTGAAACGAGGATCATCATCATGGCTTTTTGTCCCAATTGCGGATCCCAGATTGCAGACGGTATCCAGTTCTGTAACAACTGCGGAAGTCCCATCGGCGGAGGAAACCCCAATCCGGGCGGAAACCCCAATCCGGGCGGAAACCCCAATCCGGGCGGCATGAACAACCAGCCTCCGTACACTAATCAGGCAAACATTCTCAGAACCCCCGTAAACACCAGCCGTTCCCTTGCAGCGTACATTTTACTCAGTATCATCACTTGCGGTATCTACGGATATTATTTTGTATATACCCTGGCAAAAGATGTAAACCAGATGTGTGCTGAAGACGGCGATCATGTTGGCGGACTTGCTGCGTATATTCTGCTCAGCATTATTACATGCGGATTCTACTCCTATTATTGGCTGTACAAGATCCAGAACCGCCTGATGCTCGCAGGTCCCAGATACGGTATTCCGATCGCTGAAAGCGGCACCACCGTTCTTATGTGGCTGATTTTCGGATCACTTCTCTGCGGTATCGGTGCTTTTGTTGGAATGCACATCGTCATCAACACTGCCAACAAGGTTGGTAACGCTTACAACGCAAAGTATTTCTATAACAGAGTTGCATAATTGCATATAAATAACTGAAGGCACCCCGAACAGGGTGCCTTTTGTTATGCCGAAAAGAGCCGTGCTCGGTACAGTTTTCGAAGTGCAGTATAAATCCGTGCTCAGTTCACCTTGCTGACGGTATATCCGAGCTCATGAAGTCTGTCTGCGATACCGCCTTCACCAACCACGTGTCCTGCACCGACGCACATGAACACTTCCCTGCCTTCTTCAAGTATATCAACAGCATAATCGGTCATATTCCCATTGCGGACCACTATCATTGACTCGTTATACTCCTCGTACAGCGCAAGCTCCTCCGGATCTGTGATATCATCATCCTCAGTGAGAAGATATTCCTCAAAAGCCTCCTCGTCACCCGCTGCCCATAGCTCTGCCATCTTGTCAAGCTCTACATCAAGCTCATCCGTCTTATCGTATGATTCCACGGACTGACGGAGCAGGAACGCCTGAAGCTCGTCGGAATAATCTGCAAGCATACCGAACTGATACTCAGCGGATTCCACGTCAAGGACCTCCTTATCAGCCTCATATGCAAGATTTATAAGGTATTTGTCGATACCGTTCTCCAGATCTATACCCATCTTTGTATAGGTGCATTCATCAATGAAGCTCGACCACAGAGCAGGAATATAGTAATCAAGCAGCGCATTGTAATACCCGCTGTCCGTGAGTATCTTCACAGCGGAATCATAGGTAGCCTCATCAATGTGATCCTTGATCGTCGTACCGTCAAGATAACAAAGCTTCTGAAGTATTGACATCATGTCACCGGGATTCTTCTCAAACTCCACCACGTCAAATTCCACCGCAAGAGCATCACTTCCCTCAAAAGCATCCATCACGTAATCGGGCAGAGGATAAAATTCCTCCCTGCCGACGTGGATAGATCCGAAAAGCCACAGCAC
>SVQM01000124.1 GCA_015065335.1 Oscillospiraceae bacterium | reverse complement strand
CTCCAATTACAATGAACGAAATCTCATTGAAAATCCCGCTATACTCAAAGCTATGGGCGAGGCTGATGCAGATGCTCTCATCGAATATTACACAAATCATACACATTCATACGGAGGAGAGATCATCGATGCTCCCGTTACATGCTTCTCCGCAGGTAAAAAGTCCGTGCACTGTACTGTTTGCGGACATAGAAAAAATATAACAAGCGTTGCTGCCGCCCCTGATTCGTCAAAGCACATCTGGCTCACAGACGGTGATGCCACCGCTGCAACCTGCGAAAGAGACGGATATGCAAAATATTATTGCAGGTACACGTTTAACCTCAACGATAAAGGATGTACTCAGTTTGCGGTACACCGCACCGAGGCTGTCACTCCCGCATACGGACATGATTATCAGGTGACCTACCACAGAGACGTTACTCATACAGTTGACGGTCTTACCACATATACCTGTTCACGATGTGCAGGCTCCTATAACGAGACTGTAGCCGCTGAGGGACACAGCTATTCTCTCACCGCACACACCGATCCCGATTGTGTGAATCAGGGTGCTGATATATATACCTGCTCAGAATGTAATGAATCCTACTCCAATCCCATCCCTGCCCTCGGACATGACTTTAATGTACTTGAGCGTACCGATCCCACCTGTGAGGAAACAGGTTCAGAGCATCATGTATGCACGGTATGTAATCTCGATGAAACAATAGAGCTCCCTGCTATGGGACATGATTTCATTATATATTCAGATGTGATGCCAAACTGTACAGAAGAAGGACTTCGAATCACCAAATGCACCGTGTGTGAAAAAATGGAGGAAGAAGTAAAGGCAAAGGTAGGTCATAATTTCTCGATAATCGCAAAAAAAGATCCTACCTGTACGGAAAAAGGTGAACTGAAGCAGGAATGTATAGTTTGTAAATTCGAAGAAACTGTAATATCCGACGCATTGGGACATGATTACAAGACAGGTGAAAAAACACCTCCGCACTGTACGGAGGTGATCAGCCGCAAAGCGTTCTGTAATACCTGCGGTGAGGAAGGATACGAAAAAGTTCAACCGACAGGACACCTCTTTGATGAGGGTGTTATTGCTGACGATCCCGGACTTTTCTTTGACGGAGAGATGAAATTCAAGTGTGGTATATGTTCTCACACAGAGCTTCGTCCCATAAGAGATCTGACCATATTTGAATACACGGACGAGCACCCCGTAAGATTTTACGTAATGTGCGCAGGTGCGGTGATCATCGCAGTAGCGGCCGTGATCTTTGTGATACTCTTCATTAAGAAGAAAAAACATCGTCCTGCTCATGCAAAGCCGAAAGAAGAATCTACGAAAAACGATATCGAGGAATCGGTTGTGACCAAGGCTGAAAAGATCGACACAGTACCATATGTGGAAGATGATACGGAAGATTCCCGGGATAGTGAAGATAAAAAGCCCGAACCTATAGAAACAGAATAACATAAAATAGCTGCAAGCCTACTTTTTGTAGGCTTGCAGCTATTTTATACGGCTGTTTTACAGCTCCGTCAAAATTTACTGATATTCTCTTGTTTCTTCTCTGTTACGGAACAGAAGAGATACACACCAAAGTCCCGCAAGAGCGATGACAGTATATATCACACGTGCTATGATAGCACCGGAACCTCCGCATATCCATGCCACGAGATCAAAGCTGAAAAGACCTACAAGACCCCAGTTGAGAGCACCGATGATAACGAGCAGAAGCGCAATTTTGTCAAGCACCATTTCCTGTGCTCCTTTCATACTCATTTGTGTTCATAGAACACTAATATTCTGTCTCATACAATGGGTTATTATTCTCGATGTTGCAAAGTAAAATTTTGTTTATTTTTCTGAAAGTATCATTCTGCATATTTCAGTGAGACTGTCACATACAGGTACACCTGTCAGTGACAGCCTTTTTGCCGATTCATGCCCTCCGCTGAAAAGATACGGGGATGCACCGATGGCAATGGCAGTGTCATGGTCATGAGTTGTGTCCCCGATCATGGCACAGTTGTGATTTTTATTGCCGAGCCGTTTTTTTGCTGCGGCTGCTTTCCCGTCGGCAAGAAAATTATCCTTGCCGATAATGTCATCAAAATAATCTGAAAAACCGAAACGGTCTATCTGTGATATCAAAAGAGAGGACTCGGATGCTGACAGAACGATCTGTCTCAATCCCGCATCACGGATCATTACAAGGGCCTCTGCTGCTTCGGACATAGGCTTAAGCGAGCTTTCACCTGCAAGGTACATATCAAACCATTCACGTGCAAGATCGTTGTACGGCTCACGTTCAAAATCAAACCCGAGAGAGGCATAATACTCTTTCACCGGAAAGAAAAAGCGTTCCTTATATTCATCGATCCCCGAAATTTCCGACAGCCCCCTTGCTCGGAGCATTTTGTTTGCGGCATCTATCCCGAGCCCGGCATCATCAACGAGAGTGCCGTTAAAATCCCATATTACAGTATCGTATTTCACGTGTATTAACCGTTCCTTTAATTTCTTTATGTTATTTTACCACAGATAATAGTATATGTCCACCTTTATTGTAAATAGTCTTTCAGATCCGAAAGAACGCTTTTTTCTATCCTGCTGACGTAAGATCTGGAAATACCGAGAGCTTCGGCGGTCTCTCTTTGCGTGATGGGATCAGAACCATCAAGTCCGTACCTTAGTATTATAATGCGCCTTTCTCTTTCATCAAGCATTGAACGGATGTAGTCCATGGCTTTTTTTGCACGGAATTTTCTGTCAAGATCATCAGCAATGGTATCGTCACACTTTATTATATCGATATATGTAAGTGGATTTCCTTCACGGTCAATGTCAATAGTTTCATCTATTGATACCTCAAGACTCTGCTTTTTCTGTGAACGAAAGTACATGAGTATCTCATTTTGTATACATTTTGCGGCATAGGTTGCAAGCCGTGCGCCATTTGTGTATTCAAAAGTATCTATTGCTTTGATAAGCCCTATGGAGCCGATCGAGAGAAGCTCATCTGAAGATCCGTGGCTTCCGTAGTATTTTCTGACTATATGAGATACGAGACGAAGATTGTGCTCGATTAGCTTCTCACGGGCCGTTATGTCACCGTCCTCCTTCATTTTTTTGAAATATTCCCTTTCCCCTTTTGCCGAAAGAGGGGGAGGAAAAGATTGTGCAGTTCCGGCACTCAGTATTATAAAAGATACACTTGTAAGTATTGCTGTTATAAATCCAAACATTTCCGCCTCCGCCATTACTGTTTATTCTCAGTATATGACAGAAAAAGTAATTTTGTGAAGCATGACGTTTTCTATTGCCAACAATAAAATTATGTGGTATAATTATTATGAGTAATTATGCAGAAATCGACAATTTTCCAAAGGAGGTTGAAACGGTGGTAAAGATAACGGATGTACTCCCGAATTCAAGAGCCGCAAAGCGCGGTATTGTTGCCGGAGACACTCTTGTAAGTATAAACGGTCATGAGATATTTGATGTTATTGATTACCGTTTCTATCTTGCCGAGGAGGCGATAGATCTTATTCTGCAGAGAGACGGTGCTGAGTATTCCGTGAGGATCATAAAATCAATGTATGATGACATAGGTCTTGAATTTGAGACTCCTCTCATGGATAAAAAGCACAGATGTGAGAATAAATGTATATTCTGCTTTATAGACCAGCTTCCTGAGGGAATGAGAGAGCCTCTTTATTTCAAGGATGACGACTCCAGACTTTCTTTTCTCCACGGAAACTATATCACTCTCACCAATCTTGAACGACGTGATATTGACAGGATAATAGAGATGCACATTTCTCCCGTGAATGTGTCTGTTCATACTACCGATCCCAAGCTTCGTGTTAAGATGATGAAAAACAAGAGGGCGGGAGAGGTTCTTGAATATCTCCGCATCCTTGCGGATGCCGGAATAAAGCTTCGGGGACAGATCGTTCTTTGCAAGGGTGTAAACGACGGAGAGAATCTCAAAAAATCTCTTTGTGATCTTGAAAAGCTCTACCCTGCAATGGACAGTGTTTCCGTTGTACCTGCGGGAATGACACGCTTCCGTGACGGGCTCTATCCTCTTGAGCCTTTTAGTCCTGAGGAATGCGCCGATATTATACGTCAGATCACGGAATATTCCGAAGGATGCCTCAGCCGCCATGGTGAGAGGATATTCTATCCTGCGGATGAGTTTTATGTTAAATCAGGTACACCGATACCGCCTCCCGAATTTTGGGGAGATTATTCTCAGATTGAAAACGGTGTCGGTATGCTGTCATCATTTGACAGTGAGCTTGATATGGCTCTTGGAAATCTGTACGATGACGAACATGATATTGCGGCAGAGGTATCCATAGCGACAGGCGAGGCAGCATATGATTTCATATGTGCGTCTGTTGAAAAAATATGCCGTGTATGCTATAATTTAAAGTGCCATGTATATAAAGTGAAGAATGATTTCTTCGGCGGTGAGATCACCGTTACGGGACTTCTTACGGGAAGAGATCTTGCAGCTTCTCTTGCCGGGGAGAGCCTCGGAGAAAGGCTCGTGCTTTCCTCATCGATGCTCAGAAGCGAGGGGGATTTGTTCCTTTGCGGAATGACACCCGATGAGCTGTCGAAAAAGCTCGGAGTTCCCGTGGTGTTCGCGGATAATGACGGAGCAGATTTTCTTTATACGCTCCTCGGTATATGAGGAAAGGAGTTTTATTTATGAAAAGAATACTTTCCATAGTGCTTGTACTTTTTTTAGCCGTTGGCATCGTCGGATGTTCAAAAAATAATAAAGAGAGAGCCGAAGATACAAAGACGGATACTGAAGAAAATACAACCGAGATGAGTACAGCCACGGATACTGAGGAGAGTACCGATGTTATTACCGACAGGACCGAGAATAATGATCCTTCGTCTCTTTCGGTTCATTCCGAGAATTTCATGCACGGTGATTGTACTGTAACACTTCTATATCCGAAATACGGCGACGGTCGGCACGATGCTTTTGACATTGCTATGCGCAATTATGCAATGACCAAGTTCAATATGCAGGGTATGATGCCTGAGGACAGTGCTACTTATGAGATACTCTCTTGCGATATAAAGCTTGAAACAGAGCATTTTGTGTCCGCAGTTGTCACGGGACAGATAATAAATCCTATCGCCGCACATCCTGTGATATTTGCATATACGATAAATGCTGAGACGGAAAGCGGTAAAGTATATCTATCAGAGGAGCTTGTGGGAGATGTGGAGCTTATAAAATCGGGACTTTCCGACGGTAAGTTCAGTCAGTCCTATGGTATTGACGGACTGATG
>SVQM01000012.1 GCA_015065335.1 Oscillospiraceae bacterium | reverse complement strand
CGACAGCGTCACGAGCATCGGCTCTTATGCATTCCGTAACTGCAGCAACCTCACGAGCGTTGTGATCCCTAACAGCGTGACAAGTATTGGAGAATTGGCACTCTCCTCCTGCAGCAGCCTCACGAGCGTTGTGATCCCCAACAGCGTCACGAACATCGGTTGGGGTACATTCTACAACTGCGATAGCCTCACGAGCGTGACTATCGGCAACGGCGTGACAAGTATTGGTACTGATTCATTCTCCAGCTGCAGCAGCCTGACGAGCGTAACAATCCCCGACAGCGTGACCAGCATTGGTGATTATGCATTCTACGAATGCTCCAGCCTCACGAGCATCAACATCCCTGACAGCGTAACGAGCATCGGTGGCAGTGCATTCTGCCAATGCAGCAGCCTCACGAGCGTTGTGATCCCCAACAGCGTCACGAACATCGGTTGGGGTACATTCTACAACTGCATAAGCCTCACGAGCGTGACTATCCCCGACAGCGTAACGAGCATTGGTGATGATGCATTCGACGGATGCGACAGTCTCACCATTTCCTGCTACGAAAATTCAGATGCGCATACTTATGCAATATATAAAAACATTCCCTACGAGTTTATAACAGAGGTTACAATCACCCTCGGTGATGTGAACGGTGACGGCGTGGTTAACTCCGCAGATGCGACTGTGCTCAGTCGTAAGCTCGCCGGTGCTGATGTTGAAATATCCGACGGTGCTGATTTCAACGATGACGGTGTAGTAAACTCTGCCGATTTGACTATCATCAGGCGTAAACTTGCAGGCGCTGACGTATAACATCAAAAACTCTGTCTTCTCTTAGAGGAAGACAGAGTTTTTTCTTATTCTATTGTAACAGTTTTCTCAAACGGCTCACACACACCTGTGAGGATAAACTTTACGTCAGGATATTTCCCGAATGCGGCACGGATATTCTCGGGAGTCTCGCCGTTAAGCTCGTACAGCTCCCAATGGCTCGGGATCACAAGCTCCACCTCTGCATCACAGGCAAGCTTTGCCGCCTCAGCGGCGTTCATATTTCCGATACAGTTCATTCTGTGGCGTTCCTCATCACGTCCGTTTACGGGAAGTATCGCAACCGCAACACCTTTTATACGCTCTGAGAGTCCGTCATAAACGCAGGTATCACCGCCGTGATATATACGCCGTCCGTCTATATCGATTATGAATCCAAGCTCCTCATATCCGCCGGGTGTACAGGGATGAAGCTCCTCATGCGCCGCAGGGATCGGAGTTACGGTGATCCCATCTGCAAGCACCACAGGCTCGTCAGCCGTAAGTGGAATGATCCTATCCTCCGCAATACCGATATCGGTGAGTCGTCTTACAGCATACCATGCAGATGCGGCAAATCTGCATTCCGGTGACGCTTTCGCAATACCCAAAAGAGTCTCGGGATCAACATGATCGAGATGATCGTGGCTGAGAAAAACCATATCTGCATCAGTAATATCGGACGGAAGCACAGGCGGTGCAAATTTTCTCACCCATTTGTCGCCGTCATCAACGGAGTACGAAAGATATGGATCAATGATGATTGTTATATCTCTATAATCGATTCTGAAGCCCGTCTGTCCAAGATGTGTTATATTTATGTTTTTCATATTTTCTCCGTTCCTGTATTTTCGTAAATACAGTATATCACAAAATATGCCTTCTCTCAACAAAAGATGTAAATTTTCTCATAAATTTATTGCTATGTTTAACTATATGATTTATAATGTTGTTGTATGTCTAACTAAAGGAAGTGATAATTATGATGGGTGGACCGCCTCCGTTCATGCGACCAAGCGAAAAAAACAAGGAGCCTTTGCCGAAAAGCATCCGTGAGGTTCCGGGATTTCTTGTGAGGATAACAAAGAGCTTTTTTTCAAGACTTTTTTACATATTCGGTCTTGTCTGGGAAGCAAAGCCCTGGATATTTTTCGTAATGCTGTTCAACTCGATCATCACCGGTGTAATGCCGGTCGTTGGTGCATTTATTGCTGCGGAGATCATCAATGCTCTCGTTGATGCCGTGAACGGTAATGCTGAATTTTCGAAGATAGTTTTCCTGCTCATATTCCAGTTTGGGTATCTTTTTATAAATTCACTCATCGGAATGATATACAACATCATAATCCGAATAGCGGGTGAGCTTGTTACCAACCACATTAAGATAAAGATCATAAACAAGGCAAAATCCATTGATCTTGCAAGCTTTGATATGCCTGAGTTTTACGAAAAGCTTGAGAATGCAAGCCGTGAGGCGGGTATGCGTCCCCTGAACATTCTTACGTCAATGTTCGGCATAATCAGCACCATTATTTCAATGGTATCATTTATTCTTGTACTTGTTAATGTCAATGCATTTGCTCCGATAATCATAATCATTCTTGCGATCCCCACTGCGGTGATAAATTTCATCTACCGTAAAAAGACCTTTAAGTATATGCGTTTTCATTCGAAAGAGCGTCGCCAGATGAATTACTACAATGAGCTGATGGTTAACAAGGATATGGCAAAGGAGATCCGTATTTTCGGCCTTTCCGAGACCTTTATCAAATGCTACAAGGAAACATTCAACAGGTATTTCGGCGGTATAAAGAAGCTCATTTACGGAGAGGGTGGATGGAATATTACTCTTACCGTGGTGAACTCTGCCGTGAACTGCTGTCTGTTTCTCTACATCGCAAAAAAGATCTTTGACGGTATTCTGAAGGTAGGTGACTATTCTCTTTACACAGGTGCACTTAACTCCATTTCGGGTGGCGTTTCTTCTCTTATACATACCACTGCATCCATTTATGAAGGCACACTCTTCATCGACAACATGATCGCCTTCATGAATGAGGAACAGAAGATTATTCCGATAATCGACGAGCCTCTTCATGTAAAGCGCCATATCGGTCACACGATCGAATTCAGAGATGTAACATTCTCGTATCCGGGATCCGAAAAGAAGGTTCTCGACGGCGTTTCATTCAAGCTTGAAGCAGGTGAAACTGCCGTGCTTGTCGGACTTAACGGTGCCGGTAAAACTACACTTATCAAGCTCCTTACACGTCTGTACGATCCCACAGACGGCGTGGTTCTCCTTGATGGTGAAGATATACGAAAATACGACACGGATGAGCTGTACGGCATGTTCGGCATCATCTTCCAGGATTTCGGTAAGTATGCATTTACCGTTCGTGAAAATATCGCTTTCGGTGAGATAGGCGCTGAGGTAATACAGGAAAATATTGAAGCAGCCGCTCAACACAGTAATGCCGATGTGTTTATAGAAAAGCTGAAGGAAAAGTACGATACTCCTCTAATGCGTTATTTTGAAGCTGACGGAACCGAGCTTTCCATTGGTCAGTGGCAGAAGCTTGCAGTTGCGAGAGCATTTTACAGTGATTCCGATTT
Organism: Oscillospiraceae bacterium; assembly: GCA_015065335.1. Lineage (GTDB taxonomy): Bacteria > Bacillota > Clostridia > Oscillospirales > CAG-272 > UMGS1312. The sequence goes on along the minus strand of SVQM01000012.1, from coordinate 29,592 downwards.
TCTTATTCTCGATGAACCTACTGCATCTCTCGATCCCCTTGCCGAGCAGGAGATCTTTGCTCAGTTCGATGAACTGAGACAGGACAAGACAACGATTTTTGTATCTCACAGACTTTCAAGTGCTACCACCGCCGATAAGATAATTCTTCTTGACGGAGGGATCGTTTCTGAGATCGGAAGTCACAGTGAGCTTATGGAGATACGAGGTAAATATTATACCCTGTTTTCAACGCAGGCAAAACGGTACATTGAAAACGGTGATTCTTCGGATAAGGGTGAGGGCATCCCTCCTGCAGCTTTCACAGAAATGCACGAGAACGACAGACCGGGACACGGCAACAGACCTCCGTTACATCACGGGATCGGAACTGATGACGGAAATCCGCCGCCAAAGCACGGATTCCGTGGCAGAATGTCTTAATATTCCCCTAAAAGACACTATTATTTCATCAATTATAATTCTTGACAATTTTCATTATTCAACATATAATATTATACTGATAGGTTGTATACAGACCTCATATGCAAATCATCCGAAAGGACCATTATATTATGTGTGATAACAGAGATTCACTGAAGGTCGTTAAATTTGGCGGAAGCTCCCTTGCAGATGCCGAGCATTTCCTTCAGGTAAAAGCAATTGTTGAAGCCGAGGAGGGACGTCGTTATGTTGTTCCTTCTGCACCCGGTAAGAGATTCCCCGAGGACGAAAAGGTCACAGATATGCTCTACGAGTGCTACAGACTGGCTGACGAGGAAAAGGATATTACCCCCGTATTTGACCGTATTCGTGAGAGATATCAGCAGATCGTTGACGGACTTGGTATTGAAGTTGACCTTGACACCGAGTTTACTAACATCAAATGGGCTATCTCCCATCAGGCAGGCCGTGACTATGCTGCAAGCCGAGGCGAATATCTCAGCGGTGTTATTCTTTCAAAGCTTCTCGGTTATCATTTCCTTGATGCCGCACGTATCATTAAGTTTAGTGATAACGGCAAGTTCGATTCAGAGATCACGAATGAGCTTGTAGGTGCCGCTCTCGGTCGTCACGTTCATGCAGTAATTCCCGGATTCTACGGCTCAATGCCCAACGGTACCGTAAAGACCTTCTCAAGAGGCGGCTCCGATGTAACCGGCTCTATCGTAGCAAGAGCTGCAGGTGCTGATCTTTACGAGAACTGGACTGACGTTTCCGGTTTCATGATGGCTGACCCCAGAATCGTAAAGAACCCCGAGACTATTGACGTTATCACCTATCGTGAGCTTCGTGAGCTTTCCTATATGGGTGCCGGCGTGCTTCACGAGGATGCAATCTTCCCTGTTCGTTTTGCAGGTATTCCGATCAACATAAGGAACACAAACAGACCTGAGGATGCAGGTACCATGATCGTTGCTGAGGCAAATGATTCTGCCGATGCACGCAAGATCACCGGTATTGCAGGTAAGAAGGGCTTCTCTCACATCAATATCGAGAAGGATATGATGAATGCCGAAGTTGGCTTTGGCAGACGTGTGCTTGAGGTACTTGAGCGTGAGGGTATCTGCTTTGAACATCTTCCTTCGGGAATCGATACCATGTGTGTTGTTGTAAGCACTAAGGATATCGAAGCGATCAAGGATCGTGTGATCGATGAGATAAAGAAGGAAGTAAATCCCGACAGCATCACCCTTGAGGACGGTCTTGCTCTTGTAGCAGTAGTAGGACGCGGTATGATCAAGTCCGCAGGTTCTGCGGCAAAGGTATTCGGTGCTCTTGCCAACGCTGGCATCAACGTACGTATGATCGACCAGGGTTCATCTGAGCTCAACATCATCATCGGTGTTGATGAGGCTGATTACATCAACGCACTGAACGCTATCTACAGCGAGTTTATGAGCTAAAATAAAAGATACCCGCCGCACGGCGGGTATTTTGGTATAAGATAATAATAATATTGTATTAAAGCTTTTGAAGATTCTAAAGGAACTTTTCTCGAAAAGTTCCTTTAGCGGAGTTTGAGGCAGAGCCTCAACATACAGTCTTGTATTAAAACTCGGGCTTCGGCTCGGTATTATAGACGTGCAGAGGAAGCTTTGCTCCACCGATAAGATGGAAGTGCAGATGCATCACGCTCTGACCGCCGTCATCACCGCAGTTGTTGATAATACGGTAGCCGTTCTCAAGTCCGCAGAGCCTTGCGATCTCGGGGATCTTCTCGAAAATGCGTGCAACATATGCACTGTTCTCCTCGGTTATTGCATTTGCACAGCAGATGTGAGTCTTGGGCACGATAAGCACGTGCACAGGTGCCTCAGGTGCGATATCGTTGAATGCGAAGATATTCTCATCCTCGTAAACCTTTGCGGAAGGGATCTCCCCTGCGATTATTTTACAAAACAGACAATCCATTATAATTCATCCTTTCGATTAGTGGTAACATTAGTTTATCACAAAACTCTCAATAAATCAATAGGAGCAGAAAATGTATAAAAGTTTTTGGTATACGCTTTCAGATAAGAACAAGCCTGTTTTCATATACGGTACGGGAAACGGTGCCGATAAGATCATTGACATTCTCGGTCATATTGGTGTAAAGATAAGCGGCATTTTTGCCAGCGACGGATTTGTAAGATCACGTACATTCCGTGATTTCCCCGTTCGTTCATACAGCAGTGTGCGTGAGGAGTTTGGTGATGATATGATCATCCTCGCCGCATTCGGCACCACTCTTCCCGATGTGATTGATTTCCTCCGTCTCCTTGATGAGCGTCATGAGCTGTATATACCGGAAGTCCCTTTATTCTGCGATGATCTGATAAGTGAGCTTTTCACAGATGAATATTATACAAAACACCGTGCTAAGCTCCATGAGGTTCGCTCCATTCTCGCAGATGAAGAATCTCTCCTACTGTTCGATGAAATGGTCGCTCACAGGCTCACGGGGAAAATGAAATTCCTCATGCGCACGGAAAGCCCCTCAGAATCGCTCAGGAGCGTTTTTGATACAGGGAGCATCCACAGTGCCATCGATGGAGGAGCGTTCAAAGGAGACACCGCAGAGCTCTTCTGTGACGTATTCCCGAACCTTGACGGACTTGTTGCGGTCGAACCCGATCCTCGAAGTCACAAAAAGCTCTCCATTATGGCTGAATCACATGGTGACTCTAAGATAATTCCCCTTTGTGCCATGCTTGACGAGTGTTCGGGAGAGAGAGTATTCGTATCGTCGGGCAGCCGTGGCTCTGCTCCCGATGCGGCAATTCCGGGAAGTCCGAAAAGAGCTAAGGAGATACACACCACTGCCATTTCCATTGATGACATAGTAAGAGAACATCTTGACGGAAAAATAGATTTTTTGAAGCTTGATACGGAAGGCTTTGAGATGGCGGCACTTTACAGTGCAACCGAAACGCTGAAGCGACACCCTGCCCTCTCCGTATCGCTTTATCACAGAACGGGAGATATATTTGAGCTTCCCCTGTACATCCGCAAATTCTACCCCAACGGAAAGTATTATCTCAGGCGTCCTATGTGCATCCCCGAATGGGATCTGACACTATATGTAACTGAATAGAGAAAACGTCACCTTTACGCAAAGGTGGCGTTTTCTGTATTGCTTATTATGATATTTTAATCACAGTCCATCTGCCATTAGTTTTCACCCACACATATCCGTCGGGATTTACATTGGATATATCCTCGTACATTACATCAAGCACAAGCTCTCCGTTCTTATAAATAAGTCCGAAAAGATCTCCCTGTCTGACTATGGTATATCCATTGAGTGTGTAGTACATTGTCTCTACAATATTACCGTTTATTTCTTTTGTTTCGGATGCATCGTAAATGAAATCAGTTATCATCTCACCGGACTCGTTGACATAACCCCATTTTCCGTCTTTCTTTACGGCGAGGATACCCTCTACAAATCCTTGATTCCTACGATCATCATACCCACAATCATCAAATATAAAATCGGTGATAAGTTCCTTTGTCCTGAAGTTGTACAAAGCATATTTATGTGATACAAGATTCTCCTCCCGGACATAGTACCACCCATTATCACTTATGTAACTGTTTATCTCACGTATCGGGATCACATCCGACTGTTTACCTGATGCTACCGCATACGAGAATTTATATACCATATCAGAGGTATATCTATCAACGGAGTACTCTATCTCACCCTCGAAAAAATCAAGCATCAGAGGTTTTCCGTTCATCCAATATATTTCGATTCCACCTTCTGCACCAAATCCGTATAAAGGGACTTCTGTCAGGGTTCCGTCGTTCTCTATCCAGTATATTTCATATTTTGTTTCACTCGAAATTACAGCCTGCAATTTCATTCTCATATCATTAGGCGCAAGAAAATTCAGATCTATAGATTTATACTCCACGGGAAGAATGATCTCACCGTCGGTATTTATAAGACCAAACTTTCCGTCACGCTCAATGATTGCAAACTTATATCCAACATCGGAATCAAGATACCTGATATCGTCTGCAATAATACCTTCTACGGGGGGATCCGTGATATGATCCTCTTTTTCGATATTCAGGATATACCTAAGCTCCGCTTCAACGGCTTCGGGGAGGACTATGGGAAAAGCATCATCGACGATTACACGCATTTTAATAAAGCAGTTCCCGGTCCATATGTCCGCAGTAAGGTATATCTTCCCGTCTTCAAGATCGGGAATATGAGCATCAAATGCATCCACATAAGGATGTGCGGTTATATGCAGCTCCCTATTAAATATTCTGAAATGTGCTGTTCCGGTTTCACACTCGAATTCCCGTAGCAGGAACGTATCGCCTCCGTGGGTAACCTCCTCATATCCGTAATCTATAAGCTCATCTTTGGTTTTTGAGCTTTCAGCTCCGAGAAGCTCATCCTCGATCGCAAGCTTATACGGCATATTCAGTATATACCTCAGTTCCTTTTCTATTGATGGAGGAAGTACTATGGGATCGTTTATCTCTACATTAAGCTCTATACTTATGAGAACAAACCCAGTCCAGATCTCTATCTCAACTCTTTTTACATCAGCAAAACCTACAGGAGTGCTGATGGGATTCACATAAATATGATTCGGATGCTTATATCCTCTATCATAGTACACATACATGAGTGCAGCACCGGTCTCACAGCGAAATGCATCCATGACAGACTTTGTTCCGTACTGTTCGGTCATATCATCATATCCACGCTTTATGAGATCCTCCTTTGATCTCACGCTCTCAGCCGCAAGGATCTCATCCTCGATCGCCAGCTTGTAATCAACGGAAGCTTCCGGAAGTTCAGCCGTAAGTATCGCATATTCTTCCTTTGTGGGGAAAAGCATGGTCTCTTCACCTAAGGTTTCCGTATAGTGAGCGAAATAATACTTTTCTCCATTTCCTAATCCGTATGCGATGATATCGCAGAAGTATCTGATATTCTCGTTACCGTTCTCAAACATCAGGTGCTCTATTATTTCAGAATCCGTGAAAGCAGTAGCTTCAAGATCAAGTACCCAAAAGCTCGCATAAGGGGGACTTGTATAATCCATGGGTTCAATGATACACGTTGAATTTTCACTAAATCTCGCCGATATTGCGTCGTATATAATGAGATTCATATTATCAAAATATTCTTTATATTCCAAAATCCTTTCATCACCGTAAAACATCCCCTCAAGATCATCCTCGGTAATATCGGGTTTCTTCGGAGTGGTTGTGATCTTTGTTCCGCCGGAGAGGATTACCACATTGTAATCATCGTAAGCACGGCGAGCCGCCTCGATTATCTTCTCGACCTCCTCCACTGTGACCTCCTGAGGCAGAGTATCGGGATCGACCTTGTTATAAATCTCGTTTATATCCTCGGCATTTATACTCTTTTCCGCCACGGAAGATGATGGAACAGACGGCTCCTTGTCGCTCACGTTACCTATTATAAACGGGATCGCTACGGCGATCACAAGGCAGGCGGCGGCATACACGACTGCGGCTTTTATATAGCTCTTTTTCGGTGACGGTGCGGCAACCGTATCTTTGTACTCCGCTGCTGCATCAAAGCTTAGCTTTGAGAGTATCTCGGGAGCTGTGGCAGTACAGCTTCCTTTTATCATATTAAACATAGCATCATTTTTCATCTTGACCAAGCTCCTTTCTGAGTTTTTTTACCGCATAACCATACTTTGAACGCACCTTTATATACGGAATCTTCATTACCTGTGCGATCTCGGTCTGTCTCAGCCCGGAGAATATATAAAGGGACATTATCTCCCTCTCCTCCGGTGAGAGCTTGCGGAACGCTTCTCTTACTGCGATCACATCCGTAAGCGCATCTATCACATTTTCATCTTTTACACTGTTTATGACATCGTCCTCAGCAACGGGAGTTCTCTTCTGTCTCAGGTCATGGCAGGTATTCCGTACGATAGCCATTATCCACGCCTTTCCCGTCATTCCCGAGCGATATGTATCGGCATTTGCCATTATTTTAAGAAAAGTGATCTGCATGGCATCCTCGGCAAGTCCATGGTCCTGAAGAAGCGTCAGTGCGTATCTGTACACAGGATCCTTCATCTCACGATAAAGAGTCTCAAGTGCATCTGTATCCTTTACGGAGATCCTCTGCAGACAGGTGTTAAAGTCAAATTCTTTCGGATTGTCTTTCATGTTATCACCTCCATCTACTTATTATACTGTATAGAGGAGCCTTTTGCGGAATATTTTTGAAAAAATTTTAATTTTATAAAAAGGGCAGCTTTAGAGCTGCCCCTTTTTGCTATTTATCTTCTTCCTTTACTATTCTTGCCGTAATATATTTATTGTCCTGCATTCTGATAAACATCTCTTTATTTACCCTCATCTGGACACGGCAAAGCTCCGGTACGATCATGAAATCTTCTATGGGTAGCTTATAATTTGCTCCATCATGATGAGCCATTACATATTTCTTCAGCTTCTCCGCCAAAGTTCCGTCCTCTCGTACTTTTTTGCACTCCTCAAGGTAAGAATCATCGTAATACTGCTTTACGCTCAGCTCAAACGCCTCCCACTTATCTTCGGGGGTATCTGCAGTGTCAGAGGTATCTTTATCAAAGTGATCGTAAGTGTAATATACAATTACCTCTTCATCATTTGAGATCTGTGTTGAAATATAACTGAGTGCTCCACCCTCATCAGGAAAATCAACAAGTCCCGCTACGACTCTCATTCCCTCGGGAGGGGTGAGATTTCTGAAATCCTCACCTGTCATATAGATCACGGTTTCAAGTCCGCTTACGGCATTACTGTAATCCTCAGACCTTGCAAATTCGGGAACAGGATGATCTTTATCTCCTGCAAGTGCTTCTCTCAGAGCATCCGCATCAACAATATCCTTTCCATCCGATGAAAATGCCATGAAGGTAACGGCAAGAAGCCTTGTGGGATCGCCCTCAAGCACCGCTGTAAGCTCAGGTGTGGTGTATATCTTATCATCACTTGTAAGTCCGTACAGATAGTCGTATACGATCTCAGTCTTTCTACCGATGTCAGATTTGGACATATTTCCCGAGAACGGCATAACGAGTGGCTTCGTTCCGAATATTACAGCCTCCTCATCGGTACTGTATTCGCTTACAGGCAAAGATCTTATCTTATCAGCAACAAAGTCTATATCATCCTGTATTTTGGCAAAGTATCTCTTTACAACACTTGCAAAGCTTCCGGATGCATAAAATCTGTCTTCAATCGCATGCAATTCTGATTCTGCCAGATATATATCCGTCCAATCGTAGGATACAGTATCAAGGATCATGTCAAGCATCTCTGTGCGTTTTTTGTTTATCTCTTCATCCTCGGTATCTGTATACTGCCCGTAGTACGCAGGATAAAGCTCTCTCTCAGATGATGCAGCAAGATACTCAAGTACTGTAGCCGTCATTTCGATATTATTACAATTCAGAGGTATCGCCATGAGATGAGAACCGAGACGCACCGTAGATGTGTATTCTGCCGTTTCGAATTTCTTTGGATAAGGCACAATACCCACATTGTCATCCATTATGAAGGGATCATCACCCATATCCATCGTGTCTCCGTTCAGAAGGAAAAGAGACCTTCCGTCCCCGAACAGATGGATCTTATTCTCATAGGGACTTATTGCATAAGGGCCCTTACTGCTGTCATACAGATCATAATTTATTCCGTTTATGTCATTCTTATACTTATAGTACAAAGCTATACTTCCTTCTGTATAAGGAATAAATTCATACGTACCGTCGCCGTTATCCGCAACATGAATATCATAAAGCATGCTTTTTGCATCATCATCAGTGAGTCCGCTGTAGCGATCACCAGTACTCATCTCGCCGTTACCGTCAAGATCCTTCTCCGATGAAATGACATACTCCATAAACACATCGTAAGTCCACTCACCCGCTTTTGCCATCTCAAAGATGTCTTTCTTACCCATGGATTTCACTATATCCATATTATAATACAGGAAATCCGCATCCTCTATGGGAGCCATCGACAGCTTACCGCCAAGGAAATAAAGCTTTCCCGAAACAGTAAGATCATCCACGGTATGAGGAAGCCAATAACTTTTGGTAAGATCGATCTCACTTAAATGAGAGATATCGCAAAGGTACCCTTCAAGTGCCGCCTCACCAAGCTCATAGCCGTTGTCACACAAGGCACTGTGATCCTTCTGACCGCACTGATAGCTCATCACAGCCTCCATAGCAGGATCAGCAACAGTCTTTGCTTTTATCTGTATGTTATATTTGCGCTCGGCATCTTCAAATCCCTTGATTACTGCTCTGTCAAGAATACCGGGGTCTGTATCCTCCGAGTTATTCACCTCAAAGCTATTGTTTATAAGGCTCCAATGATCACCGAGTATCACAAACTCCTCACCGTCGAAATCCTTATCCGCAAACGTCTCATCCGCACCCGGTATTATGGGATCATCTTTATCGGGAGTTTTGAGTGTATTTATGATAAACGGGATCGTGGCTAAGATCACGAGACAAGCGGCAGCATATACTGCGGCGGCAATTATGTATTTCTTTTTAAGCGATTCTTTTTTCATAGGTGTCTCCTCTATCTCAGAAAAACTCAGATTCGGCAAAACGTTCGGCACCTTGACGTCATATCCGCGAAGTACTTTTTCCAAAATTTCTTTCTTGTTCATCTCACTCACAAAACTCCTTTCTCAGTTTTTTTATGGCACATTCATAAATGGAGCGCACTCTCACATATGACAGTCCCATTATCTTTGCGATCTCGGTCTGCTTAAGTCCACCGAAAAGGTACAAGGATAAAACCTCCCTCTCACGATCTGTAAGTCTTGAAACGGCCTCTCTGACGGCAATAGCTTCAGACACATCATTTATGGAATGGTCGTCTGACAATATCTCAGGCTCAACGTCATCTGCCGACGGGATCTTGCTGTTATGGATGTCCATACAAACATTTCTCGTTATTTTGAATATCCACGCCCGAGGATTTGTACCGAGCTTATATGTACCTGCACTTGCCATTATCCTCAGAAACGTATTCTGCATGGCATCCTCGGCAAGTCCCGTATCCCGCAATATAACAAGGGCATACTTATAAACGGCACCCGAGAACTCTCTGTAAAGCTCCTCAACTGCGGTATGGTCACGCCTTGATATCTTACTGATACAACGGTCAAGGTCTATGGTAGATTCATATTTGCTCATTCTATCACCTCCCTCTGTTTATATAACCGCCAAAAATATACAAATGCGATAGCTTTATAATATTTTATCATATTTTTTTATTTTTTTGAATAGGTACTGCTCGCAAAAATAAACGGTACCGAAGGACAATTCTCCGATACCGTTTATTTTTATATTACAAAGGATCACTTGCCGACTTTTTCAAGTCTTTCGACCACCGTATTTATCGGACGCATAACTTTTTCCTCATCGAGCTCATATTCCGGATGAAGACCGGAATCAAAAAGACGCATCCTCATGTTTTCATATTCTCCGTAGCTACTGTACTGACTTCCCCAATTATAAAGCTCTGCCCAGTCATATCTTACACTGTTTTTGATTACATCAGCCATTTTATAATTATTATCATTATCAGCGACATTTGTTCCGAGAGTTTCATTAATATATGCAGGATAGAGCATCCTCTCCGAGAGGATTGCCATATATTCAAGAACTGCACCGGTCATGTACGGATCTGCCATATCTATCGGTACTGACAGCATATTGGAATTGGCATCGCCTCTCGCCACATATTCATCGCCCTCCTCAAGAACGGGAACGGGAACGATACTGTAGCCGCCCTTCACACCGCTCAGTTCTCGGGCATAATCGATGCTGCCGAGCATAAACAGAGTATTGCCCTTCTCAAACGGTGCTCTTAGGAAATAATCCTCATACCACACATCATATGTACCGTGTACCGGAAGATTTATATTACCATCCTTACGATAAGCGGACTCAATAGTATTCGCATACCTATTATACGCATCAAGAGTTTTTGATGTGTACGGTACAAGCTCATATTCACCGTTACCGATATCCCTGAGAGCTGTGGATGAGTTTATTATGATACCTTTAAGATACTGCTCATAAAGTCCGTTCCATCTGTCATCTACAGTAATACGTCCGTCTCCGTTAAGATCCTTTCCCGCAGCCACTACCATTTCAAGCATACGCTCATAGGTCCATGAACCCATCTCTACCATATCGGCAGGAGTTTTGTCCCCATATCCAAGCTCACTCATGAGATCATTATTATAATAAAGGATCTCTGCGTGTCCAACGGCATCCATGGTTACCATTCCGCCGCTGAAGAATTGTCTGCCTGCCACGGTGAGACTTTCGGATGCTTTTGGCATCCAGTAGCTTTGTGTCAGATCTATGTTCTCCATTTCACGAAGATCATAGAGATAACCTTTAAGCCCTGTCACATACCATTTTGATGCTACTCCCTCATCAAGAATTACATTGAAATCGCACTGTCCCGCCTGCATCCTCGCAAGAGTTTCCTTAGACAGATCCTCCACAGTCTCAGACACAAAACGCACGTTATATTCCTCTTCAACTGTATTATTCCTCTTACTTACGGCACTGCTGATCATCTCACCTTCACGCTCGTCCGGTATAAGATATATGTCACGTGCATACATATCAGCCACATTTGTTTTCCAGTAATCGTACTGCTTCTCTTTACCAACATGAAGTATTTTAAATTCGGCACCGCCGAAATCGTGATCCTTTTTCGGTGGGACTACATCAGCTTCCTGCTCCGTAGTTTCAGGGACGGTATTTGTATCCGACGATATTGAACCAACATCTCCCGACGGAGTAATGCCGGAGTCTTTTTTCATCGATGTTATAAATGGCAATATGCAAACGATAACTATACATGCCGCAATATAAACTGCCGCAACCGCAATATACCTTCTTCTGACGGGGATTTCCTTTGTCTTGGTTTTTTCAATGCTGTCGAATCTTAAATTTTGAAGCACATCGGGAGACCTCTCAGAATAACTTTCCCGTATGATCTCAATAACTTCTTTATTTTTCATATCCTTGAAGCTCCTTTCTGAGTTTTTTTAGTACATAGCCATACTTAGAACGCACCTTGATGTAAGATATTCCGAGAATTTTTGCGATCTCTGTTTGTTTCAGACCACCGAAGATGTACAATGACAATATTTCTTTTTCCAGATAGGAGAGCTTTTCCACGACCTCCTTCACTGCGATCGAATCGGTAAGATCATCAATGGAGCTCTCGTCTGCCGCATATGCCGGATCGAAATCCTCTGCAATAGGGATCTTTCGTTTGTGGTGGTCCTTGCATGCATTTCTCGCAATGGAAAAGATCCATGCTCTTGCATTTGTACCGAGCTTATATGTACCTGCTCCTGCCATTATTCTGAGAAATGTAGTCTGCATTATATCCTCTGCAACACTTTGATCACGCACATTCATTAAAGCAAATCGATATATCGGATCACAAAATTCTCTATAAAGCTCCTCAAGGGCAAAAGGATCATCATGTGCTATCTTGCTTATACATCGGTCAAGATCCATAACGTCCGTTTTTTTCTCCATTGTCTCACCTCGCCTTCACTTATATAACTTGAAAATATCCACGATTGCATAAATCAGGGAAAAATTTTTTCATAAAAAAAGCCGCACTCCAAAAGCACGGCTGAATAATCACTATATCGTTTTTTGAGGCTCCGCAGCATAAACCTCGACCTCGGCACCGGCAATATCTCTCACGAGCTCCGCAAGACGGTAGCACGCAGGAAATTCCGTATAATAATGCCCTGCCTCTATTACGGCAATACCCGATTCCGCAAAATCAAGTGCCGCATTATAGGATACCTCTCCCGTAACGATCGCATCGGCACCTGCCGCCTTTGCCGGCATTACAAAATCCTTTCCCGCACCGCCGAGCATTGCCACACGTTTCACTTCACCGCCACCCGTAAGCTTTACATAAGGAGTATGAAGCTTTTCCTTCACGAATGCACAGAACTCCTCAGCATTCATGGAAGATGTGAGTACGCCGATCCTTCCGCCGTCAGGCATTTCAGAATCACCGAATGTCTCAGTCTCACTAAAACCAAGGGCAGATGCAAGTGAGTCATTTACACCGCCCACGCCTGCGTCAAATCTTGTATGGAAGGATGCCGCAGAAACACCTGCGGTAATGAGCTTTATTATTCTGTTACCGTAAAGCCTTTCGGGAACGATATCCCCTGCCTTACCGAATATCATGGGATGATGCGTAAGGAGAAGATCATATCCGCCGTCAACAGCTTTATCTATAGCATCCTCTGTTGCATCAAGGGCAACGAGCACCCGACGAAGCTCCTTTGCGGGATTTGCAGAACACTGAAGCCCGTCCATATCCCACTCTGCCGCAAGGCTCCTCGGATACAGCCTGTCCATCTCACAAGCAAATTCACGTATTGTCATATTTATGGCCATGCCTTTCTTTGATTTGTGACGTTTTTGGTCCTTTCCGAAGAGGGCCAAATGCCGACCGACTTTTGTCGGCAAGGCACAAATGGAGTTTGAAACAGCTTATGTACGATTTACATTCGCATCATTTTCAAACTCTACTCCTTCTTTTTCAGCGATCCTGTAAAGCTCGCCAAGCACCTCATTCTCTGCCGCAGCATCAATACCGCCCATTCTTTTCCCATCACACACACGTCTGTATTTAAGAATATTTTTAAGTAGAAACATATCAAAATAAGGCTGAGATACACCCTTCTCAATATTGATACGTCCAAGAATATGCTCCAATACAGTATATGTACGTCTCACACCGTCGTACACGGCTGCGATCACACGGTAGAGCTTCCCCTGAGCAAAGGCAATGCGTTCATCAGTTATGGAAAAACCGTTCTCAGCAAGATACACTGACAATTCCTCCGCTGATGACATAGGCTGAAGCACCAGTTTCACACCGTCGCTTCTCACATATTCGGAATCGGAAAGTATACGGGCGATAAGCTCTCCACCCATCCCGCATATACTAATACAGTTGTATCTTTGCAGATCGGGCACAAGATCAAGTCCGTCGGAGAGGTAAAAGGACATCCTATCCTTTACACCGTATTTCTCCGCAGTCCTCACCGCCTTTGACAAGGGATCAGCATTTATATCAGATGCGCCCGCCTCAGTTATTTTTCCGTCAAGGAGCAGTCTTGCGGGAAGATATCCGTGATCTGTACCAACATCAAGAAAAACTGCACCCGACGGCACAAGCTCAGCAACGGTAGCAAGCCGCATATCAAGAGTTAATTTATCCGTCATAATAGTTTTAAAAAAGAAGCGGAGAGACTCCGCTTCCTTATTCTCTCTTATTCCTTTGATGCAAGGAACTCATTGATCTTCTCAATAAGTTCATCTGCGTTGGTATCGTGAACCATACAAGCCGCCTCGATAGACTCACCTCTTGATGCAGGGCATCCGAGACAATGCATACCGATCTCAAGGAAGAACTGGGCAGTCTCAATATCAAAGTCCAGAACATCACCGATAATTGAATCTTTTGTAACCTTCATTTTTTATCTCCTTTATTTTGCACTGTATCAGTGTATATATTTTGCTTATTCGTGATTATTTATTCGCAGGGAGCACATTCCTTTACTGCTTCATCGGGTACAGTCACATGGAATACATTTGCTCCAAGTCCCGTAAGCTTTCCGACAAGGTCATCATAACCTCGCTCAATGCAGTAAATATTCGAAATGGATGTCTCTCCATCGGCAATGAGTCCTGCAATTACCATTGCAACACCGGCTCTGAGATCAAGAGCTGTTACATCTGCGCCATGAAGCTCAGTTCCGCCTGTTATTATAGCTCGTCTTGTATCCACCTTGATCTGTGCACCCATTCTCACAAGATCATCAACATAGCGGAATCTTGTCTCGTAAATTCCCTCGGTGATCATGCTCTGACCGCTTGCCTGGGTAAGAAGAACACACATCTGCGGCTGCATATCTGTAGGGAATCCGGGGTAAGGCATCGTCTTTATTCTTGTAGGTCTGAAGCTTGAACCGGTAGCATCTACTCTTATGGAATCATCAAGTTCCTCGATTGTAACACCGATCTCTTCAAGCTTTGCGGAAAGAGATTCCATATGCTTGGGAATAACGTTATTTACAGTAACGGCACCACGTGTAGCCGCTGCTGCTATCATAAATGTGCCCGCCTCGATCATATCGGGAATAATGTCGTGAGTACAGCCGTGAAGCTCCTTCACGCCACGGACCTTAATGATCTCGGTACCGGCACCCGTGATCTTCGCTCCGCATCTGTTAAGAAAGATTGCAAGATCTACTATATGGGGCTCTCTTGCGGCATTCTCAATAATGGTAACTCCGCCTGAAAGCACTGATGCGAGCATCACGTTAACGGTACCGCCAACGGTAACTACATCAAAATAAATATTAGCACCCTTGGACTCACCGTCTCTGTGTATCTCAACAAAATCAGTTTCGGATACCACACGTCCACCAAGTGCCTCAAAGCCCTTTATGTGCTGATCCACGGGACGATCCGCAAAATTACATCCTCCCGGATGACCTGTTTTTGTATATCCGAAACGACCAAACTCCGTTCCCCAAAGATAATATGAAGCACGAAGCTTGCTCACAAGCGCAGGAGAAGATGTTCCCGCTTTTATATTGCTGCAATCTATCTCATAGGTATTCCGTGATACTTCATTTACCACAGCACCCATTCCCTTTAATATCTGAAAGGATATCTCAACATCACGCACTCTCGGAATATTCTCAATAGTACATTTTCCGTTAACGAGCACACAAGCAAAAATTATAGGCAATGCGGCGTTTTTCATGCCGCTTATATCAACGCTGCCGAATAAGGGAGTCCCACCCTTTACAACGATCTTTTCCATATTAGTCTCCATACCGCAATACGGCTGATTTGTGTGATTTGTACCATTTGTTCCAACTTGATTCGTACTCAAATACTTTATGGACAAAACGATAACCTTATCTATCTAAAAAACTGAATATCTAAAAACATTTACAGCATGCACAAGCATACCTATAGCCTTATAATTATAGCATTTTTTCTCTAAATATTAAAGGCTTTTTTCATGAATTTTCAACGGATTTACACATTTGGTCGTCTTGCATATATAATCATCATATGCATAAAAAATTATTGGCATATTGTACATGAATCAAAATATGTAGCTCGGTATCTGTTAAAAGTATATGCCGTATTTTCAGGCACTGACACGTCATTTTTCCAAAAGGTACAAAGCAGCAAGATCGACCACCATTCCATAGCTCCTTGAATCGGTACCGCTCATCACACTGAGATAAGTATCATTTACTGCATCGCTGACGCTTGCAGCCACATTTTCCCTGTATTTATCGAAGAATCTGCTGTAGGAATAAAGCTCTGCTTTTACACCGTCTGAAAGAAGCTCATACACTTCACCGTATTTTTCGGGAGACACAGAATAAAGAGCTTGCGACATATACCTGAGCATATTAAGGTAACCGCTGTAGCGCACATAGGCATCATTTGAGGCGATGCATACCATAAACGCCACAAAATTAGCCTCATCCTCCCTCGAAACACCTCTTTGATGGGACAGCTCATGTGCTGCAGTGAAAGGGATAATAAAATCGGGGAAATTGACGTTTATGTTTGCCTCTCCCGTAAAGAAGGTATAGATACCGGATATATGTGTATAAGTCATTGGCTCACTAAGCACAACCGGCTTTACTCTGCTCCACAGCTTCACGGGGTACCCGTATTCATCCGACAGGATATCAAAAGATTTAAGAAGCTTTGAGTTAAGCTCATCCAGAGACATTCCCATTGTAGTAAATTCAGGGCCTCTTCCGTCTATTTCATCATATCTCGCATTTGCTCCTTCGGCACAAATCACAGTAGCAGAATACAACTCATCAAGTGATATCTCCCGTCTCTTTATTCCGTACATTTCGCCTATATCACGGACATAAAATCCTGCAGCAAACGTAAGAACAAAAAGCTCATATACAACAATAACAATTGAAATGAGCCTGCAGATGATGCGTGAATAGTCTCTCGACATTTGATATGTCCGAACGATCAACACAATAACTATAACTACAGCGACGGGAACAAAAATTATCATCGCCTCGGCAATTGAAATGGGAAAAAAATTTGTGAGCCACGCAAGTACCGTTCTGAAAAATGCACCAACGGTACGAAGATAGCTCTCGGAAAAGATCTCGGATACGGAAAATAAAAGATGGAGCAACAGTATTATGGGAAAAGCACAAAATACTATCTTCACGTCAAAAGGGATACGGCTGACAAACTCTCTCACTTTTTTCATCTCCGTATCTCCTTTCAGATCATATCTATAATTTTCTCCGCAGAAAAATCATCCCCAAAATACTCTTCTGCAGTTTTACGGATATCCTCGGGAACAGTAGCATATAGAACAAGAGGATCTCCGCTTTCGGGATGAGGAAACTCCGTTTTTATTGCATGGAGCGCTTGTCTTTTTATTATATCGCTTTCACTTCCGTACATTGTATCTCCCGTGATCGGGCATCCGATCCCTGCAAACTGGACACGAAGCTGATGAGTACGTCCGGTTATTGGAGATGCAAGAACAAGTGACCTCTTGCCGTTTGAAAAGAGCGTTTTGTACTCAGTGACTGCTATCTTTCCTCCGCCATCCTCATCGCACTCCTCCCTTTCGACCACACTTCCATCTTTTCGTCTCATGAAGGATCTGATCTCTCCGAATGGCACTTCGGGCACACCATCAAGTACTGCGATATAGCTTTTGCGGATACGTCCCTCGGTCATTAGTCTGTACATTTTGTAGGAGGCAAGTCTTGTATTTGCAGTGAGCATTATACCGCTTGTATCTCGGTCAAGTCTGTTGACAGGACGAAACACATACGGTGAATCCTTATATCTGAATGCAAGTGCATTCGCCACAGTGTCATCTCTATGACCGAATGATGGGTGGGCAGGCATATAAGGCGGTTTATTAACGGCTGTAATATGACTGTCCTCATAGACCACGTCAATGGGGAGATCATAGGGTATTATATAAGGGCTGACATCATCATCTCTGTCCTCTGACATGAGAGAAAGCACCTCTCCCTCTGTAAGAACATGACGGACAGTTACAAAATTCCCGTTGACTGTAATACCGCCTTCAGTGAATTTCAATTTTTTAAGCATCGCCGAGGAGTAACCGAGTCTTCCTCTGAGATATTCACGTATAGTGATCCCGGCAATATCAGACGTAACTTCAACGGTCATTTTCAGTCTCCTGCTTTTTCTTCATGAAATGACTATATAAAACAAGCGGTACAAGTCCTGCAAAGCATAAAATAACAAATACATTTCCGATAGTAACATATACCGTATTCTCTTCGATCATATAGACATCCGACACAATATACCCATCCTCAAGAGGTGGAAGAATATCCATTATCTCACCGGTAGGAGAGATAATGGAGGATACACCTGTGTTTGCCGATCTGACGGTGTATCTTCCGCATTCGATGCTTCTGAGCACAGCATGACGGTTATGCTCCCATACACCGGATGAGTCAAGGAACCACGAGTCATTTGTAGATACAGTGAGAAGCTCGCCGCCTGCACGTATGCTGTCGATCGCAAGAGTTTCGTAAATCGAATCAAAGCATATTAGGGGGGCTATTTTGCCGTATTTTGTTTCAAAAACAGTGGGAGACGTTCCGGGAGCAAGGTCTGATTCAAGCATAGTTATGCTTGAAAGCGGCGGAAATACGAAAGATACAAAGTCACGAAGCGGCACGTATTCCCCGAACGGAACAAGATGCCTCTTTACGTATTTATCTTCAGTTTGTCCATCATCGGGATCAAAGACGACGATAGAGTTCTCACTGATCCCATCATCATTTTTTGTAAAGGCACCGGTGACGATAATGCAATCCGCATCAGCCGCCAGTGATTCATAAAAGCTTTTAACATAATAACCCGAGCTTCCCTGCAGGTTATAATTCACGGGAGTTTCCGGAAAGATCACGATATCTGCACCCTCCGCCACCGCTGCATGAGTAAGCTTTGTATAATTCTCTTTTGTCTCTTCAAAGGTATCAGATGTCCACTTGTCATGGGAAGAAACATTGCCCTGTATTGCTGCAACAGTCACCTTTGTGCTTTCTTCGGACACCTCATATGTCATAAGACGCACGCAACCGAATACTATATTTAATACAAGGACGACAGCCACCGGAATGAGAGGACGCAGTGTGAGCTTTGATCTGTGCTTTCTGTATTCCGAACAGCAGACACCGAGCGTACATCCGACAAGCACAAGAATAAAGCTGACACCGTATGAACCTGTAACGGATGCGATCTGCACCATTGGCAAAAACTCGCTTTGTCCTACAGCGAGCCTTCCCCAAGGTACAGCCGCCCATGTTTTTGTACTCATCCACTCAAAGACCACATAAAGGCAGGAGAACACAAGTGAGTACACAAGAGGATTTTTCCCTGTACAGAACAGCTTATCAAAAAGCCTTGACACAAGAAACATCAGTCCCCAGAACAGTGCCTGCAAAAGAGAGAGACCGAGAGAGCCTGCGCATACAACACCTACAGCCGCTACCTTAGAAAGTCCCGTAAATTCAAGGGGATACATGGCTGTAAACCATGAGAACACTATTAAACCGAACCCCATAAAAAACGCAAGGCCGCGAAGATATGCGCTCCTGAGTCTGCATGCTTTTCCCTCAGCCGTATATTCAATAAATGCGGGAATTGCAAAGGAGATAATGCCGATGACGAAAAGCTTCGGATACATTATCGGAAGTGCCGTCAGCATTCCCGATAAAAATGTTAAAAGAATTTTTGGTATCCGATGTTTCATCAGCCTTATCTCCATGTTTTATTTGAATAAAGATCCGTATTTTTCCTTCCTGAAAAATTCAAGGAAACGGATATCAGCGTCATCCGCACAGAATGTTCTGTCACAAAGATAGGACAGCACACCCTCTTTTTCTTTGAACGTGAGCTTATATGAATAAAGTGCCTGGTGTTTATAGAACAGTCGTCTGTCATCCTTATTCACACCGTATTTTCCCTCTCCGAGAAGCGGGTATCCGAGGTATGCCATATGTGCACGTATCTGGTGTGTACGGCCCGTATAAAGCCTTACCTCAATAAGGGACAGATCAAGCTTTGCGTTGTAATCTATCACCTTGTAACCTGTTTTGATGGGCTTTGAGCCTCTTGTGGGAGTATCGCTCACACGCACTGTTTTCGTTTTTGTATTCTTAAAAAGATGAGCCTCAAGAACTGCATTATCCTTACAAGGACGTCCGTGTACCGCACAAAGATATCTCTTATCTGTTGCATTTTCCTTTATTGCCTCATTTACATACCGGAGCGTTTCTGCGTTCTTTGCAGCGATCACGATCCCACCGGTATTTCTGTCTATCCTGTTACAAAGAGACGGTGCAAATGAATTCTCCTTTTCGGGATCATATTCACCCTTAAGGTACAGATAACTTTTCAGGTGACGGATTAGCGTATTTCCTCCGTCATCACCGTCGCCGTCATGAACGAGCTGTCCCGGCTTTTTTGACAGAAGTATGATATTACTGTCCTCATACACGATGCTCAGCACAGGCTTTGACAGAAAATTCTCTTCTGTACCACGCTTTTCATCAGCAAATTCGTCGGGGATATAAAGGGTGATCACATCGCCCTCTGAGAGCATATCCGCACCGTCGGCACGGTGCCCATTGAGCTTTATCCTCTTTTTTCTGAGATATTTGTACATTAGGGACACGGGAAGCCCTTTTATGCATTTTGTAAGAAATTTGTCAAGTCTTTGTCCGCTATCGTTTTTGTTTACGGTTATTTCTCTCATCAGTCAGTACCGAATATCCTGTCACCCGCATCTCCGAGACCCGGAACGATATACGCCTTTTCGTTAAGTCTCTCATCAAGAGCCGCACAGTATATATCAACATCCGGATGCTCCAGGCGCAGCTTTTCCACACCTTCGGGAGCCGCCACGAGACACATGAATTTTATTGTCCTTGCCCCTTTATTTTTTAGAAGCGTCACTGCATCAGATGCAGAGCCACCTGTCGCAAGCATGGGGTCCACAAGTACCGTAAGTCTCTCTCCTATATCCGAGGGGAGCTTACAGTAATACTCAACGGGAGTATGAGTCTCAGGATCTCTGTACATTCCGATATGACCGACTTTAGCATTGGGAACAACATTCAAAAATCCGTCAGCCATGCCAAGTCCTGCTCGGAGAATAGGTACTACTGCCAGCTTTTTTCCTGCGATCTGCTTTGCTGTCATCGGTGATACCGGTGTTTCGATCTCAACATCCTCAAGAGGCAGATCTCTTGTAATCTCATAACTCATGAACATTGATATTTCATAAAGCAGACGTCTGAAATCCTTTGTACCCGTTTCCTTCATCCTCATGACAGATAACTTATGCACTATCATGGGGTGATCAGTAAGATAAAATTCTCCCATTTTTAATTCTCCTGTATGCATTCCATTTGGTATCAGATGTAGTAAGTGATCCTGTCGATCTTGTACTCGCCGTTCTCAATAACAAGCTCAAAGTAAAGAACCTTTGAAGCACCACTGTCGATATCATTCCTGAAGGTACCGTTATTTTTATATATACGATAGCTTACATTAAATGCAAGTCGGTCCTCCGTTTCGTCCTTTTCCCAAAGCTTTTCGATATGCATATCGTATATCATCTGGGGTGCAAAGCGATTCTTTTTCTCATTTGTCTCATAATAATGATCGGTAAAAAGCTCATTATACTCTTCCCATCTGCCCTCGATCACTATTTCAAAATATTTCTGAAAGAATACTATATCAGCACCGTACTTCTCTGCATCACCGTCGATACCGTATTCTTCAGCTCCGTTCTTGTAGTAAAGAAGTCTGTCAAGCTCCATATACTCATCGACTGTTGTTACATCAAGGTCATAATCCGGCTCATAAAAAATGTAGCTGTGTAGCTCATCGGAATACATATTGGTAGGTTTTTTCTCCTCTTTTCCTTCAAAAAAGCTTATTAAAAGAAGTGAGATGCCGCATACTATCGCAAGTACAACTGAGCTTACCGCAAAAATGAGAGCTCTCTTTTTTCGCTTATCCATAGATTTCTTTTCCTTACAGATATTCCTTTATTACAGCATTCCCCACAAAGTATAAACCTTGTGGGGATATAACCGTTATGTCAATTCTGAGCCATCTCGATGAATCTCTTGAGATTCTTGTAGCCGATCTCGATTCCTGCGAGATTGTCTTCCATTCCCTCGAATTCGATGGTGATGTACCCATCGTAACCTGAGCGCACGATAGTTCTGATGCTCTGAGCAACTCTTGCGTTACCGTGACCGATAATAGCTCCACGGAGATAATTTCCTGCTCTGGACATGAACCATCCGTCACCGGGATTAGGCTCAAGACCGTCCTTGATGAAGAAGTCCTTCGCATGAACATGGAACGCATAGGGTGCCATGATTCCAACGGAAACATTGGGGTTCTCGTCTGCACAAAGGAAGTTACCCATATCGATAAGAGCACCGAAATTGGGATGTCCTACTGCGTTGATGAGCTTCTCAACACGATTTGCATCCTGTGAGAAGAAACCGTGGTTCTCAGTCATGGTACGAATACCCTTCTCTGCCGCATACTCTGTCACCTCACGGATACGCTCTGCAAGAGTAGGAAGAAGATCGTCATAACCGATGCCGTACTTTCTTGAACGAACTCCGCCTGTAACATCGTGACGGAGCATCTTAACTCCGAGAGCCTCTGCAGTATCGATGAGTCCCTTGATTCGAGCGATCTCCTCTTTTCCGTCCTCGGAGCCCCAGTTGATAAAATCGGCACCGACGAGGAATGCGACGGGAGTGATCCCAACCTTCTCACAGTGCTCACGGATCTTTTTTGCACCGTCGGGATCGTTCTGCCATCCGCCCTCAACAAACTCTATACCGTCAAAGCCGGTCTTCTTTGCATGTTCGATAATACCGTAGATACCAAGCTTCTCGTCGGAGTTGTATCCACCATAGCTGTATGAGCTTACACAAGTTTTCATTTTTTCTATTCCTCCGGAATATGTATTGTCTGAGTGTACTCTGTAAATTATATAACATAGAACGACGGAAATCAATAAGGATATTATAAATTTTCTTCATTATTGTAATTTTTATCGTCATTTATTTCTTAAATTATCGTTAAGAAACGGCAAAAATAAATTACAAAATCTAAAATCAATTTTAAATATTTGCCCAAATCCCTTTATTTGGGAGAATAACCGATGAAATATCCTTGACACGACGGACTTAAAAAAGTATAATAGATACAACATCAGATCTTAGTTTTCGCCTTATCCTTATCGGGTCAGGCGTTTTTAACGAAAGGTAATAATTAAATGAGAACCTATAACAATCTCCACGCTGCCCCCCCTAAAAAATTTAAAGATATCAGAGATCTTTTCCGTACAAGCGCCGAAGCTTTCGGTGACAAGGCACGGTATCAGTATCGTGAGGATGGGCATCTTAAAGAGTATTCTTATAATGAGCTTTGGCGTGATATACAGTCATTTGCCACCTATCTTATGAATTCCTCACTTGCAGGAAAGAGGATCGCCATTATTGGTGATACCCATCCCATGTGGGTAGTTGCGTTCAATGCCATTATTTGCAGCGGTTGTGTTGCTGTTCCTCTTGACAAAGAGCTTGAGATGGACCAGATAATCGAATTCATGAAGATCGCAGATTGCAGTGCCGTAGTATATACCGAATGCTTCAACAAGCGATTTACCGAGCGTATTGACGATCTTGATTTTCTTAAGAGACTCATTGTCATAAAGCCCGAGACCGAGGATACCTCCTCTCCGAAGATCCGTTCCATGGCAAGATGTCTTGCGAACGGTGCTTCCAGAATGGCAGACGGTGATACCTCCTTTGAGGATTTTGTTATCCCCATGGACGATATGTGCGCTCTCCTCTTCACCTCCGGTACTACCGGAACAAGCAAGGGTGTTATGCTTTCTCACCGCAATCTCCATACTGCTGCGAATGCGTGTTGTCAGTGCACAAGATACGATTCTAAGGACTCAAATGTATCTGTTCTTCCCATCCATCATACATTTGAGCTTACCACCATGCATATTGCAGCATCAAACCTCGGTATGACCACTTATATAAATGAATCTATAAGATATGCCACAAGAAACTTCAAGGAATTCAAGCCCACTCTTCTTGTGCTCGTTCCCCTCTTCCTTGAGACTATCCACAAAAAGATATGGGAGACTATCCGCAAAAAGGGCATCGAGAAAAAGGTGCGATCTGCAATGAAGATAAGTGATGCTCTCCTCCGTACCGGTGTCGACATGAGAAGTAAGTTTTTCTCAGAGATCACAGACGTATTCGGAGGCAGGCTTAAAAGTGTTATTGTAGGCGGTGCTCCCCTCGATCCTCAGATCATCAAAGATTTCTATTCTTTCGGTATTACCGTGCTTCAGGGTTACGGAATCACAGAGTGCTCTCCCCTTATCTCTGTTAATGTTCCCGGTAAGGTAAGCTTTGACACTGTCGGTCAGCCTGTAACAGACTGCGAGGTTCGTATTGAGCAGATGGAAGGCTGTGCTGAAGGCGAAGGTGAGATCCTCGTCAAGGGTGGCAACGTAATGATGGGTTATTATGAGAATCCCGAGGCTACCGCTGAGGTATTTACCGATGACGGATGGTTCCGTACCGGAGATATCGGCCGCATGGACAAAAAGGGTTATATCACAATTACCGGAAGAAAAAAGAATGTCATTATCGCTTCCAATGGTAAGAATGTGTTCCCCGAGGAGCTTGAGGAAAGACTCTCAAAGATCCCTGAAATAAAGGAATCCGTCGTTCTTGCTCGCACTGACAAAAACACAGGTGATATTATTATTACGGCACTTATTTTCCCTGATGTTGAAGTTGTAGGTGAAGATTTTGATCATGAAAAGGTATGTGATACTATCAAAAGCGGTATCACTCAGATCAACAAAACTCTCCCCTCTTACAAGCATATTAACAAGTTTGAGGTAAGAGATGAGGAATTTGAAAAAACACCTTCCAAAAAAATAAAGCGTTTCCTATTGAAATAAGTTTTGTTTTAGGTTATAATATATACGTTGATCCAATATTTTCATAAGGGAGGTGAACTAAATGTTTGAACAGGTCAAAAACATGCTTGTAAATGAGCTGTCTGTAAGTGCAGATGATATTACCATGAATGCAGAGCTTGTAGCCGATCTCGGTGTAAACTCTCTTGAGCTTGCTGATCTTATCCTTCTCTGTGAGGAAAAGTTTGATATTGAAATCGGTGATGAGGATATACGTAATTTTATTACCGTTGGAGACATCGTAAATTATCTTTCATCCATAGAAGAATAACAAGTTGCGGTATTTCCGCATTGTGTCCAAAAATTAAATGCGCGAAGTTTTCTTCGCGCATTGCTTTTGTGTAATTTAAGGAGACATTATGAACACTGTACAGCTTAGAGGGGTTAACTTTACACCCGGATCCCTTGAAGAAATAACAGATCATATTCTGAAAAGAATAAAAGACGGTAAGCAGACTGCAGTTTATACACCTAATTCCGAGATCGTTCAGCTTTGTATTGATGATAACTCACTATATGATGTCATAAATTCCGCTGAAGTGATCATCCCCGACGGAATAGGTGTTATCAAAGCCGCAAAGATACTTAAGCTTCCGATAAAGGAGCGTGTTCCCGGAATCGAACTCGGTGAAAAGCTCTTGTCTGTTGCCAATGCAGACATCCCTGTATTCTTCATGGGCGGAAAGCCGGGTATCGCCGATGAAGCCGCCGCAAAAATGAAGGAAAAATATCCTGATCTTGTTGTATGCGGAATTCATGATGGCTATTTCAAAAAAAGCGGTGAAGAAAATGATGCCGTGATCGAGGAGATCAAAAAATCAGGTGCATCTATCCTTTTTGTTTGTCTCGGGGCTCCTGCGCAAGAAAAATGGATATACGAGAATCGTGAAAAGCTTGATTCGGTCAATGTCCTCATGGGACTTGGGGGATCTCTTGACGTATTCTCAGGTCATGTGGAACGTGCACCGAAATTCTTCTGTAAATTCGGACTTGAATGGTTTTACAGGCTCATAAAACAGCCTTACCGTATAGGACGAATGATGAAGCTTCCAAAATTCTATTTTGGAACATGGCTCTACAAGATCAAAGGCGGTAAATAATACAGCAAAAATCCCATCGGTTTCTTCCGATGGGATCGTTTTTTATATTCCTGCAAGAACTTTTATTATTGAGCATATCTCCTCATGAGTATGATTATCAGTACACAGTGCCATATCATAATTTTCAAGCTTACCCCATTTTTTACCCGTATAATAATTGTAATAATTAGCACGGCGCTTATCAGTCTTTACAACAAGAGGTTTAGCATCTGAGAGTTTTATATTATGTCTTCGTGCGATCTCGGCAACACGGCGGTCAAAATCAGCGTAGAGGAAGATTCTTGTAACATCCTCCCTTCCCTCAAGAACATAATCTGCACATCTGCCTACGATAACAGCACCTTTTTCACCTTTTGCGATCTCTTCTATAATATCGGACTGTGCAACAAACAGCTTATCATTGACAGGCTGAAAATTATGATTATGCATGCCGCTGTACATTGAGGATCCTATCGCAAGAGTGTAAAGAATACTGTTGGGAATCTTTTCATCTGCTTCGGTAAGTCTGCCTGCATCAAGACCTATCTTTTGAGCAGAAAGCGTAATAAGGTTATTATCATAAAATTCAAAACCGCATTGTTCGGCGAGAATATGCCCTATCTCCCTTCCGCCACTGCCGTACTGTCTTGCTATGGTAATGATCTTGCTTGCCATAGGTAATACTCCTCTCAAAAAGTTTTATTATATATATTATATCACAACTTTCTGCGTTCGTAAATAGGTTTTTTTGTAATTATGCCGAAATATTACCTGTTTTTATATATTTCTCTCTTCTGAAGATAATTGTTAATTATTGTAACAAGCCTGTCTCAAAAAAAATTATTTGTTGTACAGAACGCCTATGACATTTATTTTTTTAATATGGTACAATTATATAGGGAGAAATCTATCCCTATTCATAGAAGTGAGGAACTTGAATAAATGTTCAATGTAGGAGACAACGTCATTTACGGAAATACCGGTATTTGCATAATCGAAGATATACGTCTTGAAGATTTTCTTGGCAAAAAAGAAACATATTATATTCTAAGACCACTACAATCCAAGGGTTCGATGATCTTTTGTCCCGTTAACAACGTAAAAGTCACGATGAGAAAAGTCATTACTAAAGAAGAGCTTGACAGGATCTTAACTTTTCATAACTGTCCGACAGTTTCATGGATAGAAAATGATCACGAAAGACGGGACTGTTTTTCTGCAATTCTCAAAAGATGTGATACCGCTGAGCTATCTGCAACATTAAGATTATTGTATAAAAGAAAAGACGAGCTGTCAGATACAAATAAAAAACTTCATGCATCTGACGAAAAAGCTCTCGCTGATTGCGAGAGGATATTATTCGGCGAAATTTCACATATTCTCAGTATCTCAATTGAAGAAGCTGCAGATATGTTCAAGTCAAAGATCAAATAATTATTCAGAATTTCTTGCAGTATAAGTAAAGCCATCGTTCGTAAAAACGATGGCTTTTGACCTATATTATCTTCAGAAACTGCTGAGTGGATATTCCGTGGGAAAATAGATATAAAGAAGTATCCTTATTGAATCATCGGAATCAACATCTCCGTCTCCGTCCATATCCCCATTCTGGCTCAGTTCATATGATCCCGGAGCATACACATAAAGAAGAAGTAATATTGAATCGTCGGAATCAACGTCTCCGTCTTCATCCATATCTCCGCGAAGCAATCTTATATATCCGCATACATCACATGAAGGATCATCGTCGCCGTCATATTCATGAGAATGACATTCAATAGTCTCACCGCATACAACACAATTGATCCAATGCTCAGTTTCGCTGAACTCGTAGCTGTCACATGGAATATGTGTTACCTCTCTTGTATGTCCGCAATCATTACATTTTGCATCACAGTCAAAATCATATGTATGAACTGATTCAAAGCTGTATCCGCAAAGATCACAGATATTTACATGGAAAGACTCATCGCCGGGGACAATGCTGTAATGCTCATGAATACATTCAATAACATTCACACTATCCGGAACAGAGTCAAGCGTTATATGCTCGGTATTATGATAATACGTCTTAGCGGAGATCATGCTGCTATCTGCAACATCCTTTGCTCTTAGAACAAGCTTCAGAACATTACCGTTGATATCGGTAGGATTCATCCATGCAGATACGATCTCGGGCTCGGTTATCTGTATCGTGGCAGAAGTAAGCCATTCCGCTGATACAAGCTCAAACACATCAACATCATATATGGGTACAAATGCAATTGATTTAACCGGCTCACAGTCACTTACGGATACATAAACATCAAATGTCTGACCAACCATAACGGTATCATACTCTGATGTAACAGTTACAGAACCGTTGTCGACAGCGATCATGGGGATCACTTCAGATTCAAGCACGGTATTACAAACAGTACAGGACTTTGTGCGAAGTCCTTCCGTGGTAACAGTAGGTTCACTCACAGTTGCCCAATCACCGGGGGTGTGAATACCTGTAGCGGGAATGGTTTCAGTTTCATAGCCTCTGAAACATTCATAGCATTCGTACTCAGTATAACCATCATCAACACAAGTAGGCTCTACGGTATATACAGGACGCAAATCCACATGCCTTATTACCATTGGTGCGTCAACACCTTCTGTGTATCCGCATATATCACACACATATTCACCCGTCTGCACTCCTCCGGTAAAACATTTGGGTGTGGAATAAGGGTAAAACACAAAGTCATGTCCCGGTGCAGGAATCGGCTCATATGTGGAATAGCCACATCTTATACATTCTTCGTAGGGGTACCAGCCGTTTTCCGTACAGGTTGGCTCTTTGCCTTTATATTCTACAAAGTAATGAGGAGGAATAGCAAAGTATTCGTATTTTTCCTCTCCGCATATATAACAAACATAGAACTCATACCCTTCTTCATAGCAGTTAGGCTCTAATGTCTCCCTCAAATCCCACCTGTGTAAAGAAGCATCGGGAAAATCAGGTAATTCTTCAGTAAAACTTGCACCGCAATTTGAACATTCCCATACTATATAGCCGTCTGTAACACATGTAGGTTCAATATATCCTGCAGACATTATATGTCCGCACATAGGGCAATGTTCATCGATCATGAGATAATCTTCTGCAATAGCCTCATTGGCAGTTATTACAGAAAACAGAAGAACAAGCGAGAGAAAAAACGATAATGCTTTTTTCATTTTGCAGTCCTTTCTTTATTACTTAAGAGTTATATCCCACTTTGCAATATATTTAAGAATAAGAGACACATCATTCAGATTCACCTTACCATCATCGTTAACGTCTGCTGCATCAGCATCCATTGTTACATTCCACTTGGCGATGTTCTTGAGGATAAGTGAAACATCATTCAGATTTACCTTACCGTCACCGTTCACATCTCCGGGAACAGATAATTTGGGAATAACCTCACCGTCGGACAGCTTGGTGTTACAGTCCTTACAATAGGTATCTCCGGTATATCCATCAGTAGTACCGGTAGCCTCAACAGCATTGCGTATTTCTGTTTCAGTATGATTATCGGGAGCGATATCACCGTAGCTCTGTCCGCACACATCACAGATAGCCTTATCGGTACAGGTTGCACTGCCGCCTGCATGAGCTCCCGTTGCGGGAATCTCCTCATAGGTGGTATAGTCACATCTTGTACAGCTCTCGTATGCCTTGTATCCGCCATCTACACAGGTAGGAGCCTTTCCGTCATACTTTACGATGTCATGATTATCGGGTGCGATATCACCGTAGCTCTGTCCGCACACATCACATATCGCCTTAGCTGTACAGGTTGCACTTCCGCCTAT
>SVQM01000011.1 GCA_015065335.1 Oscillospiraceae bacterium | reverse complement strand
AGTACGCTGAGCGGATCTTCGCAATCGGTCGCGGTGGTGCAAAGCCCCGTAAGGATCTTGGACTCTGGAAGGAAGCAAAGGCTTACATGGGCTTCTTCTATGATAAGTATTATGCAGTAGAGGATGAGGTCCCCGAAAACTTCGATAAGGCTGATGTTGCGGCTATCCTCCGTGATTTTGCCGATGCATATACTACCGATCTTGATAACGATGCATGGTTTGCAAAGGTCAAGGAGATCGCAGAGGCACATGGATTCTGTCCCGACATGAAGGAGTACAAAAAGAATCCCGACGCATACAAGGGAAGTGTTGGTGACGTTTCCATGTTCCTTCGTATCGCCATCACAGGTAAAAAGACCTCTCCCGATCTTTGCTCTGTTATGAGTATCCTCGGTGAGGAACGTTCCAAGGCAAGACTTACCGCATTTGCGGACAACTTTTAATTATTGATTGAGGTGTAAATATGTCACTCGATATTGAAATGAAAGATTCAAATTTTATTACCGATATTATTGACGCCGACCTGGCTGAGGGTGCGGTTGACGGTATCCATACCAGATTTCCTCCCGAGCCTAACGGTTATCTTCATATCGGTAGCGCAAAGGCTATATACATCAATGCCGCTATTGCCGCAAAGTACCACGGTAAGTTTAATCTCCGTTATGATGATACCAACCCCATGAAGGAGAGCGATGAGTTCGTTCGTTCCATTCTTGAGGATCTTATGTGGCTCGGTGCCGAGCCTAACGGCGGTGTGTTCTACGGTTCAGATTACTTTGAGAAGTGCTATGAGTTCGCTGTACAGCTTATTAAGAGCGGTGATGCGTATGTTTGCGACCTCTCCAAGGAAGAGCTTGCAGAGCACCGAGGCGATGCTGACGATTATAACGATAAGGGTACAGTGTCTCCCTATAGAGATCGTCCCATTGAGGAGAGCCTTGATCTCTTCGAGAGAATGAAGAACGGAGAGTTCCCTGACGGTGCGAGGACTCTTCGTGCAAAGATCGATCCCGAGAATGATAACTCCTACCTCCGTGATCCCGTGATCTTCAGGATCCGTCACGTGCATCATCACCGTCAGGGTGACAAGTGGTGCATCTATCCCATGTACGACTTTGCTCATCCTATCCAGGATGCACTTGAGGGAATCACTCACTCTCTCTGCTCCACAGAGTTCCGTAATCACAGACCTCTGTATGACTGGGTAGTAGAGAAGTGCGGATTTGACAAGAGACCGAAGCAGCGTGAGTTCGGACGTATGAACGTTACCTACACTGTAATGAGCAAGCGATTCCTTCGTTTCCTCGTTGAGAACGGTGTTGTTGACGGATGGGACGATCCCAGAATGCCTACTCTTTCGGGACTTCGCCGCCGTGGTTATACTCCTTCCTCCATCTTCAATTTCGTACAGCGTGCAGGTGTTTCCAATACCGATGCTACTGCAGCGGCAGAACTGCTTGACTACTGTCTCCGTGAGGAGCTTAATGATTCAGCCCTTCGTAAGGTGTGCGTAACCGAGCCTGTGAAGGTGGTCATCACCAACTATCCCGAGGATAAAACAGAATATTTCTCACTCCCCAATCATCCCGGAAAGCCCGAGATGGGTACAAGGGATCTTCCTTTCACACGTGAGCTTTATATTGAGGCATCCGACTTTGCTGAGGTTCCTCCTCCGAAGTTCTTCCGTATGAAGCCCGACGGAGAGGTTCGCCTGATGGGTGCGTATATCGTTAAGTGCAACGAGATCTTGAAGAATGATGACGGAACTATCAAGGAGATCCGCTGTACCGCTGATCTTGAGACCGGTACGGGAATGCCTGCTGACGGACGAAAGGTGAAGGGAACTATCCACTGGATATCCGCAAAGAATGCTGAGGATATCGATATCGTAATGTACGACAGGCTCTTTACCATTCCAAATGTTGCTTCCTTTACTACATCTGAGCATGATGTATCCGAGGTGCTTCCTTATGTGAACCCCGATTCTGCAAAGAAGCTCGTCTGCGCTAAGGCTGAGGCATCTGTTAAGGAGCTGAAGCCCGGTGAATCTGTTCAGTTTGTACGAATGGGATATTTCACCCCCGATTCCAAAAATCCCGGAACCTTTAACAGAGTTATCACTCTTAAGGATGGCTATAAGCCTGAGTGATGTTGTGTGTTTCTATTGAGGTTCCACCCCAAGCCCCGCTTAAAACCTTTTTCGGGAAAAAGGTTTTAAGGATTCCAAAAAGCTTTATGTAGAAGTGTTATCATATTTTTTTAGATTTATCCCATGCCCTAAAGTTCTTTTGCTTCTTTTCTTTCCGGGAAGAAGTGAAAATGCGGATAGCGGTATGTAGAAGTGTTATCATATTTTTTTAGATTTATCCCATGCCCTAAAGTTCTTTTGCTTCTTTTCTTTCCGGGAAGAAGTGAAAATGCGGATAGCAGTATGTAGAAGGTTTAT
Source organism: Oscillospiraceae bacterium (assembly GCA_015065335.1). Taxonomy (GTDB): domain Bacteria; phylum Bacillota; class Clostridia; order Oscillospirales; family CAG-272; genus UMGS1312. Next base: position 31,437 of record SVQM01000011.1, on the reverse strand, counting down.
CGTAAGTTATAGATTTGTCCCAAGTCCTAAAGTTCTTTTGCTTCTTTTCTTTCAAGAAAAGAAGAGAAAATAGATAATTTAATTCCATAAAGAGAGGATTTTAATTATGGCAAAACTTAAGATCGGTGTCTTCGGTGGTTACCGCGGACATACCATGATCAACGTCCTGTTCAATCATGACGACGCAGAGCTTGTTGCAGTATGTGACAAGTACGAGCCCATTCTTGAAGGTATTACCAAAGAGGGTGAGCAGAGAGGTATGAACATTGCAACCTATACCGACTTTGATGAGTTCATCAAGCACGATATGGATGCTGTTGTTCTTGCTAACTATGCTACCGAGCACGCAGTATATGCTATCCGTTGCCTCAAGGCAGGTAAGCACGTAATGTCCGAGGTTCTCCCCTGTGAGACCATGGCACAGGCCGTAGAGCTTATCGAGACTGTTGAGGAAACAGGACTCGTATACACCTACGCAGAGAACTACTGCTATATGCGTCACGCATTTGAGATGTGGCACCGCTATAAGAGAGGCGATATCGGTGAGGTTACATATATCGAGGGTGAGTACATCCACGACTGTACTGCTATTTGGCCCCAGATCACATACGGTGATCCCGATCATTGGAGAAACAGAATGCATCCTACATTCTACTGTACTCACTCCATTGGTCCTATGCTCACCATGACCGGACTTCGTCCTGTTCAGGTAGTAGGATTTGAGACTCCTCTCCATGATAAGTATAAGGATATCGCTATCACCCGTGGTACCGGTATCGAGATCGTTACCCTTGAGAATGGTGCAATCGCACGTTCCGTACACGGTGACCTTAAGAGAGAGCCTTGTAGCTACAACTACATGATCTACGGTCAGAAGGGTATGATGGAAGGCGATCGCTTCCCCTATAAGGAGGACAGCGAGCTTATGCACGTGTATCTTGAGAGCGATAAGTTCTGTAAGGGTGAGTGGGAGAACTACAATCCCGAGCCGCCCGTAGAGCCTGAGAAGGCAAAGCAGTTTGGTACTCACGGCGGTTCTGACTTCTATGCTACTCATTTCTTCATTGAGAAGATGCTCGGACGTCCTCAGGGTGAGTGGGCGATCGATGTATATACCGCTGTAGATATGGGTATTTGCGGACTTCTCGCATATAAGTCCATTCTCGACGGTAACGTACCTGTGAAGGTTCCTAACCTCCGTAATAAGGAGGAGAGAGATGCGTACAGAAACGATCATGCTTGTACAACTCCTTGGGTTGCAGGTGATCAGCTTCTGCCCAGATCCTCTCATCCCTATGAGCCTGTTCCCGAGTCTACCTATAAGCGCCATGAGGAGCTTTGGAAGAACGGTACTAACCTCGAGTACGGCACTGACTTTGAGATCAAAGACTAATTTAAGATATTTCAGCCCTCGTAATTTTTCGAGGGCTGAAATCTTTTATAAATTAAGGAAAAATTCAAGATAACTATTGACTTTTTATCCGTAATATGGTATTATAATTAGGCGCGAAAACGCAGATAATAAAATATATGACCCATTAGCTCAGATGGCAGAGCACATGACTTTTAATCATGGTGTCCGGAGTTCGACTCTCCGATGGGTCACCAAAAAAGCTCATCACATAGTGATGGGCTTTTTACGTAGGAGAGTCGAACTCCGTCAGTTCTGACTCTTCGATGGGTCACCAAAAAAGCTCATCACTGTGTGATGAGCTTTTTACGTAGGAGAGTCGAACTCCGTCAGTTCTGACTCTCCGATGGCTCACCACCAAAAAAGCTCATCACATAGTGATGGGCTTTTTACGTAGGAGAGTCGAACTCCGTCAGTTCTGACTCTCCGATGGGTCAACCAAAAAAGCTCATCACTATGTGATGAGCTTTTTGAATGATGAACATTAGCACACTGCTCAGTGAAGTGTGCTAATGTTATCACTATATCATTGTTCGGTTCCCGGCATTACATAGTATGAGCACAATCTGTAGATAGACTCAACAACAAAATACTTGGTCAAAGTAGCAGTTGATGTGTAGAATACGTAATCTTTATTTCCGTCGCCGATGATAATGTTCATTTCCCGACAGAAAAGTGAAGCGTGTAGTATACGCTCATCAAGATATCGATAATATACAGTGGAGTTTTTGAGAAGGCTCCATTCGAGATAGGTGCTCATTCCGAAGTAATCAGCAGACCTCTCAATTAAGATGGCGAACTGTCCGAGAGTGATAGTACTGTTCAGATCATGTGGTATAAGTCCGTCATCAATTAAAATACCATGACGATATGCCCAGATAATAGCATCTGTATGCTTTTCGGAAGCAAAGAAAGGACAGTTTTTGTCTCTGTATGCACCGTCATCATAAGAATTTTTATCTTCCCCATATACATTATCAGCTACTCTGTACATAGAATCTATAACGGTGATAATAGGACAATTTTCATAAAGTCCAAAGTTTGTCTCCGACGAAGGATCCATTATGTCATGCTTCAGCACAAAATAAACGGGAGACTGTGTCATTATTCCCACATCTTCATAGGGACTTGTGAGATCGTCGATCTTTTCTGAATCAGATGACACATCGAATACGAACTTATAGTAATCGTTGTTCAGGATCTCGGTACTTACGTAGAAACGTTTCTGAACTGCTTTATACAGCTTTTCACCACGAACAAATTCCTCATCAGTCATGTTGTCGTATGAGTATGCGATCTTCGAGGCATCATAAGAAATACCATCGGCAATAAAACTACCGTCAGCCATAATAGCAACATGCTCAGCATCGGGATCAAGTACATCCTGTCCTACGAGAAGACGTGAATCATAAGTGAATCCAAAAAGATTCAGAACTGTCGGCAGTATATCAACGGTGGAGCAATACTCATCAACGTGAACAGGATCCATTCCGGGTACATAACAAATAAAGCTGTTCTTTTGTTTGTCGAACACATCATTTATTTCATGTCCTGCAAGCTCCGCATACTGCTCATCAGTAAGACCGTAAGGATAATGATCGGTTGTGAGCACAATTACGGTTTTATCGGCGATCCCGGCTCCCTCAAGCTGCTCCATCAGATAAGTCAGAGCATATTCAAGTTCAAGATTGCAAGCGATATACGCACGTGCTGCCTCAGAATAGGGGAGATCCTTTACGGTATTCCAGTTTTTTGCACTCATCGCATTAGCAAGGGTGTACTGATAGTGACCGCTGAAAGTCATGTAATAAGCAACAAATTGCTCACCGCTGCTTATAAAGTCGTCTACAGATGCCTTCATCATATCGTAGTCAGAGGATGGCCATGTGATCTCCATATCAAGACCGCTGTTAGCAGCCTTGAAAAGATATCCCATATTAGGATGAGTGAAATTGCGGTAGTAAAACTCGGCTACATAGTTGTGGTAAGCATATGCGTTGGCACCACTTTTACGGAAGATATTGCCGTAGCAATAGGGAAGGTAATTAGTGGTGGATACACTGAAGCTGGAATCTGTTTTTTCACGTGACATATCAGGATAGAGTCCGGTGCAGAATGCATATTCACCGTTAGTGGTAGTGTTGGGGAAAGTTGCATAGAAATTATCGAAGATAAATCCGCTGTTAGTAAGCTTATAGAGCGTGGGAGTGAGCTCCTCACTTATGAATACGGGAGAGAAAGCCTCGGCACAAATCGAGATAAGATTATAACCACTACAGGTCCCGGTATAAATGTTTTTTTGTGTTACCGGCATATTGGAAAGCTCAGTAGTAAGATTTTTGAGCGCTGCATTGTCTCCGGCTTTTTCATAAAGTTCTTTGAAATCTATAGATTCGTCGATATTGGCTCCTGTCTGATAAACACGGTCTGAAAGTGTTTCTGAGGTTGCCTTATCCGATTCGGGGAAGATGATCCAACGGATCTCCTGGATCATCGTGGTGTTAAGACCGAAGTAATTGACGCTTGAGTCAGTTGACGTGCGAGAGCTTGAGAAGGTCATATAAACCGAAGGGGTACCGGAGAAGAATGTCGCCATAATACTGATCGTGCCAAAAAGAAGGATTATAGACGCAAAGAGAGAGATAAATCGGTTTATGATCTTTGCGGAAGGATTGAATTTTGGACGTAGCCAAATACCGAAAATACACAGGAACAAAAAGGGAAGAAGGATAAGGAATATCCAGAACAGCGATGACATGATACCTTCGATCATGCTGCCCGTGAAATTTGTAACAGCCTGAGCTCCCATTTTTACCGAGGATACGGGAGCAAATCCTTTGAAAATCTCAAAATAAACAGTCTGTATCTCAAAGATCAAAGTGAAAATAAAGGTAAAAACATATGTAAGGATGGCGTTCGCTTTTTTAGGAAAAACACTTGTTAAAAAGGTGAAAAAGAAGCCGAGACCTACGGAAAAAAGAATTATCCACATCGTACTATTGCTAAAAGATCTGTATGCGAAATAATGGAGCACGGTCTCAAGATAACAAAATAAAAGAGGAAACCAGAAAATGCGAAGTTTTCTGAGAATTGGTCTCAGAATGTTTTTTGCATTTGAAAGTTTATTTTTAATATCGGAAAATTGCACTGGAATATCTCCTTAAATACGCAATTAAAGATAAGATAAAAATATTTATACCATATTTATTATATAACTTCAATGGATATACTGTAAATTTTATGGTAAAAATATTAAGTTTATATTATACCGAAGTGCTCAAGCAGTATTTTTATTCCCATTAAAATAAGAACTATACCGCCGACTCTTTCTGAAATGCTTTTGTACCTACAGCCGAAAATGTTACCTATGCGGACTCCTATAAAGGAAAATGTGAAGGTGATGATACCGATTATAGGAGCAGCGAGAAGTATAGAGGCGTTCTTGATCGAGAACGTAAATCCTGCCGCAAGAGCATCAATACTTGTGGCGATAGCAAGAATAATCATTGCCTTGAAGCCGAAATCCGAAGATTCATCATTATCAGTATCAAAGGATTCTCTTATCATGCTTATACCGATGAGAGCGAGGAGTGCAAATGCTACGAAATCGCTTACGGTTGAGATATAACAGCCGAGTCCCTCACCGACAAAATAACCGATGGTTGGCATAAGTGCCTGAAAAAATCCGAAATATATACCACAGATGAGCATATGGCGGAATTTGACTTTACATACGGAAAGGCCTTTACAAACTGATACGGCAAAGGCGTCCATGGAAAGGGCTGTAGCAAGAATGATTATGTCATATAATTTCATATACGGAGATCACTTTCTGTTTTGACGCAGAACTTCATAGGCGAGAATTGAAGCGGCTGATGCCGCAGAGAGGGAACCGTTGAATTCTCTCCCGTAATCAAGACGCACGACGGAATCGGACATTGCAAGGAGTTTTGATGATATTCCTCTTTTTTCTCCGCCTACTATAAATAAAATAGGAGGAGTAAGATCGCAATCATATACGGGAACAGAATCTCGTATTCCCGCACATATTATACGAAAACCGTTATTCTTTAAAACACTTACAGTTTCTTCGGCTTCCCCGACATACATAGGCAGAAGCTCAGATGCGCCTGCTGATGAGCGGCAAACGACACCTGCCGCACTCATCCAGTTTCTCGGTGAAAGTATTACACCGGCAACGCCTGCGGCGTAAGCTGAGCGCAGTGCATATCCGAAATTATACGGATCCTCGATCCCTTCGATCATCATGTAAAAGCCGGAGATACCGTCAGATACGGCACTGAGATCGATCTCTGAAACAGGGGGGAGAGGTCGTTCACCGCATTCAAAGATAACACCTCCGTGGGATGTACCCGTGGCAAGAGAGTCAATTGCGTCTCTCTGACACAGCTCTACGGCGAATCCGAGATCCGTTGCCATACGCTGTATAAATTCAAATTCCCGCTGTTTTTTCTCCAGGCGTTCTTTGTCAAACCAAAGGTGTAAGATCTTTCGTGAACGTGATTTCAGTATTGCACGAAAGGAGGTCATACCCTCGAAAATAAGGGATGCTTGTTGTCTGTCAGCTTCTTTTTTCACTGTATTCTCCACAAACATAAGGGGATAATGCAAAAGCACAATCCCCCTTGAATTAAATTATTTTCCTGCGTTCATTTTCAGGTAGGCATTTATGAAGCCGTCTATATCACCATCCATGACTGCCTGAATATTACCATCCTCGTAGCTTGTACGAGTATCCTTAGCGAGAGTGTAGGGCATGAAAACATATGAACGGATCTGAGCACCCCACTCAATGTTCGTCTTGACACCTTTGATATCGTCGATCCTTTCAAGCTTTTCTCGTTCCTTGATCTCCATAAGCTTGGATTTCAGCATCTTCATTGCTGTTTCCTTGTTCTGAAGCTGGCTTCGCTCGGTCTGACAGCCTACAACGATACCGGTAGGAATATGAGTGATACGAATAGCCGAGTCGGTCTTGTTGATGTGCTGACCACCGGCACCGCTGGAACGGTGTGCAGTGATCTCAAGATCCTCGTCACGGATCTCTATGGTGTTGTCATCATCAAATTCAGGCATTACCTCAACAGATGCAAAGGATGTATGTCTGCGTCCGGAGCTATCGAAGGGTGACACACGGACAAGTCTGTGAACACCGTTTTCGCTTTTCATATAACCGTAGGCGTTGGTTCCCTCGATCATGATGGTGGCACTCTTGATACCAGCTTCTTCTCCGTCAAGCCAGTCAAGGAGCTTTACGTTATATCCGTGCTTCTCACCCCAACGTGTGTACATACGGTAGAGCATGAGAGCCCAGTCCTGAGCCTCGGTACCGCCGGCACCCGGATGGAATGAGATGATGGCGTTGTTCTTATCGTATTCGCCGGAGAGGAGGACCTCGATACGCTGTCTTTCCTCTTCCTTCTCAATGTTTTCAACTTCTGCGAGGATCTCGTCAGTCATGCTCTCGTCATTCTCTTCAATAGCCATTTCTGCGAGAACGATGGTATCCTCAAGCTTCTCAGCGAGATTTTCGTAGTTTTCGATCTTTGAACGAAGACGCTTTATCTCCTGCAGCACTTTACCGGAATTCTGCTGATCATTCCAGAATTCGGGAGCCTGAGTAGTAGCCTCAAGCTCATCAGCCTTTGCATTAAGCTCGTCGATCCTGAGGGCACTGCCGAGCTCAGCGATATTATCACGAAAGGCATTAAGCTTATGTTTTGCTTCTTCAAGGGCGATAATCAAGGTTAAATCCTCCGATGTGTGAAATTTATGTTAGAACTTTTACAGTTAAACTATTCCGGTAATTCGGGAAGGGGGAGATCTTCTCTAATGCTTCGGCGAGGAACCGGAACACGTTTTAAGGGATCGTAAGAAAAATGCCTACAAAGAAAGCCTGAGCCTACAACGCCTTTCCTTTGGCAAAGCATAAAATCACGATCATGGAGGGGAATAGCATTTTCACAGTAGATGCAGGCCTTATCTACATCATGTTTGTTCTTGCCGTTTCTGCCCATACACAGATCTCCTCTGCTCAAATTCATATCTAATATATTATATCCTATAACGTGAAAAAAATCAAGTGTTTTAAGCTACTCGATAATGTGACTTTTAAATAAGTTTTTGAAAAACAGAAAAATTCTTATTAAAAGTGCAGCAATACAAATCAGTAAAGCGGTTAAACTTAAAGGACTTTCTGAAAAAACAGGTTCGGAGGTTTCTATAATATTTTCGGATAATTCTAAGATGTTATAGAAAAAAGAGCAAAGAACTGATGATAAAACGCCAATTAAAATTTTAAGGCGCAACAGAGGAAGGGCGGAAAGACCTGCCGAATAGAGAAAGCTTGCACTTTGAGCGATCACTGAAAGTCCCGAAAAGCCTATTGCAAATCCGCATAGCGCTATACCGACAGTACCTCCGATCTCTGCTGCCGCATATGCGCCTGATGTAAATTCGAGAGCTGAAGCGATAACAGAACAAAGAAACCGAGAACCGCTATAAGCTGATATGATCGATTTTATAATATCACACAGCATTTTAAAGAAAACTATATAACCGCATATATACAATACGGAGCTAACAGCACTTGTAACAGAGTTACAAAAAGTAGTACAAACAGAATAATCGACATTTGCAGAAGGAAGATTTGCGGTAGCTTTTTTTATATTATGATTTTCTCCGCCGGATAAAAATGTGCGTTTGCCTAAAATACAATACCATATAGCAAAGCAAATGACTGCTGATAAAATTTGGCAAAGATAGAACATGATCCCTATGGCTGTGCTTCCCCAGAATTCCTTGCCGACCACTCCGATAATAAATGCAGGTCCTGTATTGTTGCATAGTGCGCAAAAATACTCAGCTTTTTTCTTGGAAATAACGTTGTTCCTGTAAAGCAGAGCTATAGATGAGGCGCCGACCGGAAATCCGCAAAGAGCTCCGAGAAAAAATGGAATGAGGATAACCTTATCTGATCTTATATCACCTATAAGGTGGGCGGCTGTTTTAGATATGATCGATGATAAAACTATAAATGGAAAAAGTGATGGTATAACAGATTTTTGACAAAGCTCCAATGTTGCCGATACGGAACTTGTGATCGTTTCTGATAAAAAAGTCAGGATGAATGTAATAAAAACCATTATTATCAGTATATATACGTGTTTTTTTCTGAGATCTGTCATGTGGTTTACTCTCCCAAAACATATAAGAACATAAGCGGCATAGAATATAGTCAGAGTAAATATATGAAATGGGGGACTGAAAAATATGTCGAGAGCAAAAAGAATTGATAAAAGGTCCATCGTTGAAAAAATCACCGATATTTTTGATATTCCTTCATCTGTTTTGCCGTGGGGGATGGATATGGAGCTCAGAAACGACAAAGAGATATTTGTTACAGGTTGTACGGGGATATCGGAATACTCAGACAATTGTGTGATATTTTGCGGAAAAGGAATGAAGTTTATTTGTAACGGTACTGATTTTGAACTTTATACATTTGCCGATGGCAGGGTGAAGCTACGTGGAACAATAGAAACGGTACATATAGAAAGAGGGTGAATCTTTGATAAAATTCTTGATGTCTCTTGTGTTCGGCAAGTGCAAATGTACATTTGATTCTGCGAATGCAGAAAAAGTTATTGAGATCATAAGAGTAAACGCTCTTACAACTGAACCAATAAAGCGAGAGTGTGATGAATATTCTGTAATTCTATCTGATATAAGCGCAAAAAAACTCAGAGAATTTACTGAAGACAACTGTATTGAATGCAGTTTCAGGCGGTTGTTCGGTATCCCGTTACTATTTGAGAGATATAAATACCGTCCGGGAATCCTTGTAGGAGCAGTTATTTTTTTTGTTACGGTCCTTCTGTCGGGAAGGATCGTATGGGATATCGATGTTACGGGTAACAAGACGATTTCGGATATCGAGATCATTGAGGCACTTGAGAACAGAGGCTTTCATCCCGGAATTTTTATAAATGATGTGGATTTTGATATGCTTCAAAACGATTGCCTTATTGATAAAGACGAGCTTGCGTGGGTATCTGTCAACATGGATGGAAACCTCGCACGTGTTGAGGTGAGAGAAAAAAGGGTGGTACCTGTGGAAGATCCGCCGGCTGAGGGGCGTTTTGCCAACATCATTGCAGCGGAGGATGGTATTGTTGAAATATGCAGGATAAAAAACGGCAAAGCTGTCGTGGAATATGGTGATACAGTAAAAAAGGGGGAGCTTCTTGTAACAGGAGTTATAGATGTAGGTGAGGATAGTGTTCGGTATGAGTATGCCGACGGTGAGGTTTTGGCGAAGGTGTACAGGGAGATCGTCAGTTATGTACCCTTTGAATATAAGCAAAAGATACCGACAGGCGAAAAAAAGCGTGAAATTCAACTAAAAATCTTCGGAAAAAGCATAAATCTTTCGCATAGGGGTAGCATTGACGGTGGCATTTATGGTACAATAAAAGAAGAGGAAAAATTGTCTCTTCCTTTCGGGATTTCACTTCCTGTATGGATGAAGAATACTGAATATTCAAGGCTTGTCGAAAAGACAGTTTTGCTAACTGAGGATGAGGCTGTTTCGATGGCTCGCAGTGATGTGACAAAGAAGCTTCATGAAATGTCCGACAGCTTCCAGCTGCTTTCAAAAAGTGAAAAAACGGATATTTCAAAAAATGGTGTCAAGGTGACACTTTGTGTATACGGTATAACCGATATTTCAGCAAATTACGGATTTTCCGTGTCGGAATACGATACGGAGGAAAATGAGGAAAAATCAGGGAATGAAGAAAACCATAACAGTTAAGGATGTTCAGACAACACTTAATATTTTCGGGAGCTTTGATTGCAATGCAAAGCTTTTAGAGGATGAATTCGGCGTTCGTATATATAACCGCGGTGATGAGGATGCTGTGGGAGATGCAATAACGATCGAGGGTGAGAATGATGCTGTTGAGCTTGCCTCACGCGCCATTTCATATCTTGCAAAAGCGGCATCTCTCGGTGAGAATATCGGTACTCAGAAGATAGATTATGCAGTTGCAATGGTGCGTGACGGGAATTATGAGGAGCTCCTCGGACTTGACGGATGCATTTGCCTCACTCTCAGGGGGAAACCGATTAAAGCAAAAACTGTAGGTCAACAGAAATACGTAAAGCTTATTGAGAGAAATACTGTTGTGTTCGGCATCGGACCTGCAGGTACTGGTAAGACGTATCTTGCGGTAGCGATGGCTACAAAGGCACTTAAAGAAAAAAGAGTATCACGTATAATTCTTACACGTCCTGCGGTAGAAGCGGGTGAAAGACTCGGCTTTTTGCCCGGAGATCTTCAGCAAAAGATCGATCCGTACCTTAGACCTCTTTATGATGCTCTCTATGAAATGCTCGGAGCTGAGAATTGCTCTCGCATGATGGAGAAGATGACGATTGAGATTGCTCCTCTTGCATACATGAGAGGACGTACTCTCGACGATTCATTTATAATTCTTGATGAGGCACAGAATACTACTCCCGAGCAGATGAAGATGTTCCTTACCAGAATGGGTAACGGATCAAAGGTGGTAATTACCGGTGACCTTACTCAGACAGATCTTCCCGACGGTAAAAAAAGCGGTCTTCTGGAGGCTGTGCGTATTCTTCGAGGGATAGACGATATTGGCATCCATGAATTTTCAGAGAAGGATGTTGTACGCCACAGGCTTGTACAGAAGATAATCCTTGCATATGAGGAAAATGATAAACGTCGTCGTGAAAATTCTGCTGCTAAGTACAAGGTAAAAAATCGTACCGGCAAGGAGGAGAACAAAAATAATGAGTCTTAATATAATATTTTCTGCCGATACTGATAACGAATACGATTGGGAATTCCTGAAATCGGTCGTTACGGCGGCAGCAGAGGGTACTCTCAGTGACCGCAGTGTCGAGGGTGACTTGGAGCTTTCTGTTACCTTCACCGATAATGCAGGAATACATGAATATAACAGGAAGTACCGCAATATAGACAGACCGACAGATGTGCTGTCTTTTCCGATGTATACCTTTGCGGAAGGTGACATACCGTCCGAGGATGAGCCCATAATACTCGGGGATATGGTTTTGTCTGTCGAAAGAGCCGAGGAGCAGGCAGCAGAGTTCGGTCATAGCCTCAGGCGTGAGGTGGCGTTTTTAACAGTACACTCAATGCTACATCTTCTCGGTTACGATCATGAGACCTCAGATGAAGATGAACGTGAGATGTTCGCAATTCAGGATGCGATCATGGAAAAGCTTGGAATCACCAGAAATAATTGAAATCTAAAGAAATGGAAATATAAACATGACAAGAACAGCATTTATAGCAATCGTAGGACGCCCCAATGTTGGCAAGTCGACTCTTATGAACTGTATTCTCGGTGAAAAGGTGGCGGTAGTTTCAAAAAAGCCTCAGACTACACGTACAAGAATTACGGGAATACTTTCCAAGGGTGAGGATCAGTATGTGTTCCTTGATACTCCCGGTGTACATAAGTCCCGGACAAAGCTCGGTTCATACATGAACAAGACTGTTAATGCGGGAATCGGTTCAGCGGATGCGGTCATCCTTATTGCTGAGGCAGGCCGTGCTCCCGGTGATATCGAGCTGGCACTTATGGAGAAGATCAAAAAAAGCGAGCTTCCCGCAATGCTCGTGCTTAATAAGATAGATCTTATACGCAGAGAAGAGCTTGCTGAGTCCATAAAGGCATATGCGGATGTTATGGATTTTGAGGCTGTTGTTCCCACAAGTGCAATGGGTGGTAAAAATGTAGATGCAGTCCTTGAGGAGGCAGAAAAGTTCCTTGTTGAAGGACCTTGGATGTTTGACGGTGATATTATAACCGATCAGCCAGAAAGACAGATCGCATCGGAGATCATCCGTGAGAAGATACTGCGCACTCTTTCCGAGGAGATCCCTCACGGTACTGCTGTTATGATCGAAGCATTTGAGGATGAGGACGAGCTTGTCCGTGTTCGTGCTGAGATCTTTTGCGAGAAGGAATCCCACAAGGGAATTATTATCGGTAAGGGCGGTGCTACTCTCAAAAAGATCGGTACTCACGCCCGTGAGGATATGGAGAGATTTTTCCAGAAGAAGGTCTTCCTCGATCTTTGGGTAAAGGTAAAGGAAGGATGGAGAGATAAAGACTCTGATCTTCGTAATTTCGGATTTGATAAGAAAGATCTTTGATAAAGATTCGGAGAGTATATCCTTATGGAAAATGAACTGAAAGTCCGAGGTCTTGTTCTTCGTGATGTGCACACAGGTGAGGCAGATAAGATACTTACCGTACTGTGTGAGGGTATCGGAAGGATAGATGTTTCGGGTAAGGGAGTCCGCAGTCTCAGAAGTCCCCATATGGTGTCTACTCAGATATTTACCTACAGCTCATTTGTATTCCGACGTGGCAAGCGATACTATTATATATCAGAATCGGAGCTTATAGATGCATTTTTCGGGCTTCGTAGTGATATTGACAGATTGTCCCTTGCATCATATCTTGCGGATATAACTCTTGATCTGATGCCTGAGGGAACTGTGGACGATGATCTTTTGAGACTTACGCTCAATACCTTTTATGCACTTTCTGCAAAGAAGAATATTCCCCTAAAGCAGATAAAAGGCGCATTCGAAATGAAAGCGGCTGATCTGGCGGGTTTTTGTCCTGATCTCGGATGCTGTCGCAGATGCGGTGCAGTATCTCACAGGGAAATGTACCTCGATGTTATGAACGGCGGACTTGTATGCGGTGATTGTAAGACTCCTGTGATTCTTGAAAATGCCAGAACTGACAACAGTACTTCGATGATCCACCTGAAGCTTACGAGTACAGTGCTTGCGGCACTGAGATATATAACATCTTCGGATGAGAAGCGATTCCTTTCGTTCACTCTTCCCGAAAATGAGCTAAAGCTTTTTTGCGATGTTTGCGAAAGGTATCTTCTCGATCATCTCGAACACGGATTCCATTCACTTGAATTTTATAAATCAATGATACTTGAAAATTGATACAGGAATTAAAATGATAAACTCACAAAAAACACTTGAATTTGATAAGATAAAAAAGCTCCTTGCTGATGCCTGCCCTACTACAGGTGCGGCAAAAAGGGCGTTGATGCTTTCGCCGTATTTTGACCGTGATGATGTGGTGCGTCGACAAAAGGAAACAAGTGCGGCAAAGGATCTGTCACTGATAAAGGGTATGCCTTCCTTCTTCCATGTAGAGGACATTTCTTCCATCTGTGATGCGGCTGATAAATCCGCTACTTTGTCTCCCGGTGATCTCCTGACAGTTGCATCTCACCTTAAATGTGCTCAGAGCCTTCTTGAATATATTCGTGAAAACAAGCAGTTCGATACGGTACTTGATGAGATATTTGAGAGACTTCATACTAACAGACGCCTTGAAGAAAGAATCTCTCGATCGATAATCTCAGTTGACCTCATTGCAGATGATGCAAGTCCTGCACTTGCAGATATCAGACGTGCTCTTAAGCGTGCGGCATCGAATGTACGTGAATCCCTCGCTAAATACACCTCAGGTAATTATTCAAAATACCTTCAGGAAAATATCGTCACCATGCGTGGCGGACGTTATGTTATTCCCGTAAAGGCGGAATACAGAAATGAGATACGCGGACTTCTTCATGATACATCATCATCGGGTGCAACATTGTTCATAGAGCCCGAAAGTGTTGTGGAGGCGAACAATGCTATCCGTGAGCTTGAAAGCCGTGAGAAGTTTGAGATCGAGCGCATCCTTGCGGAGCTTTCCGAAAATGTATCTGCTTTTTCCGGCGAGCTTAGAAGAAATTACGGTAATATCACCGATCTTGCCTTTGCATTCGGCTGCGGCGAGCTTTCATGCAGAATGAATGCCGTGAGTCCGAGGATATCTGAAGGAAAGGAGCTGTCTCTCCTGCAGGCGAGACACCCTCTCCTTGATCCGAAAACCACAGTTCCCGTAACAATAGAGCTTGGGGATGAGTTCCGCATGATGGTTATTACCGGTCCTAATACAGGCGGTAAGACCGTATCTCTGAAAACAACTGGGCTTTTCCCGATGATGGCGCAGGCAGGGCTACACATTCCTTGCAGAGAGGGATCGGTCGTCCCCGTGTTCGACAATATTTTTGCCGATATCGGTGACGAGCAGTCCATCGAGCAGTCCCTCTCCACATTCTCTGCTCATATGGCGGGTATCGTGTCTATTATGGATAAGCTGACACCCGATTCACTTGTGCTGTTCGATGAGCTTGGAGCAGGTACCGATCCCGTTGAAGGTGCGGCGCTTGCTGAAGCTATTCTTGAGAGAGTGCTCCGTATCGGTGCACTTTCTGCGGCGACAACGCACTATGCCGAGCTTAAGGCATTCGCCCTTGAGACTGAAGGGGTGACAAATGCATCCTGCGAGTTTGACGTTAAAACACTTCGTCCTACCTATAAGCTGATAATCGGTACACCCGGTAAGTCCAACGCATTTGCAATATCTGAAAGGCTGGGACTTCACGAATCAATAATCAAGCGTGCAGGTCAGCTTGTCGATGCAGAGAACAGACAGTTTGAAAGCGTTATCGAGAAGCTTGATACCATGCGTTTTGAGCTTGAGAGGGAAAAGGAAAAGATCGCTTCGGAGCGAGCCGAAATGGAAAAACTTCGCAGAGAGAGCGAAGAGAAATATAAGCGTGTAATAGAGAACTCCGAAAAGATCGAGCGTGATGCCGAAAAGCGTGCAAAGCAGATCGTTGACGGGGCGAGAGCTTCTGCAGAGTATGTATTTACCGAGCTTGATAAGGTGAAAAAGGAGCAGGATAAGAAGAACTTCGGTGAATCCCTTGCAAATGCGAAGAAGGATGTACGTGGTGCTATCCGTAAGGCTGACGATAAGGTCAATCCGGTATATGAGGACGACGAAGACTACGTTCTCCCGAGACCTCTTAAAAAGGGTGACAATGTAATCCACCGTGTGATGGGAACGAGGGGTGTGCTTCTCGCAGATCCCGACAAAAAGGGCAACTGCATGGTTCAGATGGGCAACATGAAGTCCCGTGTGAATATAGATAACCTTCGCCTTGACGAGGGAGCAAAGCCCGAAAAGAAAAAAGACCCTCATGCAGCATATTCCGCAAAGGTGTCACGTGATTTCAAAGCGACCTGCGATGTACGTGGTATGACAGGTGACGATGCGTGGTTTGTGGTTGATAAGTACCTTGATGAAGCCGAGGTCGCTCATGTTAAGTCAGTGACCATTCTTCACGGAAAGGGAACAGGTGCGCTTCGTGCGGCACTTTGGACCAATTTCAAGAGAGATAAAAGAATCGAAAATTTCCGTGCAGGACAGTACGGTGAGGGTGACTACGGCGTAACTGTAGTTGACCTGAAGTAAATTAACGGGGAAGAAGCCTTTTGAAAAAGGTTCCTCCCCCGTACCCCCTCCGCGAAAACCTATAAATAATAACAAAGTTTTTTGATTCTTAAACTTTTTTACAAAAAAGTTTAAGTGGGGTTTGGGGTAAAACCCCAATAAATAATACAATTTTGAGGTGGCTATGAAAAACTATAAAAAATATCTTGCGGTAGACCTTGGAGGTTCAAGCGGTCGAGGAATTAACGGAAAATTTGACGGTGAGAAGTTTACTCTTGAAGAGGTGCACCGCTTCTCAAACGATCCCGTTATCTCAGGCGGCGTAATGTGCTGGGATACACTTCGACTGTTCTTTGAGATAAAGAATGCACTTGCCGCATCCGTAAAGGATGGCGGCATCGAGTCCCTTGCCATCGACACATGGGGCGTTGACTACGGTTACATAGACAAAAACGGCGCACTCATGACTAACCCTTGTCATTACCGTGACGGACGCACCGCCGGAATGGAGGAATACATATCAAAAACCATCTCCCGTGAGCGCCTTTATGAGATCACGGGTATCATGCCTCAGAGCATCAATACCATTTATCAGCTTGCTTCAGACAGACTTGCCCGTCCGTGGCTTCCCGATAATGCGGGTGCTATACTCATGACACCCGACCTGTTCTCATACCTTCTTTCAGGCGAGATCGGATGCGAATACACCATCGCATCTACCGGAGGATTCCTCGACGCAAATGCACGTGCAGTTTCCGCAGAGGCTCTCGCAGCAGCGGGAATTTCTCCCGAGCTTTTCGGTAAGATATCCTTCCCCGGAGACGTGCGTGGTAAGGTCCTTCCCGATATTGCGGCAGAGTGCGGTCTCAGTAATGTGTCCGTGGTCTCCGCACCTTCACATGATACTGCATCCGCTGTTCTTGCAGTGCCTTGTCCCGAGGACGACTACCTCTTCCTCAGCAGCGGTACATGGTCAATAATGGGCGTAGAAACTCCCGATCCGGTAATCAAGCCCGAAGGACTTGCAGGGGGATTCTCAAATGAGGGAGGTGCCTTCGGACGTATTACACTCATCCGTAATATTATGGGACTGTGGCTTGAGCAGGAGTCACGCAGACAGTGGAAACGTGAGGGTGATGTTGTCTCCTTCGATGATCTCAGCCGTGCGGCGGCAGAGGCGAAGCCTATGCGTTCCATTATCGTACCCGATGATCCCAGATTCTCTCCCGCAGGAGATATGCCCGGAAGAATTGCCGAGTACTGTAAGGAAACAGGACAGCCTGTGCCCGAGACAAAGGGTGAGATCGTGCGCTGTATCTTTGACAGCCTTGCACTTTGCTATCGTCATACCGCAGAGAAGCTTGAGTCACTCTGCGGACGCAAGTACGATAAGATCTACATAGTCGGCGGCGGCACTAAGGAGGAAATGCTCTCAAAGCTTACCGCAGATTGTACCGGCAAAACTGTCGTGGCAGGCCCTGCTGAGGCGACAGCACTGGGTAATATCGCAGTACAGGCTCTCGCCGCAGGTGAGTTCAAGGACCGCACCGAAATGCGTGCTGCACTCTCCACCGCATCGGAGACGAAGGTGTATGAGCCTGCGAACACATCCGATTGGGACGATGCGTATGAGAGATATTTGAAATTGGCTAAGTGAATATGAAAAGGGAGTACCGATTGGTACTCTCTTTTTGCGTTATATCAACTATGCATAAAACAAGAATTCAGTCATAAAACGTGATGTTGTTTTTGGATGTGCCTCCTGATATAATATAACCGTAAGCTTACAAAAAACAAAAAGGAGATATTTATATGAACTCAACTGTGTTTTCCGAAAATATGAAGAAGTTTAGGTTGGCAAAGAAATACACCCAGGAAGAAGTTGCAGAAAAGCTTTGTGTTATTACTCAAACCGTATCACGATGGGAATGCGGAACGACACTTCCCGATGTGTTGCTACTGCCCGAAATAGCTAAGCTTTACGGTGTAATGGTAGATGATCTTTTTAAAAAACAGTCCGTAGCTTACGAAAACTACGCTCAAAGGTTGTCTGCGGTATACGAAGTAAGCAATGATCCGGAGGACTTTCTCAGATGCCGTCTTGAATATCAGAAGTTGATGAGATCCGGCGAATTGTCCGTGCGTGACAAGTGGGATTATGCCTGGCTTCACAAAGCGATGATGTATTACTGTATGGCTGAGGCGCTCAAATGGTTTGATGAGGTCCTGTCTGATAAGTCCGATAAAAATTCGCTCCCGTACAGAAGAGCCGCTTCGATGAAGATGGAAATGCTTTTTTCAATGGGGGACGGCAAAAAGTATTTAGAGGAGCAGCAGTGTAAGGTTGACGGAGCGGGGAAAGAGGTTGACGAGAGAGAATGGCTACTTCTAATAGAAGCTTACGAGCATGATAAGCAGTTTGAAAAGGCTTTATCGGTTTTTAATGAGGCTACAAAGAAGTATCCCGATAACTGGGAAATGTATTTTCTTGCCGGAATTATATATATGGATCTGGAAAAATATGATGAAGCTATCGGAAGTTTTGAAAAGGCAGAAAAATTAGGAACCTACTTCTGTGATGGAAAGTATGAGATAGCAAACTGCTGTAAAAAGCTTGAAAGGTTCAGAGAGGCTTATCAGATTTATCTGGAAATTGCCGATATCCACCGTAAAAACGGATATGAGGTAGAGGCTGAACAGGCACTTGGATATGCACGGGAAATTGAAGATAAGATTTGAATAAGACTGTGATGGAGTACGAGCTTTTTAGCCCGTACTCCTCCTATGTGCTTAAAGAATTATGATTTTATTTTGACAATCTATATCTTAATTGATAGTAATTTTCCTGTTTGATTAAAAGCTTTTAGGGAGGGAGCGCGAGGGAGTACCTTTTCTCGAAAAGGTACTCCCTCGCAAAATAAGTTTTAAAATCAGTCCTCAGTCCTCGTAGCCAAAAGCTCATGATACTTCTGGTAGAAGCTCTCGAAATATCCACCGTCAAGGGCGTCTCTTATCTTCTGCATCAGTTCATTATAGAAATACAGATTGTGCGTTACCGCAAGTCTCATTCCGAGAGACTCCTTCGCCTTGATAAGGTGACGGATATACGCACGGCTGTGATGCTTGCACGCCTCGCATCCGCATCCCTCGCTGATGGGACGGTCGTCATTCTTGTACTTCTCATTCATCACATTCATCTTGCCGTGCCATGTGAATACGTTACCGTGACGTGCGTTTCTCGAAGGCATTACACAGTCGAAGAAATCCACACCACGGTGTACAGCCTCAAGAATGTTCTGAGGAGTACCAACGCCCATGAGGTAGCGGGGCTTATCTGTGGGCATATAAGGCTCAACGGCTTCAATTATGCGGTACATTTCATCCGCAGTCTCACCAACAGCAAGTCCGCCGATGGCGTAACCGTCACATTCGATCTCACGGATCTGCTTCATGTGGTTGATACGGAGATCCTCATATGTACTACCCTGATTGATTCCGAAAAGCATCTGCTCACGGTTGAGTGTATCGGGCAGGGAATTAAGTCTGTCCATCTCCTTGCGGCATCTCTCCAGCCAACGTGTGGTGCGCTCGCAGGAATTTTTGGTGTACTTGTATTCGGCAGGATTCTCAATACACTCGTCAAATGCCATTGCAATGGTGGACGCAAGATTTGACTGGATCTGCATTGATTCCTCGGGACCCATGAAAATGCGCTTTCCGTCAACGTGAGATGCGAAATACACACCTTCTTCCTTGATCTTGCGGAGGGATGAAAGGGAGAATACCTGGAATCCGCCTGAGTCGGTGAGAAGGGGACCCTTCCAACCGGACATTTTGCGGATACCACCCATTTCACGGACGAGCTTGTCGCCGGGACGGATGTGCAGATGGTATGTGTTTGACAGCATTACCTGGCATCCTACATCTTCAAGGTCAAATGCTGAAAGTCCACCTTTTATAGCACCGCAAGTGGCAACATTCATGAATACGGGAGTCTGGATGGTACCGTGAGGAGTTTCAAGCTGTCCTCGTCTTGCATTGCCTTCTTGCTTGATTAGAGTAAATTTTTTCATATAAGAATCATCACGTTAGACGTGAGAATTGCCTTTCAATAGAATTTTTGCGCAGTTCAAATGCCACAGGTCTGCCGTGAGGGCAGGTCTTTATTGCACTGTCCTTTGAGTCAGCAGGACGGCACAGGAGTTTTTCGCAGATGTATGCGATCTCGCCACCTCGATACACCCGACCGCCTTTGATTGCCGCTTTGCATGAAGCTTGAAACAGCTTTTTTTCGAAGAATTCTATTCCTGCAGCATCAATTGTGCCAATACCCTCTGCAAGCTGTCCTGCAAGGGATACGAGCATATCGGGGGCACTGTCTCTGCCTATCTCCTCAGGGATGGCGGAAATAACCACTTCATTTCGTATCTTATCGCATTCAAAGACGAAACCAAGCTTTTCGAATGAATCTCTGTATTCATCAAGAGCCTCGGATTCGTCAGCGGTTATCTTTTGTCTTATAGGGAAGAGAAGGACCTGACCGTGAGTAGTACTTTCACGAAGCTTTCTGCAAAGTTCATCAAAGATAATACGTTCATGTGCCGCATGTTTATCTATGAAGATCAGTCTGTCCTCAAGCTCAACTATAACATAGCAATTGTAAGCTTCACCGATGATACGGTATTCCGGAATATCCGGAGCGGCCTCTGTGGTCTCGGTGATGTTATCCTCGGATCTTGACGGTGCAGGCTCCTCGGGTAGAGCAGATGATTTGTAATCAGCGGTACTGGTGTCCGTCGATATTTCTTCGGACCGAGGGGGAATGTTGATTTTTGGTGTTGTGTCAATGTTATCGACAGATACTCTGTTTATATCGCTTATGCGTATCTGCTTTGATGGCTCTGTCGGGGTAAAAGGATTTTTTACTTCCGCCGCAGTAGTGTCATCCACCCATGAGGATTTGTTTACGGGTGAGATACTCGGCTTTGCATCAACAGCAGGTGGGGAAGAATATATACTTTTGAATTGCGATGCATCAGCTTTGGGTATCAGATCCTCTACAGCTATAGAAGGCTTTGCTTCAATAACAGTATTAACAGGATGTGGCTGTGCAGGAGCAGGTGTCGGAATATCAAGCTCAGGCATTGATGTGTCACTCGTTACAACATCGAGCACAGCATAATAAACAGCCTCGTATATAAGCCGTTCGTTGGTGAATTTGACCTCAAGCTTTGACGGGTGTACATTAACGTCCACAAGACCTGGTGTGATCTCAATGTTAAGAATGCAGAAAGCGAAACGTTCCTTAGCGATTCTTGTAGAATAAGCATTGTCAACGGCAGCGGTTATCGTACGACTGCGGATATATCTTCCGTTGATGAAGAAATACTGCATATTGTGATTGGAACGCACGTAATCCGGCTCGGAGGTGAAGCCCCATACACGTATTCCGCTGTCAGTGCGGTCAAGCTTTATGAGTCTTGATGCGGCATCTCTGCCAAAGATCACGTAAGCTGCTCCATACAGATCTCCGTCACCGGGTGTGACAAATCTGACAACACCGTCGAGAACATATTTAAAGGACACATCGGGAGATGAGAGTGCCAGTTTTTCCATAACTGCCGTTACCGCAGCCGCTTCAGTGGAATCCTTTTTCATGAACTTGCGCCTTGCGGGAACATTGTAGAAAAGTTCTTCGGCAATTATCGTTGTTCCGACAGCACATCCCGTTTCGGAGTATTCGGTTATCTCTCCGCCGTCACAGCAAAGAAGTGTTCCCATCTGAACATCTGCAGTGCGTGTAAGTATCTTTAGGTGTGACACCGCTGAGATGGCCGCCAGAGCCTCTCCTCTGAATCCGAGAGTGCATATGGCTGAGAGATCCTCTGCACTGCTTATCTTGCTTGTAGCGTGCCTCAGGACTGCGAGAGGCACATCCTCAAAGTCCATACCGCAGCCATTGTCCGATACACGGATAAAACCGATTCCGCCGCGGCGTATTTCAACGGTGATCGAAGTAGCACCTGCGTCAAGAGAGTTTTCTACAAGCTCCTTGACAGCGGATGCAGGTCTGTCAACGACCTCACCTGCGGCGATCATGTTGGCGATCTCAAATCCGAGTACATTGATTTTTCCAGCCACGGCGTCACCTCCTTTATTTTACGAAAGTCGTCTTTTCCAATCGTAGATAAGATTCATGGCTTCAATTGGTGTAAGAGTATTTATATCGGTAAGAGATATCTCTCGTTTGATATCTTCAGCTACTGTATCAAAGATGCTGAAATTATCAGCTGGAGAATCTTTTTGAGAAATTGTTGTGTTTTTTGGGGAATCGGATTCGAGATCAGAGAGGATCTCTTTTGAGCGTTTTATGACCTTGTCGGGAACACCGGCGAGCTTTGCCACTTCGATTCCGTAGCTGTCATCAGCAGGCCCGCGAACGATCTTACGAAGGAAAGTTACATCGTCACCTCGTTTTTTTGCGGCTACATTATAATTGACGATCCCATCGAATTTTTCTTCAAGCTCCGTAAGCTCATGATAATGAGTTGCAAACATTGCCTTTGCACCGAGATTTTTGCCTGCGGTGTATTCGGCAACGGCACGGGCAATGCTCATGCCGTCGTATGTGCTTGTACCTCGGCCGATCTCATCATAGATAATAAAGCTCCTTTTGGTAGCGTTTTTAAGAATATACGCAACTTCCTTCATTTCAAGCATGAAGGTGGATTGACCTGCCGCAAGATCATCGGAAGCACCGACTCTTGTAAACAGCTTATCAACGATACCGATGGTGGCAGATGATGCAGGTACAAATGAGCCGATCTGCGCCATAAGGATGATGAGCGCAGTCTGTCTCATATATGTCGATTTACCTGCCATATTAGGACCTGTGATAAGAAGAAGTCTGTTCTGACGGCAATCGAGAAGGCTGTCATTGGGAACAAAATACGAATCACGTACAAACTGTTCAACAACAGGATGTCGTCCGTCTTTTATATCAACGGTATCACCTTCGGTAATAGTGGGACATACGTATCCACCCGAGGCGGCGGCGCTGGCGAGGGAGATGAAGAAATCAAGCTCTGCAAGTGCGGAAGCGGTCTGTCTGATCCTCAGATCAGCCTCAGCTATCTTATCACGTATATCGGCAAAAAGCTCGTATTCAATGGTTTTGATCTTATCGGATGCACCGAGGATAGTGGATTCAGCCTCTTTGAGGGTTTCCGTAATATATCTCTCACTGTTTGAGAGAGTTTGCTTTCTTATATACCCATCGGGGGCTTTTTCCGATGCGGAACGAGGCATTTCGATATAATAACCGAATACACGGTTATATCCGATCTTCAGATTTTTAAGACCTGTTTTTTCTCGCTCCTCATCCTCTATCCTGCGAAGCCAGCTTTCACTGTCATTGATGATCGAGCGAAGCTCATCGACCTCAGCAGAATATCCGTCTTTGATTATTCCGCCTTCACGTACCTGAAAGGGTGGTGATTCAACTATTGCTTCATCGATAAGAGCATAAATATCCGAAAGCATATCCATTCCGCTTCCGAGCTCCCGAAGCTCGGGTGAATCGGATTCCGAGAGCATGGATTTAATAGCGGGAATGACGGATGCAGTCTGTGCAACGGCACGAAGCTCCCTTGCTCCGGCAGTTTTATAAGTGATCCTGGTCATAAGACGTTCAAGATCAAGGACCTGTTCAAGTGATAGTCTAAGTTCCTCACGGAGCATAAATCCGTCGAGAAGTGCACCGACACATCTCTGTCTTGCTGTGATCTTAGCGGCATCTGTAAGGGGATGCTCGATCCTGTAACGAAGCATTCTTGCACCTGCGGAGGTGCAGGTCTTGTCAAGCACCCACAGAAGGGAACCACGCTTGTCTTTTGTAAGCATTGTCTCACAAAGCTCAAGATTACGCCTTGTTGAGGTATCCATTTCAAGATACTCGGAGTTTTTGTAAATTATCAGTTTACCGAAGAAATCAGGCTCCCTGAGCTGAGTTTCCCTGATGTATTCAAGAGCTGCCGAAACAGCTTTAAGCATAGGCTCAGGAGAATCAAGAGGTACATCAAAAAGCTTTGCGACATTTTTGGATCCATTCGGTGTATCGAAAAGATAGGGAGTACTTTGAAGCAGAAGCTCGTGCTCGTGACGTTTGGCATACGATGCAATAGATTTAAATTCTGCGATGTCATCGGAGAGAATGATCTCTCTCGGAGAGAATGTCGATATCTCTGAGAGAAGAAGTGCTCCGTCGGCATCATTCTCAAGGTAAGTAGCAGCTATGTAAGCGGTAGAAATATCGGTGAAGCATATTCCGATTCCGTTATTTCCGGAATATACAGTACAAAGGTAATTGTTTACACCGTCGTTTAAAAGCTCAGTCTCGATAACAGTACCGGGTGTGACGACACGGATGACCTCACGCTTGACGATCCCTTTAGCAGCAGCGGGATCCTCTGTCTGCTCGCATATCGCTACCTTGTAACCTTTTTCAATAAGCCTGCCAATGTAGCTTTCACTTGAGTGAAAGGGAACACCGCACATAGGCGCACGTCCCTCACCGCAGTCTCTGCCGGTGAGGGTGAGTTCAAGCTCCCGGGATACGAGCTGAGCATCCTCAAAGAACATTTCATAAAAATCTCCGAGACGGAAGAAAAGGATATAATCTTTATATTTATCCTTTATCTCGAAATATTGTTGCATCATAGGAGAGTATGCCAAGTGAAGAACCTCCCTTGGGAAAGTTATAGATTATTTGTGATATGAAGATCAGTGGCAGCCGCCGCAAGATGAGCAGTCGTGAGAACAGGGTCTGTGTCCTGTGATAGCAAACTCAAGCTCAGCGAGGATCTCGCTGTAATAAGCGTCGTATTCATCCTTAGCCTGAGTATATGCAACATAAGCATCGTTATTGGTGATCTCGTTATAGAGCTCTTCAAGTCTTTTCTCGATGTTTCTGATAACGTCCTCATCCTGATCGTCCTTGGAATATTCGGCGGAAAGAGCAGTCTGATGAACATTGTACTCAGTGATGAGAGTACGAAGCTCGGCGGAATCATTATAGATATCAGCAGCAGTCTGCAGAGCACCTGCTCTGGGATCCTCCTTGATCTCCTTGCCGAGGGCATGGATCATTTCAGTGATTTTTTCGTTAAGAATCTTTTCCATTTTTTAATTTCCTTTCGCATGTTGCGTGATTTATAAAATTATTTCAGCACGGAGTGAGAATGTATCAGCATCTGTTATCTTCACCCGTACATTTTTTCCTATAAGATCGGAGCTTCCGGCAAAATGAATAGGTCGAACCGGATCGCCTCTGCCTGTAAGCATGTTTTTGTCTGTACGGCTGACTTCATCGGCAATAACAGTCATTTCCCGACCGATAAAACGCTTGTTACGAGATAGAGAAATGTCATTCTGAAGTTCAAGGAGCCGTTCATACCGTTCATTTGATACTTCTTTCGGTATCTGCCCCTCCATTGTAGCAGCAGGAGTACCGGTTCTCGGAGAATAGATAAATGAGAATATCATATCATATTCTACCTCACGGATGATTTTTAGAGTATCCTCGAAATCAGCATCAGTCTCACCCGGGAATCCGACGATTATGTCAGAGGTTATACTGACATCGGGAACGGCAGCCTTTAGCTTTTCGATTATTCTCATATAATCCGCTGAAGAATATTTTCTGTTCATCCTTCTGAGAACATCGTCTGAGCCGGATTGTATCGGCAGATGGAAGTGGGGAACTACCTTTTCCTCTTCAGCCATAACAGCGATCAGCTTGTCCGACGCATCCTTCGGATGACTTGTCATGAATCTCAGACGGAAATCTCCGGGGATCTTGCATATCTCACGAATAAGATCGGAAATGTCCATACCGAAATCGGTACCGTTTCCGAAGGAGTTTACGTTTTGTCCGAGAAGGGTAATGTCAAGAGCACCGCCACGAACAAGCTCTCTTGCTTCCGCAAGTATCGCATCGGGATGACGGCTTCTTTCACGTCCACGGGTGTACGGTACGATGCAGTACGAGCAGAAATTATTACATCCGTACATTACGGAAAGCCAGCCACGGTAAGATTTTTCCGAGGCTATGGGGATCCCCTCGGTGATGGAAAAGCTATCACCGCAGGAAACGATCCTTCTGGGAGAGCCTTGCAGTGCGCCGCATATGAGCTCAGGAAGCTTGTGAAGAGATCCCGTATCAAACACAAAATTGACATAAGGATAGCTCATTTTCAGCTTGTCAGCTCGATGCCCCTGAGTGACCATACAACCTCCGACACCGATGATAACCTCAGAATCGGAATCCTTGATATGCTTGTATGAGCCAATGATAGAAAGAGCCTTCTTTTCGGCGTGTTCTCTCACGGCACAGGTGTTTACGAGAATTAGCTTTGCCTCCTCGGGTGCTTCAACCTTTCGGTATCCCATAGATATGGCAACACCCATCATTCTCTCACTGTCAGCTTCATTTTGCTGGCAGCCGAATGTTCTTACATAAACTCCCGGAGCATTATCACCCGTCTTACCTTCGGATATAAGTTTACTTCGTACAGACGAAATATATTCTGAAAAATGAAGCTCAGGAGCTTTTGGCTTTTGTGGAATCATGTATATTTACTCCTCGGATGTGGCAGAGGTATCGGGAGCAGTCACTGAGGACTCGCTTGTTTTTGTATCCGATACATTGTCAGTGGTAACTTTATAGTCGGGACTGATCTCGAATCTGTCCTCAGTAAGTCCGTCGGTGGTCTTTACCGAACCATCGATTCCGATAAAAATTGCCTCAAACGGAATACTGCTGTCCTTGTAAAATGCTATACCTTTATCGTATCCCATGACCATCAGTGCAGTGGAAAGTGCATCAGCAGCAGCACCGTTTTGTGAGATCACCGCAACACTTGTAAGTCCGGAATCGGAGGGATAACCCGTTGACGGATCTATTATATGGTGATACTTTTTGCCGTTTTCCTCAAAGAATTGCTCATAATCACCGGCTACGGAAATAAAGCCGCTTTCGGTATAAAGATATCCAACGATACCATCGCTGTTAAAAGGATCGGCTATGCCTATTTTAAATGAACTGCCGTCGGGCTTTTCGCCAAACACTCCGACTGTTCTTCCGGCAGAAATAATTCCGTAAGAAACACCTGCATCATAAAGATATTCAGCTATTTTTTGTGCAGCATAGCCCTTGCCGATACCGCCGAGATCAACTTTGACATCTGTGACAGACTTAACAACGGAGCTGTCATTTATTGAAATGAGCGAGTGACCGGTTCTGCTTACCGCATATGCGATCTTGTCGTCTGCGGGAACCGGTCCTCCTCCCTTAACATTCCAAAGAGAAGTGAGTTGTCCTACAGTGGGATCATAGGTTCCTCCTGTCAGTTCGGAAATGTCAAGAGCAGTAGACAATACGTCAATGAGAATAGGGTCCGCATCGAAAAAAGCATTGATATCGGAATTAAGATTGAAGACATCGGAATCAGGATCAGTTGCGGAGAGAACACTGTCGATTTCTTCTGTCAGTTTCCGACATTCTGAAAATACGTCGGTGTCGTCTGTTCCGCTGTCAACGGCGATTTTTCCGATGCTGATGGTAAAGACAGTATCCATAGCAATAAAATCATGAGATGTGAGATCATTGTCCGATTTATCACCGCATCCTGAAAATGACATTAAAGCGACAGATATCAGTATAAAAGCAGTAAGTATTCTTTTAATCATAATCAGACCTCTCTTATTTAGAGATATATAGAATAATACGCTTGGAATAGGTTACGTATTCCGTGTAAATTTTTTGGTGTGAATGTAAACGGGATCATATATAAAATTCAAAAGGATCCCGGTAAAAGCCCCGCAAATCACGGCAGTAATGAGCATCCAGGGAAACAGTGTTATCATAGAGAGATCTATGATGAAGGATGCGCAAATGAGCTGAGCAGTATTATGAAGTATAGCACAGATCACGCTTTTGCCGAGAAAGCTGATTTTTTGGGAATTACAAAAAAGCAGGATACCGAGGAAGGATAGTGTAGCTCCCGATAGCGAATACAGAACGGATGTCCCGTTCCCGAAAAGAAAGAACATGAGCAGAACTCTGGAAAATGAGACTGCGGCAGAATACCGCTTTCCGATAGTAGTTGCACATAGAAGAATAGCGGCATTTGCAAGTCCGGGTTTAGCACCCGGAAATGGGAGGATACCTGCAGGGAAAAGAATGCTTTCAGCAAGTGACAGCATCAGTGCGGCACAGAGAAATGCCGATGAGACTGCGAGCATACGAGTGCGTTTACCTTCCTGCGACAAAATCGACATCAGTGCCACCTCCGCCGTTTTCTATACGGATAACAGTTTTTGCGGGAGCGCAAACGATAATCCTTGATCGATCCTTTATCCATCCTGTAGACACACATACCTTATCGGGACAATCGCACTTAGCTATTCTGGCAGCTCCATCTTTTATTTCGAGAGTAAGCGTATAACCGCATGACGAGATCTGTACAGTGCGATCATCATTTAGTGAATATGAAGATTCAAAGTTTTCCGAAGTGACTGAAACATTAGCGGTGAGAGAAGATGATGATAAGGCAAAAATCAGAAGGATTACAGCCGCTGCTAAAGACAGAATGCAGATCGCTATATCGGCGAAACCGATTTTTGTTTTAGCCTTGAGCATCTTTACCTCCTGCCAAAAGTATTTCATTATATTATATCATTTTTGTGCTGTTTTTGTCAATCGTTATAGGAGTGTTTTTTATGTTTCCGATGATATGCCATCATAGAATCGAACACAGGTTGCCCGGGTCGGTTATTTCCGGCTAAAATTCCGCTTTGTCGTTTGACATACATCAGTATGCCTGCACACCAAAACGAAATTTTATCTCGAAACTACCTCGACCGGGGAAGTTTGAAATAGTAATTTTTGTTCTGAGCGAGGGATGCAAAGGATGGAATATTAGTATATTTCAAATGAGCAGCCCGAAGCTTAGGGCGAAAAGGACATTTCAAACCACTCTGAGTTCGACTCTATGATGACATAAACAAGAAAACCGTCGGGGAAACGACGGCTTTCTTATTTATATTGTCTGTTGTATAAATACAGAAGTAACAGAAGAATTACGAGACCTGTGAGAGATAGGAATATTCCGCTGTAGCCTTCGGCCATATTTCCCATGACAGTCATAAAAACTGATGATATAAAGCTGACGATGCATACGGTCGTAATCAGAAATCTTTTTGTTTTTTCATTCATCAGCCTTTGATACCCCCGACATTCATTCCCGAAAGGAGCTTTTTCTGTACGATCATATAAAGTATCAAAGTAGGAAGCATTACGATGACCAGACCTGCGTAAAGTCGTCCGTATTCAGCAGCCGCATTCTGAGCTTTCATCAGGTTCATTAGTCCTACCGGAAGAGTTTTCTTTGTATCATCGGACATGAAAGTGAGGGAAATGATATACTCATTCCAGAATGCAAGTGAATTAAAAAGAATAACGGTAAGAATACCGGGCTTTGTCATCGGAAGAATAACACGTATCATTGTTTTAGAATATCCGCAACCGTCGATCATTGCCGCTTCTTCATAAGCCTTCGGAATCGTTCTCATATAACCGGAAAGAAGATAGACCGAAAAGGGAAGTGCCGTAGCGGCATATATAAGAGACAGAACAAATCTGTTATTAAGAAGCACCTGACTTCCTATAATATCACCAATATCCACTACCATTAAAAATATCGGAACAACGATATAACTCACATTTATAAACAGTCCGCTTAAAAAAAGCATATTTATAAACTTTTTTCCGTGAAAATCAAATCGTGAAAGAGCATATGATGCAGGAATGGCGACGATCAACAGAATTGCGATCGACATTACTGTAACGATGAAAGAATTCAGGAAATACACTCCCATGTTCGCTTTTTTCCATGCATCTGCAAAATTTTGAAAATGAAATCCTTTCGGCAGTACCCAGGGAGAATTATAGAATTCACTGTTTTCTTTGAAGGATGCCATTATTACCCATGCCACTGGAATTATCACACATAAAGCAAAGGTAATAAGGGCGGTGTAAATAAAAACTTTGTAAATACTATGGTTGTTTTGATTTTTCAAAATGTGCTCCGTTATTCTGTAATTATCTCTCGTTTGGTGATAAGGTTGATTATGAGTGACAGCAAAAATGAAAAGAGAAATACTATAACACCGATAGCCATACCGTATCCATAGCTTGAATTTGTATATGCCTGATCGTACATATAGCTCAAGAATACATGAGTGGCACCGTCGGGACCGCCTCCTGTAAGTGCTCTGACGATAAGAAAGCTGATATTGATATTACTGATAATATAAAATGTGAGAGTTGTTCTTACGTTTTCCCATATGAGTGGTAAAGTTATAAGAAAGAATTGCTTTATTCCTCCTGCTCCCTCAATGGATGATGCCTCATAAATACTCTCGGGAACAGAGGACATTCCTGCCATATACATTACCATATAATAACCCACCGCTTGCCAGATCATTGCTATGCCTATGCTGTAGATCGCAAGCTTTCTTTCTCCGAGCCAAAGTACCGGATCACCTCCCGTAAAAAGGGAAGTGATTCCGGTGAGAATACCTCGTGTTGGATCATACACAGCGGAAAATATAGCTGCAATGACTACGACAGACAAAATGTTCGGGATATAGAAAATTATTCTGAAAAAGCCTTTACCTTTTATCTTTGATCGAACGAGAACTGCAGCAAATGTCAGCGCCAATGTGATAGTAATGATCGTTACAAGTGTGATAAGAAGAATAGAATTCTGGGCTGATCTTATAAAACGCTCATCTTTCAAAAGTATTTTGAAGTTATTAAGTCCAACAAAAGTTCTTGTGTCTGAATATCCGCCCCATTTGTAAAGCGACATTCTGAAAACATTTATTACCGGATACAGCATAAATACTAAAAATAAGATCAGCGCCGGTGTAGTGCAAAGAAATACAAAGATACTTTTTCCGTTTAGTTTTCTTTTCGTCATTTTAGTGTGGCTCTAAGCTTGTCAGATGCTTCCTTTACTCTTGCACGCCATTCATCAACGGTCTTATCACCTGAAAGTACACTGTTTACCGTATCAAACATAGCGGTACTAATGCTTACACCTTCAACAGGTGCGGTGGTTGCAAATTGTCCCATTACAGCCTTTGCACCGTTATCATAAATGCTGTAATAAAGCTTCTTTTCTCCGTCGAGCTTTTTAGAAAGACCTTTTACAGGCTGTATCGCTCCTGCTTGTGTAAAATTTTCGATAGCGTCATCGGAGTACAGATACGCTATAAAATCTTTTGCGATATCTGCATTTTTTGCTCCTTTCGGGATCCATACCTGCTCAAAGAAGGTATAGGAATATCTGTCACCCGATTCTCCGGCAGGAAGTGCCATAAAGCCCCACTCAAAGCCATCTGCACGGACTGCATCCTTCATTTCATCAGGTACCCATGTACCGTTAGGCATAAAAAGAGCCTTGTTTTCAAGGATAAGCTGTTGGTTTTTAAGATAGTTCTCATTGTTGGCGTTGGCAACTGTTGTGGGGGCTGCGTAAGAGAGAA